>VGHK01000006.1 GCA_016868305.1 Betaproteobacteria bacterium | reverse complement strand
AGTTGGATCACCCCCGAGACGCCCTCAAGCCCTGCCGCAGCCTGGGCCACCGCCAGGCAGTCGGCACCCGCAACGACTACCTGCAGTTCACCGCCCCCGGAAGCCGCGATGATCTCGCGGCCTGCAGCAACCGCTGTTCGGGTTGCAGGGTTGAGACCCTTATTGTCATGTTCCGCAATAACGAGCATCTGCATCTAGATCACCTTCGCTTCATTCTTGAGCTTATCGATCAACACATCAACAGAGTCCACCTTCACGCCTGCCGATCGGCCCGGAGGGTCGGCTACTTTGACCAGCCTGAGCCGAGGGACAAGGTTAAGCCCAAGGCCTGCGGCAGGAATCGTCTCGATCTCCTTTTTCTTTGCCTTCATAATGTTGGGCAGCGTGACATAACGAGGCTCATTCAGGCGTAGATCGGTGGTAACTACAGCAGGAAGCGTCACGGCAATCGTCTGTAGGCCGCCATCGACTTCGCGGGTAACCTGCGCACTGCCGCCGTTGATATCGAGTTTAGACGCAAACGTGGCCTGGGGCAGACCCGCCAGGGCGGCAAACATCTGGCCCGTCTGATTGCTGTCATCATCAATGGCCTGCTTGCCCATAATGACCAACTGTGGCTGCTCTTTGTCAAACACCGCCTTCAGCACCTTGGCAACCGCCAGTGGCTGAAGCGCTTCGGCAGACTCGACCAAAATGCCACGGTCAGCTCCCATGGCAAATGCGGTGCGTAGCACATCCTGGCTTGCGACTGTGCCACAGGTGATTACTACAATTTCGGTTGCAACCCCCTTCTCTTTTAGACGTACGGCTTCTTCCACCGCAATCTCGTCAAAAGGATTCATACTCATCTTGACATTTGCAATGTCGACATCGGAGCCATCGGGCTTCACCCGCACTTTTACGTTGTAGTCCACTACCCGTTTTACGGTCACAAGCACTTTCATACGGCTCTCTCTCTTGGTTCAAAAAAAAATTTAATGCGTGCGCACAGCGCTATCGATGGGCTGTGGTCCATTGGGGCTCGCGCTTTTCGATAAATGCCAAAACGCCCTCCAATGCCTCTGCATCCATCATATTGCAGGCCATGGTCTGGCCGGCCTTGAGATAGGCGTCTTCAATACTAGCCTCGATCTGCCCGTAAAAAAGCCGCTTTCCGAGTCGGATTGCTGCCTCAGGCTTCGACAAAATCTTGGCAGCCAGTGCCTCGGTGACAGAGGTCAACTCGGCAGCAGGCGCGACGCGATTAATCAAGCCGCGGGCAAGGGCTTCTGGCGCCGAAATGAAGTCTCCTGTTAGCAGCATTTCCATGGCCTGCTTTCGCAAGAGATTGCGCGAAAGACCAACACCCGGCGTGGAGCAGAAAAGCCCCAGGTTCACGCCAGAGACGGCAAACCTTGCATGGTCTGCAGCCACGGCAAGGTCGCACATCGAAACCAACTGGCAGCCTGCGGCAGTGGCAATTCCCTGTACCTCAGCGATTACCGGCTGAGGGAGCCGCTGGAGAGAGAGCATGAGGTCGGTACACTGACCAAAGAGCTTTTTATAATAGTCTTCAGAGGGCTGCGACCGCATTTCCTTAAGGTCATGGCCAGCGCAAAAGGCCCTGCCCGCTGCGGCCAGGATAACCACCCGAACTGACCGGTCGTTGGCGATCTGATCGAACTGGGACTGCAGTGCCGAAAGCATGGCTTCACTTAAGGCATTAAACGATGCCGGCCGGTTCAGGGAGAGGCGAACCAGCCCTGGTCGAACCGAAGACCGTAGTACCAGCGGCTGATCAGCCGGTTCTTGCGCCGAAAGATCGGCGGCCGGGCTCTCTAGCGGTGCATTCATAGTTATCTCCTGTTTTTTTGTTAGACATCGATTGCCGCTACCGACCCTACCTGGTGACGCAGGTCGAATTTTTGAATTTTGCCGGTCGAGGTTTTCGGCAGCTCTCCAAAATGAACCCCTCGCGGCACTTTAAACCCCGCAAGGTACTTCTTACAAAAGTCGACAATCTCTTGGGCTGTGACCTGCGCCCCTGGCTTGAGTTCTATAAAGGCGCACGGGGTCTCTCCCCACTTACTATCGGGCCTGGCTACTACAGCGGCAGCCAAGACTGCAGGGTGGCGATAGAGCACATCTTCCACCTCAATTGACGAGATATTTTCCCCGCCCGAGATGATGATATCTTTGCTGCGGTCTTTAATCTTGAGGTAGCCATCGGGGTACTGCACTGCGAGATCCCCCGAGTGAAACCAGCCCCCACGAAAGGCATCTGCGGTTGCCTTTTCGTTTTTTAGGTATCCCTTCATGGCGATATTGCCCCGAAACATGATCTCTCCCATAGACTCGCCATCCCAGGCCACTGGCGCCATAGTTTCCGAATCGAGCACCTGTGCCTGACGCTCCAGATGATAGGGAAGCCCCTGCCGGGCATTGAGCCGCGCACGCTCCGAGATATCGAGAGCCTCCCATTCCTCGCGCTTGACGCAGACCGTGGCCGGGCCATAGACCTCAGTAAGGCCATAGACATGGGTGATCTCAAAACCCATCTTCTCCATTCCTTCGATCATGGCAGCAGGCGGAGCAGCCCCTGCCACCATGGCCTTGACCCCGGCAGGCAGGCCCTCTTTCATTTCCTGCGGGGCATTGATCAGAACATTATGAACAATCGGAGCCGCACAATAATGCGTTACCCCATGGGCTCGGATCAGATCAAAGATGGCCCGCGCTTCCACCCTTCGAAGGCAGACATTAACGCCCGCCCGGGCGGCAACCGTCCAGGGAAAACACCAGCCATTGCAATGGAACATCGGCAGTGTCCAGAGGTAGACGGGATGCTTTGGCATATCCCATTCCAGGATATTGGAAAGCGCATTAATCGCGGCACCGCGATGGCTGTAGACAACGCCCTTGGGATCGCCGGTGGTTCCAGAGGTATAGTTCAGGCAGAGACTCTGCCACTCGTCTTCGGGCAGCAATATGGGAAAGTTGCTATCGCCAGAGGCGAGGAAATCCTCGTAGGACGAATCTCCCAAAGACGTTCCTGGGCCATCAAACAGGGGATCGACGACATCCACGACCATGGGTGAACTGCCGTATTCCTTGCGCAGAATCGCGAGGGCCTGCTGCATTACTGGGGAGAACTCCGTATCGGTAATGACCAGTTTGGCCTCACCGTGATGCAACATAAAGGCAATTGCTGTGGGATCAAGACGGGTATTGAGGCTGTTGAGAATCGCCCCAGACATAGGAACACCGAAATGGGCCTCGACCATGGGGGGCGTGTTGGGGAGCATGACGGCGACCGTGTCGCCCACACCCACGCCTCGTAAGCGGATGGCAGAGGCCAGTCGGCGACACCGCTGCAGCGTCTGCGCCCAGGTCTGGCGTAGAGTTCCGTGTATCACCGCTATCCTCTCCGGGTACACGAGGGCGGACCGCTCAAGGAATGTGATCGGCGAGAGGGCAACATAATTCGCAGGATTGCGGTCCAACCCCCGAACAAACATATGATCGCTTGGTAAAGGCGGTATTGATGTCAGGCTAGACGGCATATTTTCGCCTCCAATGGTTCGTCCTCTAGAATCATAATCTCTATAGTTGAAAAGCGCCTACTTTATGAACCACGCCGAATCTCAGATCCACTACGCCTCGCTAGATATTCCTGCCCCAGAACAATGGACTGCCGTCATGCCAGGGGTCTGGTGGATCCGCATGCCACTTCCCTTCGCACTGGACCATATCAACCTCTGGCTCATAGAAGACATGCTCAATGGCAAAGAGGGATTCACGGTAGTCGACACTGGGGTCGCAACCGCTGAGACCCGAGCACACTGGCGTGGGCTGGTAGCCAGCAAGTTTCAAGGCCGACCGATCATCCGGGTAGTCTGCACCCATATGCACCCAGACCATCTTGGGCTTGCCTCCTGGCTCTGCGAAGGCCTGCCTGAAGAAGATGGCGCCGCTGGCGCCTGGCAGGCGCCCTTGTGGATGACGCTTGGCGAGTTCACGACCGGCAGAATCTTCTCCTCTAAGGCGATGGCCCAGGAGTCCGAATCCGCCCCAGACGGCACCATAGCAACCATGGCAGAGCACTTCCGGCGTCATGGCATGACATCCGAGGAGGACTATGACAAGGCCCGCAAACGCAAGAGCCACTTTCCCACCCTTGTCCCTCGCGTGCCATCGCGATATCAACGGCTGCTGCCCTACCAACATTTCTCTATAGGCGGTGAATCGTGGCAGGTGATTCCAGGCTATGGCCACTCTCCCGAGCATGCCGCGCTCTATTGCGAGGCAAAAAGATTGCTCATCTCCGGAGACATGGTGCTGCCCCGAATTTCCACCAATATGTCGGTCTGGGCCCACGAGCCAGATGCCGACCCCTTGGGCCTGTACCTTGACTCTCTTAAACAGTTTGAGCCTGTCGCCGACGATGTTCTTATTCTTCCGTCGCATGGCAAGCCCTTTGGAGGATCTGGGATGGAGGCGGCCGATAGCGCGAAAGAAAGCGTTCAGGCCTCAGGGGCTGCTGGGGGGTCGTCAGGATCGCGGGTTGCAGCACACCAGGTGCGCAGACACGGTCTGCGCGGAGGCCTTCATACACGACTGCAGCAGCTTCACGATCATCACGAAGAGCGGCTCGATAAGATTCTCAGCCACTGCCAAACGCCAAAAACCTGCGCAGAGATGCTGCCGATACTCTTTCCAAGGGCCCTCGACTTTCATCAGTTCACATTCGCCATGGGAGAGACCATTGCCCATATGAACCATCTATGGCACAGGGGCATCGTAGACCGACTGCAGGCACAAGGCGTATTTAAGTTCGCGCAGAACACCTAGCCTGGCTTGGGCATCAGCACTTGAGCAAATGAGGCGTCGTAACAGGTCACTATAGCGATTCGCTCACCGCGGGCCCTGGCAGACTGAAGACTCAAAAATGGAAAACGGTTTTTTGTCTATCGCCGCTCCATAGACAGGCTCAACGGCCTGCTGCACAGAAGAGGGTTTGCCTGGGGTCTCAGCCATGGGGACTTCCTTCTCAGAAGAGTTCGACAGCGCAGAATATTCTAGCCCTCAGACTGAACCGCCCTCTGAAGGGCTTGGTCGGAAAGGCCGCGAATACAAAGCTGAACGAATCGCATGGCATAGCCAGGTAAGAGCCTTCCCCTGCGTACCGCGAGAACCGTGGTGTTTTCGGCAAACAGTTCACTGGCATCAAGTAGAGAAAGATCGCGATCCGACTCCTCATCGTAGGCCACCGAGGCGATAATGCCGATACCCATTCCCAAAGCCACATAGGCCTTAATAACGTCCGCATCGAGTGCCTCCATTACCACCTGCGGAGTGATACCGGCTCGGGCAAACGTGGCGTCAATCATGGTCCGCCCCGTAAAACCCGCATGGTAGGTGATGATCGGCTCCTGGCCGAGGTCTGCAAGCGCGAGGTGCTCGCCTTTAGCGGCCTTGACCGCCAGCCGGTGGCCTTTCGGAACAACGACACCGTGATACCACTTAAAGAATGGAAAGCACACGAAAAGCGCATTGGCCTTCAGAGACTCCGTGGCAATTGCGATGTCTGCCTCTCCTGTTTCGAGCAGACCGGCAATCTCGGGGGGGCTCGCCTGACGCAATGCGAGCTGCACCTTTGGAAACCGGTTTCGAAAGGCGCGCACGATCTCAGGAAGGGAATAGCGTGCCTGGGTATGGGTGGTTGCTAAGACAAGACGCCCGGAATCGGCATCTTCGAGTCGACTGACCACGCGACGGATATTGTCGACCTCCTGCAGTGCCTTCTCCGCATGCGATACTATGGACGCTCCGGCCTCGGTAAGCCCAAGCAGACGTTTGCCCTTACGGACAAAGATCTTTACGCCGAGTTCGTCTTCGAGCTCTTTAATTGCCTTACTTACCCCAGACTGAGAGCCCACTATCGCAAGGGCTACCTCGCTAAGGTTAAACCCGTTACGCACAGTTTCCCGAAGAACGCGCAGCTGCTGGAGATTCATAGCCTCCCTAGTCTACCCGCTTTAGACATGCGTTTACGCGGGCATGCTCGCGCAGAACAAACCGGCCCGGATCCACCGCCCGACAGATGCGCGGTGCAAGGATGGGCGGAATTCCCAAGACCTCGGCAGCAATCGCCTCTGCTCCTAGGGCTGCTGTCGACAGACCTCTTGCCCCTAGGCCCAGCAATACATAAATGCCGTCATGGCGCGGTAATTGATGCAACTGTGAAACAGAAGGCGCCAGCTGCCATCTGTCTGTCTTGCCCTTGTAGACGGTGGGGCAGACCGGCTGACCAATGTGCGGCAGTCGGTCTCTGGTTGCATACCGTGTACCTGCCCAGCCTCCGCAGCGCTCGGGCTTCGGTGCAAGCCGCTGATCGACCTCAGGCGCCAGCCGCCGCAGCTGCGCGATATTGCGCTGATGATCGGCTAATGACACCAAAGGTGGGGAATCCGAACGATGAAAAGTCGCTCCGAACTGTACCCTTCCGGAAATCAAAGGGGTGAGAAAACCCTCTCCCGATACCACTCTCGGTATCTGGCTATGGATAGCATCCTGCCCTTTGGCAACTGACACCCAGGAAACCTGACCCGACAATGGCTGCAGCGCCAGGCCCGCATCCGGCAAGAGCCGGTCGGTTGCGGCACAGATTACTACGGCATCATATGTTTGTAATAAAACAGACAGATCCACGGGCAAGATAGCGCAGTTGAAATGTAGTTGCAGACGATCGGCCATATGGGCATGCGCATCGCGAAGGCATGCCTGAGCAAGGCCGATCGGCAGCACCCAGCCACCAGGCTGCCGCTCGGTCTGTTCGGCATGGGGTTCTCGATGGTCAACCCCAGACATGTCTGCCCAGCCCTGCTGACAACCCTGGAGATCGTCGAGCCAGCGGGTTAATGTGGTGACACCCTCAAGAAAGAACTGGCTGGCAAGGTTGTGGTCTCTTGAGGTCATTGGGTGTACGACAGCCACAGGCACCGCAGAGGCGGAAGCGGCCGGACCAGGGGCCCGCTCAAACAGGCTAAGCCTAAGGTCCGCAAAGCCTAGGGCATGAGATGTTCGTGCAACTGCCCGCAAGACACAGGCGCCAGCAACCCCAGCCCCAATCACGGCAATCCTACGGGGGGCTCGAATAGGCATATCTCAATCGCGGGGTACCATCGGAAGTCATCTCCGATACGATGCATTGAAAGAGTGTGAGTTGAGGATCGTAAAATAACCACATCTATGAAAATCTACCTTAATTGTCTCCGCCAGCGATCCCTGTCTCTATTCGTGGTGCTTTTTAGCATGGCTGCGTTACTTGGCTGTTCGCCTAAGCCCGTGCAGTTCCATTCTATGGACGTTACCGGGGCGCAATGGGGGCAGGGTTTCTCCCTGCCAAACCTGCAGGGCCAAACCACCTCTCTGGCCGACTTTCAGGACAAGGTCGTTATAGTTTTTTTCGGCTTCCTCTATTGCCCGGATGCCTGCCCGAGCCACCTTTCAAAAATGCTAGAGGTTAGAGAGCGGCTCGGGAGTGCGGCAGACAGACTGTCGGTCGTGTTTATCACGCTTGATCCGGAACGTGATCAGCCAGAAGCACTCGCCGCGTTTCTCGCTGCGTTTCACCCGGACTTTGTCGGGCTTCGGGCTAGCCTAGAGCAGACCCAGGCAGTCGCAAAGGACTTTCGGGTCTACTTTAAAAAGGTTCCCTCTTCGTCGGCTGCCAAAGATCCTATGGCCTACACGATCGATCACACCACCTTTGCTTATCTCTTCGACCCGCGGGGCAAGTTAAGGCTCGTCGCTCCCCACGATATCCCGGTAGACAAGCTCAGCCAAGACATCGAGAATCTTCTTGGCCGCTGACGGCTCCATTTCTGTGTCTAGGCATCCGCAGCAAGGCGATCGCTCGGAGGTTCCTGCACAAAACACGCAGCCGGTATCTTTATTCAGAGCCATTCAGTTCTGGTTCGCGCTCGGCTGGATTTCTTTCGGCAGTCCTTTAGCGCAGCTAGCACTCATGCAGCATGAACTCGTTATCAAGCGCAGGTGGATATCGCCCGGACGATTTAATCATGCGCTGAACTTCTGCATGATTCTGCCCGGGCCTGAGTCACAGCAGCTTGCGACCTACATTGGGTGGCTGATGCATGGCGTTAAAGGGGCACTCTTCGCTGGGATTCTCGTCATTCTTCCTTCTCTTGCCATCACGATGCTACTGGCAGGCCTATATGTGCACTATGGTCATATGGTCGAGATCCAGGCGCTGCTCTACGGGCTCAAGCCCGCTGTTCTCGCGATCGTATTAGCAGCCACGGTGCGGCTTGCCAACCGCGCCTTGGTCGGGAGGGTGTGGATTGCTATTGCTGTTGGCGCTTTTCTTCTATTGCAGCTTGGCGGATCGTTCGTGTTTACGCTGGCCCTGGCTGGGCTCATCGGCTGGCTCATGTTTTTGTTCACCACCCAACCCGCGTTACAAGGCCCAAGTAGCCGACTCCAGGCCGCCTTATCCCGAGTTCTGATGGCAAAGCCCGGGATTTCCAGGCTCAGGTCGTCTTTCCCCCTACAGGCTTTCGGCCCCAGTGACGATGGCTATTTTGTCTCCGATGACACGCCCCCGCCGTCCCAAGGGAGTTACTCTCGCAATCAGATTGGCATAACCGTGGGCATTGCCGTTGCCCTGTTTAGCACGTTTTACGGTGCGATTCTCGTCTACCTCCCAGGCATCCTCGCTGACATGGCTGGCTTCTTTATAAAGGTGAGCCTCCTTACATTCAGTGGCGCCTATTCCGTTATGCCTTACCTATTCGACACCATGGTTACCGAAAAACAATGGTTAACAACCGGGCAGTTGATCGACAGCATTGCGCTTGCAGAGGTCACACCCGGCCCACTTGCCATCGTTAACGTCTTTCTGGGTTTCATTGCGGCCGCACAGCACACAAGCCTTACCGCCTTCCCAATCATCGTCGCGGGATCGTTGGGGGCATTGGTGGTTGCAGTAGCCACCTTTTTTCCTTCATTTGTTTTCGTTATGGCAGGCGGTCCAGTCATTGAAGCAACCAGAAAGATACCCAGCTGGTCTCTGCCGCTGCACGCCATCAGTGCGGCGGTTGTCGCAATCATGGCGGACCTGAGTCTTATCTTCTCTCGCTATATCTTGTGGCCAACGCCCACTGGCGAGTGGGGCTCTGTAGGCACGCTTGACCTTGTGGCCGGGCTTATTGCCGGACTTGCAATTATTCTCATGCTGCAGTTTCGTATGGGAATGATCATCACCATGCTGATCTGCATATCACTGGGCGTCGTCGCAAGCGCATTAGGGCTTCCTTAGGGCAGGCGCCCGGTTTACCCGCGTTTACCTCAGTGTCTGCGACCGCCTCCCGGAGTATCGATCAACGGCCCCTCGGGCTTTTCGGGGGCCGATTCGATCCCGTACATCGGGCACACGCGGCGATGGCCCAGGCTGCGGCCGAACAGCTTTGCCTGCCGGAAATACGCTGGATCGTCTCGGGGCGGGCGGTGCACAAAGCAGCCATCGCCAGTGCCACAGACAGGCTTGCGATGACGCGGCTTGCCCTAAGCGACCTTGGAGATAGCCGCATGGTCGTGGATGACCGTGAGGTGTTGGCAGGGCAGATGGGCCAAGAAACACCCAGCTATAGAACCGTCCAGTCATTCCAGTTAGAGTTTCCCAGCCGGCCGCTCATCTGGATACTTGGAGAAGACCAGCTTCTTTCGTTTACCCAATGGCAGCAGTGGCGTTGGCTGCTTGGCCAACTCACCATCGCGGTATGCCAGCGGCCCGAGCCAGTGCAAGGCGATAGTCAGGCGGGAGAACTCCTGATGCAGGCTGGCGCCAAGATCCGTAAGGTAAAGTTTCCAGCAGACCAGGTCTCATCCACAGAGATTCGAAGCCGCGTTGCCCAGGGATTGCCCATTGCCTTGGCCGTTAGCCCGTCTGTCGCGCGGTATATTCAATCAAATCAGGTTTATTTCTCTTCCCAGCCCACCTAGGAGGCGCCTTCTGAAAATCGAAACACTGCAGTACGTGATCGTTGATGCCCTTGAAGACATGAAAGGGCAGACCATTCTGGTCTGCGACACATCAGGGCTGAGCGACCTGTTCGACCGTGTGATTATCGCCACTGGAACATCCAATCGCCAGACGCGCGCACTCGCAAAAAATGTGCACGACAAGGTCAAACAAAATGGCGGGGAGGTCTTCGGATCCGAAGGAGAGGACACCGGGGAATGGGTTCTCGTGGACTGTGGAGATGCGGTGGTTCACATCCTGCAGCCGGCGGTTCGGGAGTACTATCGGCTCGAAGATATCTGGGGTGAAAAGCAGATTCCCATGGCCGCCATTCTGCCCCCCAAACCGGCACCCACCGCCAAAAAGCCCAGGGCAAGAAAGGCCCGAACAGCGGCGGTGAAGCCAACGACCCGGCGGGTAAAACCTGATGCGACGAAAGCCACCCAGAAAAAGACCCAGCCTAAGTTGCCCGCGAAGTTGCCCGCGAAGTTGCCCGCGAGGTTGCCCGCGAAGTTGCCCGTGAAATTGCCTACAAAGCTACCTGCGAAAAAGCGTTAGCCTGGAAATATCCCCGTCGTAAGATATCGGTCTCCGCGGTCACAGACGACAAAGACTACTGTGGCATCGGTAAGCTGTTCGGCAACACGCAGCGCAATAAGGCAGGCACCGGCTGCCGATGGCCCACAGAAGAGGCCCTCGGTGGCGGCCAAGCGGCGAGCCATGTCTTCGGCCTGCGCCTGGGTCACCTCTTCAATCCTGTCGATATGTGCCTTGGAGCGAATCGGGGGGACATACTCCGGCGACCACTTTCGAATACCCGGAATGGAAGACCCATCGGCTGGCTGGGCACCGATAATTTGGACAAGAGGGTTCTTTTCTTTCAGAAACCGTGATACCCCAGTGATCGTGCCCGTGGTGCCCATCGCCGAAACAAAATGACTAACTCGCCCCTGCGTCTGGGCCCATATTTCGGGGCCTGTTCCTTCGTAGTGGGCGAGCCAGTTGTCATCGTTTGAAAACTGATTAAGCACAAGACCCTTACCCCGGGCCTGCATGGCATCGGCGAGGTCTCTGGCGCCCTCCATTCCTTCTTTCTGACTCACCAGAATGAGCTCCGCGCCAAACGCCTTCATGGTCTGACGACGTTCAATCGAAAGGTTCTCCGGCATGATCAGCACCATTCGGTAGCCCCGCATTGCTGCGGCCATAGCAAGGGCAATTCCGGTGTTACCACTCGTTGCCTCAATCAGCGTATCACCCGGGCGGATCTGGCCCCGCGCCTGGGCGCGGGCAATCATGGAGACTGCGGGGCGATCCTTCACGGAACCGGCAGGATTGTTGCCTTCGAGCTTACCGAGAATGATATTGCCTCGGGCCTCATGCTCCGGCCCGGCGATGCGACGCAGTGCAACCAGCGGCGTATTGCCTACCGATGCCTCTAGGGATGGATAGTCTGATGGGCTGGATGCGGATGGGTGTGTAGATTTCTGCATCATTTCTCTAAGCCTTTACAGGAAGCTTGATGCAACCGGGGAGATCGGTCTTCAGAATGACTTCGCTAAGGCATTGGGCGGCGGTCTGCCGGGCAAAGCTCTTGCGTGCGACCATGACCACACGGCGCATCGGAACGGGGGCATCAAATGGGATGAATGTAAGCATAGGGTCCTTGCCATCAAAAGGTATGGCCATGCGAGGAAGAACGGTGATGCCAAGTCCAGAGGCAACCATATGTCGAATCGTCTCTAGAGAACTCCCCTCAAAGGTCTTCTGAATACCGGCAGTATTCTGGGCAAACCGGGCGGCCTCGGGGCAGACTTCTAAAACCTGATCACGAAAGCAATGCCCCACGCCCAGCAGTAGCATGGTCTGCTGCTTCAGGTCTACAGAGGCAATGGTCCTACGCTTGCCCCAGGGGTGACCCTTGGGGACAGCCACCAGAAATTCCTCGTCATACAACGGAACGACTTCTAGACCGGTGGTGTCAAAAGGCTCGGCAAGGATCGCCACATCCAGTTCCCCCGTGCGGAGTTGCTCGAGTAGCTTGAGGGTGTAATTCTCCGAAAGGATCAGCGGCATCTGAGGATGGTCTCGAATAAGGGCCATGACGATCTTGGGCAACAAATAGGGGCCAATCGTGTAGATCACGCCCGCTTTCAGAGGCCCAGTGAGCGGGTCTTTGCCCTGTTCGGCGATGCCCTTCATCTTGCTGGTCTCGTCTAAAACCCGCTGCGCCTGGGCAACCAGTTGTTCCCCAATCGGAGTCATGGTTACCTCTGTTCCACCGCGTTCGAAAACCTGTGTTCCCAGTTCGGATTCCAGCTTCTTAATGCTCACCGAGAGTGTCGGCTGGCTTACGAAACATGCCTCTGCCGCACGCCCAAAATGGCGCTCCCGGGCAACAGCCACGATATATCGAAGTTCGGTGAGAGTCATGGTTTCCTAGACACTGGTAAGTACGTCGTCGGCTCTGCGAGCCCATCGGCTCAGAAGGCTATCGATAGCCTCCTTAGATACACCAACCGCCTGCAAGGCCCGCGAATCGTCATAGGACATGGCAATCTGCTGGCCAAAGGTAACGGCGGCGTTCACCAAAGCCTGGTCTCGAACAAGATCGGTAAAGCGCAGTTCTGGATCGCCGGATTGTCTCATGCCGAGAATTTCACCGGGCCCCCGCAGCGCCAGGTCTCGATTGGCCAGCTCAAAGCCGTCATCAGACTCATAGAGCGCTTTGAGCCGTGCCTGGGCCGTCTCTGACAAGGGTGGGGAATAGAACAAAATACAGGTGCTCTGCCCTTCCCCGCGACCAACCCGGCCGCGTAACTGATGCAGCTGCGCCAGGCCAAATCGTTCCGCATGGTCGATCACGATAAGCCTGGCTGACGGAACGTCTACCCCCACCTCAATCACGGTCGTGGCAAGCAGCAGCCGGGCGGCACCCGATGCAAATCGGGCCATCGCCGCGGTCTTTTCGTCTGGCCGCATGCGACCGTGCACCACCGCCAGTCGATCACCCAGAACCGGTGCAAGCCAGGCCTGAGTCTCTTCCAAGGCCTTGAGCGGCCGGTCGGTGTCTTCCTGCTCTTCAATAACGGGGCATACCCAATAGGCCTGTCCTTCATGGTCCAAGAAATGCGTCAGGCGCGTGAGCAGTTCCTCTCGCCGCGACTGAGACATGAGCCGGGTCTGAACAGGCTTGCGCCCGGCAGGCCGGTCTCGAATCACAGAGATATCAAGGTCTGCAAGAAAAGTCATCGCAAGGCTGCGCGGTATGGGTGTGGCCGACATGCCAAGAATATGGCAGCGCAGACCCTCGGGGCTGGTGAGCCGCTCGCGCAAGGCAATCCGCTGGGCGACACCGAAACGATGCTGCTCATCAATCACGGCCAGACCAAGCCGGCCAAACCGCACGTCTTTTTGAATAAGCGCATGGGTTCCCACCACCAGACAGGGCTGATCCTTAGCCGCCCGCGCCAGTATCCGCCTCTTCTGGGCTTTCGGAATGGCGGCCCAGAGACCTAGGATCTCCACTCCCAGTGGCGCCAGCCAGGAGGAGAGCTTGTCAAAAAGCTGTGCCGCAAGCAGTTCGGTTGGCGCCATCACTGCCGCCTGATATCCCGAAGAGACCGACTGGGCAGCCGCAAGAGCAGCAATCACGGTCTTGCCACTGCCGACATCGCCCTGAATGAGCCGATGAACGGGGCGGTCTTGTACCAGATCGGTGCGGACCTGTCGCCAGGCCTCTTGCTGGCCTTCTGTCAACGGAAATGGGAAAGACTGCAGCAGCCGAGAGACAAGCTCGCCAGAACCGCTCAGGCAGGGCGCCCTGTGGGCGAAACGACGGGCCCTGGCGCGCCGCAGTGCAACCTGCTGGGCGACCAGTTCGTCAAACCGAATCCGATTCCAGGCCTCTTGCATCAGGGCCGGTTGTAAGGGGGATGGAGGCAGGTGCAGTCGATGTATCGCCTCAGGTAGTGGGGCAACGCCGACCTGCCGCCGCCAGGTCTCGGGAAGCCACTCTGGCGGAGATTCCTTGCGCAGAACACGGGCCACCGCGCGGCGAATCACATGCTGCGCCAGCCCCTGGGTGGTCGGATAGACCGCTAGCAAGGGCTGATCGACCAGAGCCTCAGGGCTGAGCCAGCCTTGCCGAACACGCGGATGGACAAACTCCAGTTCCCCGGCACCAGACAGTCGGGCCTGACCGATAACTCTGATCTGCTGGCCTGCAAGAAAAGTCTTACGCATCGACTCCTGGAAATACAAAAAACGCAACAGACCCGTGTCCGAGGCGTCCTCTATCTGAACTACCAGCATCCTTCTGGGTTTATAGACAACCCGGTGATCAACCACCCGCACCTGGGCCTGGCCCGAATCCCCTAGGCGAAAATCCGCCAGGCGCATTACCCGCGATTCATCCTCATAACGCAGAGGAAAATGCAGGAGCAGGTCTATGGGCCGGTGCAGCGCAAGCCGGCTAAAGGCCTCTGGCCAGTCAGTGAGCGGCTTAGTGGTCAATTGGCGCGAGAGGCGCTACCCAGAACCATTACGGCCTCTGCCTCGAACGCCGCCCCCCGTGGCAGACTCGCCACGCCCACAGCAGCCCTTGCAGGGTAGGGCTCGGTAAAGTAACCTGCCATGATCTCATTGACACGGGCAAAATGGCTTAGGTCGGTGAGAAAGAGATTGAGCTTCACTATGTCATTCAGAGACCCCCCAGCGGCCTGGGCCACTGCCGAGAGATTCTGGAACACGCGGTGGATCTGCTGACTGACGCCCTCTGGTGAGTCATCCCCTACCAAGACCATTTTTTCCGGGTCAAGCGCAATCTGACCGGACAGCCAAACCGTTTGACCCATCTGCACTGCCTGGGAATAGGTACCAATTGCGGCTGGCGCGTGTGCGGTGCGGATAATCTTCTTTGTCATAGGCATCCTGATAAAAAACGGTTAATAGTGAGATACCTGATTTTAGGGGAGTCGGGGTAGACTGCGCGGCATGCCGCTCATCACGCCCGAAAGTCATGTCACTTTGCACTATCGCCTGTCTTTGCCTGACGGCCCGGTGGTGCTCGACACTTTTGATGACAAACCGGCCACGCTGCAGCTGGGATCTGGTCAGTTTGCCCCCGGGCTGGAGCGCTGCCTGCTCGCTCTGCAAGAAGGTGATGAACGCAGCTATGCCCTGGGCCCCGATGATGCCTTCGGACCGCGAAACCCCGCTTTAATCCAGAAGCTTTCGCGCAAGCTTCTGGCCGAACATACCGACGCAACAGACCCCCTCGAACCGGGAGATCTGCTTGAGTTTCCAGCCCCGGAGGGCGGGCGATTTGCAGGGATTTTCAAGGGCTGGGATGCCGATTCGGCAGTCTTTGATTTCAACCACCCCCTGGCTGGTCAGGCACTCCTGTTCCATGTCAGAATCATTGGGGTTCTGCCCAGTTAATTCGCCGCCGCTGCATTGCCCAGCTCTGTCCCTAACAAAACTTCCCCATGAGCCATACGCCCAAGCCTCTTCCGACCGAAATCTCTCCAAGCGAGATCGTACTTGCTGAACCCAGAGGGTTCTGCGCAGGGGTGGATCGCGCCATCGAAATCGTGGAACGTGCCCTTACACGGTTTGGCGCACCAGTGTACGTTCGGCACGAAATCGTCCATAACGATCACGTGGTTGCCGACCTCAGGGCCAAGGGCGCGGTATTTGTCGAAGACCTTAATGAGGTGCCAGTAGGTTCCCGGCTGATCATGAGCGCCCACGGGGTAGCACGTACCGTGCGTGCCCATGCCTCCGAGCGAAGCCTGGAGGTCTTTGATGCCACCTGTCCGCTGGTAACAAAAGTTCACGTAGAGGTTCGTAAACTCGCGGCCGAAGGCTACGAGATCGTCATGATTGGACATCAGGGCCATCCTGAGGTTGAGGGCACCATGGGACAACTCGATGCGGGCATCTACCTGGTGGAAGACGAGCAGCAGGTAGCCAAGATATCGGTTCGGCGCCCAGACCGGCTTGCCTATGTCTCCCAGACCACCCTATCCACCGACGATACCGCTGCCATCGTTCAGGCCTTAAAACAAAGGTTCCCGTCCATTCGTGGGCCCAAATTCAGCGATATCTGCTATGCCACCCAGAATCGCCAGGACGCAGTCAAGCTCATGAGCCGACAGGTTGACGTTGTCCTGGTCGTTGGCAGTCGCACCAGTTCCAATAGCAATAGGCTGCGCGAAGTCGCAGAAAGGTATGGGGTGCCCGCCTATCTTCTGGATGGTGCAGAAGATCTTCAATCGCAATGGCTGGCGGGCAAATCCCGCGTGGGGATCACCGCGGGGGCCTCTGCGCCCGAGGCCCTCGTGCAGGGACTGGTTGCGGCCGTAAAGGAAATGGGCGCCAGCGCCGTACGAAGACTTCCCGGGGCACAAGAGCATATTCGGTTTCCCTTGCCCAGAGGGCTGGGGAACGATCCCACAAAACAAGAAACCGCCTAGAGGACCTTTCTGATCTACGCTCTAGCGATCGCGCTATCGAGCTTTCTGCTTTTTCTCATTCAGCCGATTATCGCCAAACAGATCGTTCCCTGGTTTGGCGGATCGGCCGGGGTCTGGGCCGTCTGCCTAAGCTTTTTTCAAGTCACGCTTCTGGCCGGTTACGCCTACGCAGACCTTGTTCAAAAACTCTCCGCCAGGGTGCAGTATCGACTCCATTCGGCACTGTTACTGGTAAGTCTGCTCTGGCTGCCAGTGCTTGCGGCAGAATCCCGAAAGCCTTCTGGGCTCGAAGATCCTTCTCTGCATGTGTTGCTGCTTTTGGCAGTTACCATCGGACTTCCCTATTTCGTGCTCTCCACAACGGGGCCGCTGGTGCAGGCCTGGTTTGCAAGATCCCAGCCAAGCCCTCAGAAGGCAGCGCGGGCCTATCGGCTTTTTGCCCTGTCAAACCTCGGGTCGCTGGTCGCGCTTCTGAGCTACCCGTTTATTGTCGAGCGTGTCCTTGGAGTGGTGACACAAGCCTGGGTCTGGAGCGCAGGATTTGTCTTCTTTGTTGCCTCTATGCTGTTGCTCATCTGGCAGACAGGCCAGCGCCCTGGCGCCAATACCCCCGCCGCAGCACTGGCGGAACCGACCGCCCCAAACTCAGCGCATCCGGCCAACGAGGTAACGCAGGCAAAGTCGCCCACGATTTCTGTACAGGTGTTCTGGTTGATTCTTTCTGGGTTCGCCAGTGCCCTCCTGTTGTCTGCCTCTGGCCACATTTCTCAGAACATAGCCTCCGTCCCCTTCCTGTGGGTACTACCGCTATCACTGTATCTGCTGAGCTTTGTGCTTGCCTTTGAAGGACGAAACGGAAAGGGGTTTTACCTTCGGGAATCGATGATGCTGCCAAGCATGGCAGTCGCAGCAATCATGGCCTGGGGATTGACTGCCCAGGACGGCATTCTCGATATTGAGATTGCAATACCGCTCTATTGCGCTGGCCTTTTCCTGATCTGTCTTTTTTGTCATGGTGAACTCGCACAGTCACGACCTGCCCCTCAGTTCCTCACCCGTTTCTACCTCATGATCGCCCTGGGCGGGGCCACTGGTGGCGCCTTTGTTTCGCTCATCGCCCCACGTGTTTTTTCGGGGTATTGGGAGATGCCGCTCTCGCTGCTAGCTATTGGTCTCGTTGGCATATGGGTTGCTCTGCGTGAGGCTTCGCCCCTGTTGAAGACAACCCTGGGATTTGGCAGTTTCGCGGCTGTGGTTGCCGTTGGCCATTTCTCCGCTCTTTACTGGGACGATTACCAAGACAGAAGCATTTATGCAAACAGAAACTTCTACGGGTCTTTAAGGGTGCAGGAGGTCAGCACAGCCGAGAGTGGTCCCTACCGGCGGCTCGTCCACGGCGTGATCCTGCACGGGCTGCAGGTTTTGGATCCCGACAAGCGTGGCCAGGCAACCACCTACTACAGTCCGTCTTCCGGCATTGGGCGGGTTATAGCGGTAAAGCGTTCCCTGCCCGAGATCCATGTTGGGCTGGTAGGGCTGGGGGTGGGAACGCTCGTAACCTATGCACGTCCACGAGACCGCTACCGGATCTATGAGATCAATCCCCAGGTGGTCGATGTCGCACAAAGCCAGTTTTTCTACCTTGATAACGCACCCGCCCAGACCACGGTGGTACTCGGAGATGCGCGGCTGCAGCTTGAGCGAGAAGACCCTCAGAATTTTGATGTTTTGGCAGTCGATGCCTTCTCAAGTGATGCTATTCCGATACACCTGCTCACCCAAGAGGCGCTTTCCGTCTACACCCGCCACCTGTCTCCTACTGGCGTGCTGGCAATCCATGTCACCAATCGATACCTTGCCCTAGCCCCGGTAGTAAAGCAGCTGGCCGATACCCTTGGCTATGCCTCAGCACTTATCTCGCATGAGCCCGAGGAATCCGACCCATGGACAATCGCGCGAAGCGACTGGGTACTGGTAACTCGTAATGTGGGACTTCTGAATAACCCGATAATCGCGGCCCATCGGGTTGCGATCCCCTTGCCGTCTTTCACAAGGCCTTGGACCGACGACTGGCACAATTTGTTTGATGTGCTGAAGTAGAGATATTTTTGGGCATGCCATTGGAACGAAGGGATACAAAATGATTCGACTCTCTGCCAATATTGACTGGCTCTGGAAAGAACTGCCTTTAGACCAACGCCTAAAGGCTGCAGCAAATGCTGGCTTTCGCTGCGTGGAGTCTCTTAACCCCTACGCAGCCTCGATTGAAGACTGGAAGCGCGGGCTCAGGGACAACCAGCTCTCACTTGCGCTTATCAATACCCCCTCCGGATCCAGCGCGGATGCTGCAGTGCGCGGACTTGCCGCATGGAGCGGCAAAGAAACTGAGTTTCAAAAGCTGTTTCATCAGGCCCTTACCTATGCCTTGGCCCTGGATGTTCCCCTGATTCACGCGACTGCCGGCCCTGTGGCTGCAGGAGGGAGCTCTGAGGCAGCGCAACAAGAAACGTACGAGAAGAACCTTGCCTGGGCCTGCGCAACGGCCCACCCACGCAATATTCTGGTAACCATTGAACCATTAAGCCCTCGCGATGCACCAGGCGCATTTATGGCAAGTCTTCCCCATGCCAAAGAGACCCTCGCCAGGGTGAACCACCCGGCACTTAAGATCCAGTTTGATCTTTATCACCAGCAGATTCTGCATGGCGACATCATTACGAATCTCCGTTTGCTTAGGCAGGATATTGGCCATATTCAAGTGGCGGGTGTACCCGACCGGACGGAGCCAGACCGGGGCGAGCTAGACTTCGTACGAATCGCCCAAGAACTTACGTCGCTTGGCTACAACGGCACCGTGGGCTGCGAATATCGACCCGCCTCGACCCCCGAGGCTGGGATAGGCTGGGCTAAGCCCTACCTTTAGGTCTTCGAGACTGTTTTTTCTGCTCTGCCGCAAACTCCATGCAACGCTGCATGGCCAATGGGGTGAACTCAGCCTTCGGCGCATTGCCCCCGATGACGAACATTAACAGGTGCTCTGTCTCTGGCTCGCCTTTGGTGATATTCATAAACCGACGGGCGCATCCTGGCGGGAAAGAGATGACATCGTAGGGGTTCAAGTCAATATGCTGTTTATGGCTGCCTTCATTCCATTCGCAGCGCCACTGCCCTGTCAGGGCAATAAAGGTCTCATTGGTGTCATGGTTGTGCATGAGAGGGCCCCGACCAGGCTTAGCCTTGCAGTAGCCGAGGTTAAAACCTTCGGCAATAGGAATGGCTGGCTTGGTTGCCGCATCATCGCCCACCGGCGATGTCGTGGCGTTATTTCCTTTTTTGGGAGGCTGAAACCCAATTACCGCAAATAGCTTGCGCTGGGACTCGGGAAGTGGGCTATCGGGGAGTCCCCCATCGGAGCCCTTTAGCTTTTTGAACCGGGCCACGCGGCCCATCATTTCTTTTTTACTGATAACCCGAATCTCTTTCCAAGAAGCCATGGTTTTCTCCTATTGATCTTTTGATAATTACTGGTGTAATCATATGACGAACATAACAGGTTGAATAGTGCCTTCTCTAGTACCCTCACGGTATGCAACGCAGCAAGGAGCCCGCATTGATTGAAGTGGAAGATAGCATCCAATCCTCTGGACATCCTCTCGCTTTTTGCGTGCATCGCCAGTCCGACCGCCCCAGGCTCTTCGAAGGGGCTCCCGATGCCGCTTGTCTTAAGGTCGAGGCGCGTGCCTTGGGAGCCCATCAGAAAGAGGCGGTTATCTCCGAGGGCACCAACGGCCCCCGCTGGCGGGTCGTGAGCGACGAAGGCCCGCAGCTCAAAGGCTCTGACCTTGCGCCCTTTCCTTTGGGGTTTTTTAACGCCGGGCTTCAGGCCGATCTTCTCGGTGCCATAGACCGGCTTAACCTCTCGCGCGGAACTCCTTTGTCTTCCGTAAGTCAGACCCTGATCAACCGATATGCCTTCAGTGGGTCCTTTTATGCTGGCACAGGCCAGGGAGAGGCCGCACCTGCTGAGATCGAAATCGTCAGCCAGGGAAACTGCACCGCGAAGCTGGCCGCATCGCTCATCCATGACGCAGTGCGGCAATCGTGCGCGCTTGCAGCAATGGCACACCCCCTGGACTGTACCTTTGCGCTGTATGTCAATGGCATACGTCGTGAGGTCACCGGAGCCAAGGCCTCCGAGGCCCCAGATGCGCAAGACCCCTTAAAGTCGCGGGCGGGCCCGCCCCGGCCGGTTGCAGATGGGCAAGATGCCACAAATCTGATCTCGAAAACCTCTGACTACATTCCGCCAAACGAGGCAATGCCCTCCGCTTCTACGCGATTTGGGCTGGAGGTTCTTGGGCGGTCGGCTCTTACCCTTGGCAAAGGACAGACCACAATTCAAACCACCTTGAAGGCTCCCCCGGGCAGCGAGTTTTCTTTCCTTAGCCACGAGAATGCGTTAGCCAGCCCCACTGCGCCCTCTGGTCTTGCCCTGCTCTCTGCGGGAATCGCTTTTTGTTACATGACCCAGCTGCTTCGGTACGCCGAATACCTGAAGTACAAGGTGCGGGCAATTCGACTTGTGCAGTTCAACCCCTTCGGTCTCCATAGCGACGCGCACGGTGGCCTTGCGGGGCAGGCCTCGCCTGTGGATACCCATCTATTCCTGCACGGTGAAGAAGACGACTCAGTGATGCAACGACTGCTCGCCATCTCTGCCAATACCTGCTATTTGCACGCCGCGCTTAGCTCGAAACTTCCGGCACAGGTGGCGGTCACCCACAATGGAGAACGACAGGTAGTCTGCTAATCAAATGATCAGCGCGACAAACCCTTTTCCCCTTACTAACCCTAATTGACGCAGAGAGCGGTCAAGCAAAAACTCTCCAGTGTCGTTTCATATCTTGATGTCTATTCTTACGGAGGAGTTCCAACCATGAAATTTAAGAAACTAGGCCTTTTTGTCGCAATAAGCGCGATGGTGGGGCTTCTCGGTACGGGCGCGGCTCACGCCCAGAAGGCCGAGAACATCACAATGCGAATCGCGTCGGGTCACCCTGTCGTGAACACCTATGTCAACCTCTTAAATACCTTCTTTGTTCCGGAAGTTACCAAAAGGGTGAAAGAGCGTACCCCCCACACCATTAACTTTATCGAGGGCTATGGTGGTGCGATGGTAAAGCTGCCCGACACCCTTGAGGGCGTGCAGTCCGGCATTATCGATCTGGGCGCATTCTGTTTCTGCTTTGAGCCCTCCAACCTGCCTCTGCATGCCTTCCAGGTAATGCTGCCCTTTGGCACCATGGATGCGGAAATGAGCCTGAAGGTTGCGCGGGCGGTATACAACAGGGTGCCATACCTGTCGAATGTCTTTGAGGAAAAATGGAACCAGAAGCTTCTGGGAATCATCGCAGACAACGGCTACAACCTGGGAACCACAATGCCCTGGAAATCGGTTTCCGATCTCAAGGGCGTTAAGCTTGCTGGAGCAGGCCTAAACCTGAAATGGCTTGAGTATGTTGGGGCCATCCCCGTGCAAGGAACCCTAAACGAGGCCTACCAGGGTATGCAAACCGGGGTCTACAACGGCTGGATTATGTTTCCTTCAGCATGGGTAAACTTTAAGCTCTACGAACAAGGTAAGTATTACACCGAGATTGGCTTCGGGTCGATTACCTGGCACGGGCTCACCATTAATAAGCGCCGCTGGGATGCACTGCCCAAAGACGTGCAGGCTATCATTGCCGAAGTTGCTCGTGAATACGAGCTTCGCACGGGTAAGGTAAACCAAGAGAACTACCCCAAGCAGATCGCTCAGCTAAAGGAACTCGGAACCCAGATAACCGCAGTGCCCCCATCGGTTCGGCTCGAATGGGCCAACTCTTTGGCCGGATGGCCCCAAGAAATGGCTAGCTCGTTGGACAAGCAGGGATTACCTGCGAGCCAGGTTTTGAAGGCCACCCTGGAAGAGGCCGAAAAAGCCGGCCATAAGTGGCCCGTTCGCTATAAGATTCAGTAGCTCTTGGTGTAACGAATCTTCTCCTGGGCCTTCATGCAGCTTCCGGTTGCCTGAAGGCCCATTTGTTTTCTTCTCAAGACAGGATTACGCCGATGTTTGAAGCAACGAACAACTGGGTCATAAAGTCGTTTCTCGTCATTGGCGCATCATTGGCCCTGCTTATTTCTTTCCTAATTGTGGCCGACGTCATTGGGCGCGGCATCTTTCTAAGCCCCGTGAAGGGCACCAAGGAGATGGTAGAGGCGTCGGTCGTCCTTATATGCTTCCTGCAGGCCGCCTATGCGATTCGCTCGGGTGGCATGATCGCGGTAGATGTCTTTGTAACGCGCCTTTCTACTCGGCCTAAGGCGTTGGTGTCTCTCTTTGGGTCATTGCTTGGTGTTGGATTTTTCTTCATTATTTTTTATGGCGGGCTAGACCTCGCCGCAAGATCGTGGGTATCTGGCGAGTTTGAGGGAGAGGGGGCATTACGCATCCCGAGCTGGCCCGCCCGATTTATGGTGGTCATCGGTTCTGCCCTGGCCATTACCCAATATCTTATCTTGTCATGGCATGCCCTGCGGGCTCTTGTGAACCCCACGCACTCAGAAGACTTTTTCAAGGCGTCAAGCCACTAACGCTGCAATCTCCTCCCGCTAAAGGCTCTTGCTATGTTCAGTACTTTTCAAGTGGTCGTGGTAATTGGCACGGTTCTACTGCTTACTCTCACCGGAGTGCATATCGCCGTTGCGCTCGGTACAACGGCGGTCTTGGGCGCATTTCTTATGGTCGGCGACTGGGGAGTTGTCTTTAACTTCATCTCAAGTACAGCCTATGAGGCGCTGCGCGACTATGTATTTGCGGTTATTCCGCTGTTCCTGCTCATGGGGGGGTTTCTTGCCCAGAGTGGTGCCGCCCGGGATATTTTCACCCTAATAAACAAAGGGCTCGCATTCCTACCGGGGCGTCTTGGTCTTGCCACTGTAGGCGCCAATGCCCTGTTTGCCTTCGTCACGGGTGTCAGTATTGCCGCTGCTGCCGCCTTCTCGAGAATCGCCTATCCTGAAATGCGCCGTGCCGGATACGACAAGGGCTTCTCGGCCGGATGTATCGCCGGTAGCTCGTGCCTAGGGATGCTTATTCCCCCTAGCGTGCTCATGATCGTATGGGGGGTACTTACCGAGCAGTCTATCGGCCAGCTGTTTTTAGCAGGGGTCGGCCCGGGGCTGCTCCTTGCGCTTTTGTTCTGCGTCTATATTGTTTTCACCGCTGTCACTAAGCCCCACATTGTCGGTGCAGGCCCTGGAACGATTCAGCCAATGCAGACTGCTGAGCCCAAGCAAGAGTCTACGTCAGAGCAATTGGATGAAAGCCTCGGTCGCGCCATAGTGGGCACGGTTCTGGTCTTGGGGCTCGTAGCCTTCATTCTCGGAGGCATATGGATGGGTGCGTTCACGCCAACCGAAGGCGCGGGCGTTGGCGCCGCCTCTGCACTGGTAGTCGCAATCATTCGCGGAGTTCGATTTTCCGAGATCAGAGAAGTCGTGCTGCAGGTTGGGCGCACCTCAGCGCCTTTGCTACTGCTCCTGTTCTGTGCCCAGCTTTACTCTCGGGTATTGTCTATGACAGGAATCACCGGTGCCATTCAGACCATCTTTGTTGACTCGGGACTCGATCTCTGGGCGATTATTTTGATTATGGTAGCTATTTGGTTTGTCCTGGGCTGCCTCATCGATTCGATCTCAATTATCCTTATCACGGTACCGGTGTTTGCGCCGGTGGCCCATGCAGCGGGCATGGACCCCATAGCCTTTGCCATGATTGGCATTCTGGCAATCGAGTCGGGCTTACTTACCCCCCCATTCGGCATACTTGTATTCACGGTAAAGGCCTCCCTGCCCCCTAACGAGATCACTGTAGGTCAGATATTCCGATACTCGATTCCTTACTGGTTATGCCTGCTTATTGTGGTCATTACCATCTGGTTTATTCCATCTATTGCAACCTGGCTTCCAGAGTATGTCTTCTCAAACAAGTAGCCTCAGGCGTTCTTTGACAGCAATACACCCCTAAAGGAGACTGACTCATGACTGCACCTGCCTACTGGGTAGCCAGATCTCGTATTGATGACTGGGAGCGTTATAAACGCTACACAGACCTTGTTCCAGCAATCATTGCAAAGCATCATGGCAAGGTACTGGCCCGAGGGGGAAAATACGAAGTTCTCGAAGGGCCCAAGAATTTCGCGCGCTTCGTAGTCATTGAATTCCCGAGCCTTGCTGCCGCTAAGGGCTGCTTTGAGTCGCAGGAGTATCAAAAGGCTGCCGGGTTTCGCCGCGATGGCGGCGGCGTCGTAGAGCTGGTGATTGTCGAGGGGGGAGATGCGACCCCCACCTGAGAACAGCCATCAAAAAGAGGCCTTTACTCGTGTAAAGGGCCCTTTTTGACTAGCTTAGAAGCCCTTAAGGGGTGATAATGGTTGATCCTGAGGTTTTGCCTGACTGCAGGTCCCGATGGGCCTGAACAACATCTTTTAGGGCATACCGTTGGTTGATGGACAGCCTCAGTACGCCCCGCTGCAAACGGTCAAAAACCAGGGCTGCGGAATCGCGCATTTCCTGAGCATCTGCCGTATAGGTCACTAGGGTTGGGCGGGTGAAATACAAAGAGCCAAGCTTCTGTAGCATTGCCCCGGTAACGGGGGGCGGAAGACCCGTAGTCTGGCCAAAAGAGACGAAATAGCCTCGGGGGGCCAGACTGTTCAGGGATGCATCGAAGCTGTCCTTGCCCACCGAATCGAAAACGACGGGAACCCCCTTGCCCCCCGTGAGCTCTTTAACCCGAGCAGCAATATCTTCTGTCTTCCTGTCAAGGCAGACATCGTAGCCATTTTCGAGGGCGATCTTGGATTTCTCTGGGCCTCCTGCGACCCCGATCATGCGAGCGCCCAGATCTTTACCCCATTGCCCGGCCAAGAGGCCTACACCACCGGCAGCAGCATGAAAAAGGACCGACATTCCTGACTGCACAGGAAAGCAACGCTGCATGAGGTACTCAACCGTCATTCCCTTGAGCAAGATCGCCGCGGCCTGCTCGTCTTTTACGCCATCGGGAGTGTGCAGCAGTCGCGCAGCGAGAAAGTTTCTTCGGGTGGAATAGGCATCGAATACCGGGCCACTGGCATAGCAGACCCGATCGCCCTCTTTGAAGTCTGAAACGCCCGACCCCACTTTTTCGACGACACCAGCGGCCTCATTTCCCAGGCCAAACGGGGGCTGCCCAGGATAGAGCCCACTGCGCATATAGACATCCTGAAAGTTCAGGCCGATTGCCGTGTGGCGGATAGTGACCTCTCCCGGCCCGGGGTCGGGAAGGTTTATTTCTTGGAGTTTTATGACATCTGGCTCACCCGGTTGATGGACGCGCGCTACGACTGCCTGTGTCATACGGTCACCTTTTCTTCTGACTTGTTGAGATATTTTTCGTTAAACCGAGACTCCTTAAAGACTTCGGCAACTGACTTGTCGTTTTGACCATCGTCGGTCCAGCCCGGCACCCTGCCCATTGCCACGGCCTCATGCCAGGCAAAGTTCAGTTCGACCTTAATACCGTTAATGGGCTCGCGCATGAACAACTGATAGAGATTGGAGTTGTGCGCCTTACGCTCATTGAACTCAACACCGTTATCGGTTAGTCGCTGAATAAATCCTTTAAGGTCGTCACAGTTAATGCAGAGATGATCGATACGACCAGAACCCAAGGCTCCGGCAGCAGAAAAGTCTTGGCCATCCTTATCGTTTGGCGCCTTCAAATAGGTGTTCTGGTGCTCTGAATGACGCGCCTTGCCGATATGAATGACGTCTTGATTGCCTATGTAGAGCCAGTGGACAGGAAACCCGAAGTCGGGATGATCCCCCTCGCGAAAACCGAGGTTCTTGCAAAACCAGTCACGAGTGGCTTCAGGGTCATGCGTGAGAATGAGGAGATGCTCCAGAAACTTTAGCCCCATGATGAAAGCTCCTTCAAGAAAGTTAACGAACGGATATTGCCCTGGCAAGACACCAGTGCGTAAGACTTAAACACTATGATGAACCTGTTATTTTATTGATCATCTGATAATAAAGCCAGAGAACCCGAACATTGCCTAGGCGATCGCAGAGACTGGAGGAATACCCAGTTGGTCCGCGATGCGATCTAGCTCCCCCACGATTCCGGCAGACAAGGGAATACCCTGAGCTGAGTATTCCGCGATCTTAGAGTGGCTCTGCTCTCCAGGCAGCCAGATACGGTCTGTGCCAGGAAGCCTTGTGCTGTTTCGAATTTCACCGACCAAGATATCGATCCGATGCCGCAATGCATCAAGATCGCCAAAGGTTCCGGGATCCAAGGCACAGACAGCCTGACCGGTATTAGTAACCGACTTGCTGTCCGCATTAAAGTCGATTACCTGCCTTCCCATAGCGGCCCCATTAAGGCTGCCTGCGAGCATGCCCACCAAAAGGGCGAGACCATACCCTTTGTGTCCCCCGATTGGAAGAAGAAAGCCCTCTTCTGCACGATTCGGATCTAGAAGAGGCCGTCCCTGTCGATCGATCATCCATCCCTCGGGCATCATTTCGCCCCTGCGCGCCTTCGCCTTTACCTTGCCATAGGCTGCTACGGTCGTTGCCATATCCAGCACGACACTGGGCTCAACGTGGCCTCTTGGAAATGCCATGGCAATTGGGTTGGTGGAAAGCAGCATCTCCATGCCGCCCCAGGGTGGCAGGTGGTTGGCATTACCGACAGCGTAGTAGATGCCAATAAGGTTCTGTTCAGCCAGCATTCGGACATACAAAGAGGCTGGCCCAGCATGGTTACTCATACGGGTTCCTACCCAGGCCACCCCTGCCGTGCGCGCCTTGTCAGCAGCGATTTCGACGGCTCTGGAGACCACCAGATGCCCCATGCCATTGTCCCCATCCACCAGGGCGGTTCCGGCCCTCTCGGCCACGACGCGAATCTCTGGACGGATATTCATTCCACCTGACTGAATCCGCTTGAGGTATTGCCCGAGACGAATAACGCCGTGGCCATCTGACCCCTGCAGATCGGCCTGAGACATCAGTCGCGCAATCCTCTGGGAATCAGCAGAAGGCAGTCCCTGGGTCTGAAAAGCATTGAAGATGAACGTTTCCAGCTCTTCGCGCCAGACGCGCCGACCCGTAGCCATAAGAACCTCCTGTATTCTGAAGCGCTAAACTTTACGACATTTCTTATCAACGTTTCAGTTATTTTCGAAAGGAGCCGGAGCCATGTCTTCAGCTACAAAAGTTGCCCTCGTTACCGGAGGGGGGACAGGAATCGGTCAGGCCAGCGCCCTAGCTCTCCAAAAGGCGGGCTTTCAGGTGGTCATTACCGGACGCCGGTTGGAGCCCCTGGAGGAGACTGCTCGGCTTGGCCAGGTGGGGCAGCCCGGTATTCTGGGAATCGCAGCGGATGTTGCCCAGGGCAAAGAGGTGAAGCGGCTTTTCTCTGAGATTGAGAGCCGGTTTGGCCGACTCGATGTGCTTTTTAACAATGCCGGAATGGGCGCCCCACGCGTACCCCTGGAAGACCTTACCGAGGAAGACTGGCGTAAAGTGGTCGACGTAAACCTTACCGGCTCTTTTCTTTGTGCGCAGGCTGCCTTTGGCCTCATGAAAAAGCAGTCACCACAGGGTGGTCGCATTATCAATAACGGATCCATCTCGGCCCATGCCCCGCGGCCCAATACGATCGCCTACACCGCGACCAAGCACGCAATTACCGGGCTGACAAAGTCACTCGCGCTGGATGGCAGGCCATACAAAATAGCGGCATCCCAGATCGATATCGGTAATGCGGACACAGCAATTGGCGAACGATTTAAAGCAGGGGTGCCTCAGGCAAACGGTCAGGTTATGGTGGAGCCTGTTATTGATGCCCGCCACTGCGGTGAGGCCATCGCCTACATTGCAGGCCTACCCCTAGAAGCCAATGTGCTCAACATGACCCTCATGGCAACCAACATGCCTTTTGTGGGAAGAGGCTAGCCATGGCAGCGTCACCTGTACAAGCCTCCACGGGGCTCTCGGCCGGCACCGTGAACTATGGAGACCGGGAGTTTGCCCTTTTTCTGCGTCGGGCGTTCATTAAGGGTGCGGGTCTTTCCGATGAAGACCTTGCCAAACCCATCGTTGGAATTATCGACACCGGAAGTGACTTCAACCCCTGTCATGGGAATGCGCCGCAACTGATAGAGGCAGTAAAAAGAGGGGTCATGATGCAGGGCGCCCTTCCCGTCGTATTCCCCACCATCTCTTTGCATGAGTCCTTTGCCGCACCAACCAGTCTGTATCTGCGCAATCTCATGTCGATAGATACCGAGGAGATGATCAAGGCCCAGCCCATGGACGCGGTGGTGGTGATCGGCGGCTGCGACAAGACCATCCCTGCCCAGGTGATGGGCGCGCTCTCGGCAGGAAGGCCTTTTGTCGTTCTACCTACCGGACCCATGCTCTCCTCCCGCTGGCAGGGAGAGCGGGTAGGCGCCTGCACAGACTGTCGGCGTCTCTGGGCAGACTTTCGCGCCGGCAGGCTGACCCAGGCGCAGATTGATGATGCAAACAATCACCTGGTTCCCTCGGTAGGTACCTGCTCGGTGATGGGCACAGCAAGCACCATGGCATGCATGGTTGAAGCCATGGGTCTCACCGTGCCTGGCGCGGCAAGCGCCCCCGCCGTATCGGCAGACCGAATCCGGATTGCTGAGAGGTCTGGCTACGCGGCGGCACGGCTGGCAAAGGGCGAGGTGGTAATGCCCCCCCTAGGAGAAAAACAGCTACACAATGCTCTGGCCACACTATTGGCTATTGGTGGGTCTACCAATGCCTTAGTACACCTTGCCGCCATTATGGGACGCATCGGGATACGACTTGACCCGCAGGCTTTTAATGCCCTCGCGGATCAGGTTCCCGTGCTGGTAGACCTCAAACCAGGGGGAGAGGGCTATATGCCCGACTTTCACGAGGCGGGGGGGCTTATTCGGGTCGTATCCGAGCTTCAGGAAAAAATGGTTTTGGATCTGCCCACCGTGTTTGGCGACACCCTGCAGCAGCGACTGAACGGCCTGTCTGCGATGGTAGCAGCCGAGGTGATTCGCAGCCAGGCAAACCCTATCTATCCAAGCGGGGGCCTGCGTTGGCTTTCCGGAAATCTGGCCCCGAGCGGTGCTGTGATAAAGCCCGTGGCAGCGAGCAAAAACCTTCTGGAGCATACCGGGAGGGCCGTTGTCTTCGATGGCCTTGAAGATATGGCCCGGCGACTCGATGACCCCGCTCTTGATGTCAACGCCGACGATGTTCTTGTGCTGCGTGGAATAGGTCCCAAAGGTGCGGGGATGCCAGAGGCAGGCCTGATTCCGATTCCCAAGAAGCTCGCCTCCCAAGGCGTTCGCGACATGGTGCGCCTATCGGACGGACGCATGAGCGGCACCGCCTACGGAACAATCGTTCTACACATTAGCCCCGAGGCGGCCGCCGCAGGGCCTTTAAGTCTCGTGCGCAACGGCGACAAGATTCGGCTAAGTGTTCGAGAGGCAAGTCTGAACCTTCTTGTAGATTCAGAAACACTTGCCGCCAGAGAGAAAGAGTCGTGGCACGAACACCTTCCCCAGTTGGCCCAAGAACGCGGATACGGCCGCCTGCACGCCCAGGAGGTGCTCCAGGCAGAAGACGGCTGCGATTTTCGATTCCTGCGCAAAACGCCCTAGAAGAGCAGTTGCGGCTAGGGGGGACTTCCCAGCCTAGCCCACCACCTTGAGTGTCAGACTGCCCACCGGTTTCAGAAAGCACTCGAGACTATCACCCTTATGCACCGGGCCAATCCCTGCAGGAGTTCCGGTGAAGATAAGGTCTCCCGGCTGTAAATGGTAGAAATTTGACATGACACTTACCAGTTCGGGTACCTTCCAGATTAGCTGGTTCAGGTCACCCTTCTGGCGAATCTCTCCGTTCACTTTGAGATGAATTTCCCCTTCGGAGGGGTGCCCAATGTCGGCCGCCAGAACCAGTTCCGAGCACGGTGCAGAGTACTCAAAGGACTTGCCAGGTTCCCAGGGGCGCCCCAGCTTCTTTGCCTCAGTCTGCAGGTCTCGGCAGGTCATGTCGAGACCTACCGCATATCCCAGGACGTAATCCAGCGCCTTGTCTACTGGAATATTGCTTCCTGACTTTCCGATGGCTACGACCATCTCAACCTCGTGATGCACATCTTGGCTCTGCGGCGGGTAGGGGAAGTCGCCGCCAACGACCAGGCTATCCGGATTCTTCTGAAAGAAAAACGGCGGTTCTTTAGAGGGGTCGTGGCCCATTTCAACGGCATGGGCCTCGTAGTTACGGCCAATGCAGTAAATACGATGCACGGGCATTACTTCTTTGCAGCCTCGCACGGGAAGAACAGTCTGTAAAGAAGGGGGAAATAAAAGAGAAGCTGCAGTCATGGTTGTCTCACCTTAGTTGAACGAAGAATTGCCATTTGTCCTGTAATGATCGAGAGAAAAAGAACATAGCATGCCTCCGCTATGTGCTGCCAAATGGTTTCAGGTTTCGAAGGCAGACGGACTTCGAAGACCGGCGGCACGAAGGGAAAACCCTTAGCGGAACGGGCATCTCAGGATTTGATAATAGGATTCTGTTAAGTAATCAATGTTTCAGTAAAAGCAACGAGGCCTCTTAAAAAATGATAGAACAAAAACCCCTGGTAATTGGCATCGCGGGCTATGGCTGGTGGGGAAAGGTTATTGCGGCGCTGCTGTCTGAGTCACCGCTTTTTGACCTTCGCTGCATTGCAGAGCCTGTGGTGGCGCTGCACCCTAGTCCCCGGCCGGCTGGGCTTCAGTCCGTGAAGTTCCTCAATAGCTATGAAGCCCTGATTAGCGAGCCTGGCTTGGAGGCAGTTGTCATCTGTACACCCCACCCCCAGCATGCCGATCAGATCATTGCTGCGGCGCGCGCGGGGCTTCATGTGTTCTGCGAAAAGCCTCTGTGTATGAATCTTGCGGATGCCGAGAGGGCCATTCAGGCCTGTGAGGATACGAAACGGGTTCTGGGTATTGGCCATGAGCGAAGGTTCGAGCCCGCCATGCAGCTGCTTCGGCAGGAGGTTGCGCAGGGTGTTTATGGAACCACCCTGCAGATCGAGGCCAATTTCAGCCAAGACAAATTTCTGGCGCTACCAAAAGACAACTGGCGACTCTCAAATGCAGTTGCACCCGTCGGGCCGCTCACTGCCACAGGGATTCACCTGCTAGATCTCTCAGTTTCCTTCTTTGGTAAGCCCAGGGCCGTAGCCGCGCGCTTGGGGGCAAGGGGAGCTGGCTTCGAAAACGGCGACACGCTGGCGGTATTTCTGGAGTTTGAATCTGGGGCAGTCTCCTTGATTAGCGCCATATTAGCCACGCCATTTGATGGCAGATTTGCAGTCTATGGCTCCCAAGGCTGGTGTGAGATTCGAGACCGGACCCACCCTGAGAATCCCACTGGCTGGGACATCACAAAGACCATTCGGGGAAAAGAGAAGCAGACCGCTTTCTTCGAGCCGCATCAGGCAGTTCGCGCGAACCTTGAGTCGTTTGCCTCTGCAGTGCGCGGGCTGTCTGTTTATCCTGTGGACAATCAGCAAAAGCGCTTTACCGTCGCCGCGCTAGAAGCTGTTATAAAGGCCGTTTCATCAGGGCAGGTAGAGGCTATTCGCCTCTAATCCACGGGATATTTTTTCAATACGGAGACCAGACAATGTCAGTTGTAACTCTCAAAACCATTTCTCTAGAAACCGCAACCGTGATTGCGCAAAAAGCGCTCCAGTCAGCCAGAACCCGAAAGTTTCTGCCGCTTGCCGTCACTGTGCTCGACATTCGAGGCGAGGTGAAAGTGCACCTTGCGGAGGATGGAACATCGCTCTATCGCTTTAAGATTGCAACGGGTAAAGCGCGCGGTGCCCTTGGCCTGGGATTTGGTAACCGCGAGCTACAGCGGCGCGCGGAGAAAGCCCCTTTCTTTATACACGCCGTTCAGCATCTCAGTGAGGGGGATATGGTTCCCGTACAGGGGGGAGTTCTTATACGCGACGCGCAAGGAACGCTGCTTGGGGCAGTCGGCATTAGCGGCGAAACCTCTCCGAATGACGAGATCTGCGCGGTAGACGGTATTGTTGCAGCAGGCTTGATTCCTGATCATGGCGACCCCAATGCTTAAAGTCTGGGGTCGGGTTACCTCAATCAATGTTCAGAAAGTGCTCTGGGTGCTGGATGCCCTTGGTCTGGCCTATACCCGGGAAGACGCGGGCTTGGAGCATTCGGTAAACAGGTCTGCGAGTTTTCTTGCCAAAAATCCCAATGGTCGGGTTCCTCTTCTTGAAGATGACGACTATCAAATCTGGGAGTCACATAGCATCTGCCGCTATCTCTGCAGCAGGCTGCATCTGCCAGCAAGCGCGGTGCAGGTGGCCGAAGAGCTCTACCCCGCGGACCCACAGCAGAGAGGACAGGTAGACCAGTGGCTCGACTGGACGCTCTGGGGCGTAAGCGGTCCTATGGTGACCGTGTTTCGCCAGCGTGTCCGTCTTGCCCCCGAAAAGCGTGAACCTGCCCGTATTCACGAGGCGGAGCAGGAGTCTCTAGAGCATTTTGCAATTGCAAGCCAGCATCTGGAGAGATCGACTTTCTTGGCGGGAGATCAGCTTAGCCTAGCGGACATTGCCCTCGCTCCGATTGCCTATCGGGGTGCTTGCTTGGGGGTGTTCGACAGTCGCTTGACTAGTCTCACACGATGGCTAGAACGCCTCAGCCAAGATGACAACTATAAAAGATGGGTAGCGGTCCCCTTGCGTTGAAGGGTTGGCAGAGTCGGCCTATTGAACATCAATAAGGACATTGCCCGTTGCGATTCCAGACCCGAGATACTGGTGAGCTTCGCCGGTCTGAGTGAGAGAAAATATTCGATCGATGTGTTCATACACGATGGCGGGCTTTGTCATAGGAGGCGGCGTCGCCGTATCAGGCGACTTACCAGAGAGCCAGAGGTTTATATCGGACAATGCAGCGCGAAGATCTAGGGGTAACAGTTCGTACATGAAGACCCAGCGAAGCGTCAGGTTCTTCATCATGAAAGGATAGAAAGGCAACGCGGGGGTCGGCTGACGATCTGATGCATAGCAAGAAATAACCCCATGCGGTTTTAGTACTTTTAGCGTAATTGGCAGGTTTTCACCAAAGGCCACTTCTACAATTCGGTCTACTCCCTGGCCGTCTGTACTTGACAAAATCTTTTCAGAGACGTCTTCACGCTTGTAGTTAATTACCTGGTCTGCACCCGCCTTTGATGCCGCCTCTGCCTTCTCGTCAGAACTCACCGTAGAGACCACAGTGGCTCCGGCCCACCGGGCCAGCTGAATTGCACAGTTCCCCACCGACCCAGCACCCCCATGCACCAGAATAACCTTACCCTCAATTGATCCATCGGCAAAAAGTGCACGATGGGCCGTGAGGGCAGGTATGCCAACGCAGGCGCCATAAGCAAGGCTCACGTTTTCAGGCAAGTGCCTTACAAGATGCGACGGCAGAACGATCTCTTCTGCATTAGTGCCAAAGGGCCTTTTCCACTGGGCATTAAAAACCCAGACGCGGTCGCCCAAGCGAAAGTCTTTTACCTTGGCGCCAACCTCGAGAACTGTCCCGGACCCGTCGCTGTTGGGAATGATGAGTGGAAAGGCATGCGGCTGGCCATTGAACCCCATTCGACGCTTTAGATCGGATGGATTGAGTCCAGAAAACGCAAGGCGAAGTCGCACATCCTGTTCTCCAAGCGGCTGGCTGGGCTGCTCGCCATATCGAATAACCTCACTAGCGGGACCCTGCCTCTCATACCAAGCTGCCTTCATCTTGCCAACTCCTCTTGAAAACGCGACGCCCAGTCGGGGCTAATTCAGATACCCAATCCTTTGAGTGCGGGCTCGGGATAGCGGGTACCGGCCGCGGAATCCTTGGGGAACATCGCGCTCAGACTCGCGCTCTGCTCGGCTGTCAGTCGAACCGCGGTTGCCGCCACATTCTGCTCGAGATACTTGGGCTGCTTGGTACCTGGAATTGGAAAAATATCGGGACCTTGTGCGTGAAGCCATGCCAGAGACAGTTGCGCCGTAGTAAGGCCAAGGCTGTCTGCCATCTTCTGCATTTTGTCGAGAAGCGATACGTTTTGACTGATGTTTTCTGGCTTAAACCTAGGCTGATTTCTGCGGCCATCTTTCTCAACGAGAGCATCCACAGAGCGGATGGTCCCCGTAAGAAACCCACGCCCCAAGGGCGAATAGGCCATGAGCCCTATGCCTAAACGGCGACAGGTTTCGAGGATTGCGCCCTCAATGTCACGCGACCACAACGAATACTCTGTCTCCAGGGAGCTTATCGGATGCACCTTATGCGCCCTTTCAATGGTTGACGGCCCCGCCTCTGATAGGCCAAGGAATCGTACCTTGCCTGCCTCTATAAGACGCTTCATTGCACCTACTGTATCTTCGATGGGCACCGTGGGATCCACACGATGTAGTGCATAGAGGTCAATGACCTCGACACCTAATCTCTTTAAAGAGCGGTCACAGGAGATAGCCACATGATTGGGATGACCACCTGTGTACCCGGTATCCCCTCCACCTGCAAGAGCGAGATTCCCAAACTTAGTACAGACAACTGCCTTATCTCTCTTGCCACTCAGTGCCTTTCCTACAAGAGTCTCATTCACCCCATTCCCGTAAGCATCAGAGGTAACGATCATGTTGACGCCCATATCGATCGCCCGGTGAATCGTGGCAATCGAGGCCTCATCATTGGGCTGGCCATAAAAGATGCTCATCCCCATACATCCCAGACCCTGCACTGATACGACTGGTCCGGATTTTCCGAGTTGTTTATGTTCCATTAATGTACTCTCCTGTGTGTTAAAAATTACATGTGATTCGCAACTCTACAGCCCACATTCCTCAAGTGCTTCACTCATCTGTACCCAGGCTTACCTGCGTTCACGATAGTGCTTAATCACACTCTCATAAGGTCTTGTCATGAAGCTAGAGCTCATCAGTATTCCCACCGATTCCAGCCCCCTAGATGGCCTTTTCTACAGCGTAGAACATAACGATGCCAAGAGGTCTCTTCCTGCGGCGCTGCTTTTTCATGGAAACACCATGAACTTTTACACAGGGAGTCTGCGATTCTTGCCGCCTGCATTGTCTGCGATCGGAATGCCAAGCCTCGCATTCAATCGCAGAGGACACGATATCCTTGCGATACGCAATAGCAGATTGGCTGAAGGGGCAGCCTTTCAGACGGCGGCTCAGGCCATCGAAGACAATCGTCTCGCAGCGGGCTGGCTGGCACAACGCGGGTTTTCCAGCCCGGTTGTTATTGGCCATAGCAACGGAGGCATGCTTGCCGTGCAGCATGTCGCCAATCACCCAGACACCCGTGCATTGGTATTGCTCTCTGCTCACTGCGGCGGAAGAGATATGGTTCCAAGGGCCTCAGCAGCGGGGCTTCTTGCCCAGGATAGGGTCGCTGAATTCACCGAAAAAGCCACGGCGATGGTGTCCAAGGGTAAGGGTGGGGAGCTAATGCTTCTGCCCGGGTGGTGGTACGCCATTACCGCTGAAAGCTTTCTAGACCAGTTAGAAAATCTACCGGACGTACTAGCGCTGGCATCGCAGATTCGATGCCCTGTTTTATACATTCGTGGTGACCAGGAGCCACGAGACCTATATCCTGCCGAGCTTTTTGCGGCACGGTGTCCCAGTGCTTGTGAGGTTCGGATTCTTAAAAATTGTGATCATTTTTACAATGGCGTTGAAGAAGAAGTTTCTTCTGTCGTTGCCTCCTGGCTAGGCAAAACACTGCACCTTGATTAGCCAGGAGGGCTAGGTCATTAGCATCATGCCGATTTCTGCAGCGACTAGCTGCTGCTTCCGGACACATTCCCGGTTGCAGCGTTAGGGCAGGTTTTATCCATGCCCCGCGTTATCGCTTTGCTGCTCGTTCGGCTTCAAACTTTTTGCGGGCACCCTGAAAATGCGCCCAGACCGCTCTTACATTTTTGTGGCCGGCCGCCTCTTGTCGTTTAAAGAGGAGTTCGTTGGCTGCGTTGCCCCTCTCTAGCATAAAGGCCTCGTCTTCAGGCGAAGACTGGTGAAATACGATTTTGCTGTTCTTTACCCAGTTGGCCTTGATGGACTCCTCAAGATCCATAAGAGACTGCCCATAACGTTCAGTATACTCTGCACGAAGTTGCATGAGCATTGTCTGGGTTTCTTTTGGCAGGGACCTAAACTTTGCCCCGGTCATAAAAAAGCCAGAGGCCAGAGCGCCTCCATTGCCTTTCGATCCCGGGGGATTGAGAAAGTGCACATGCCGAACGACCTCGTTTAACTTAAAGGCATTACTCAAAAGAATGGCCATGTCCCCAAGGGCGTCGATGGTACCGCGGTCAATAGCGTTATACATGTCGCCAAAGGGCATAAAAATGGGATTAGCGTCCAGCGTCTTATAGAAGTCCACACGGGCTCCCCCATAGGTTCGCAGCGACTTTCCCTTGAGATCTTTAACAGACTTCAATGGCTGTCTGGTGCCGACAGGAGCGTGCCCACTGATGTGCGGCATGAGAAAGACAATATCTTCTTTCGCAATCTCCGCTTTAAGGTCGGGCTGGTTCTCCATGGTGTCGATCGCGGCTTTAAGTGCTGCCACATAGTCGTCCCCAAAATTGAAGATCTGGTCTATGGTCATGTAATTGGGGAACTTTGCCGGAAAGTAGGTGCTACTTACCCAGGCCAGATCGGCAATACCCGACTGAATTCCAGGCAGGGCGTCTGCCCACTTTACGAGGGAGTCGCTCCAAAAGTAGCGTACTGTGATCTTTCCGCCAGAGCGCTTTTCAACCTCTGTACCCCACCATTTGTGCATCTCCCCAAACCAAGACTTCTCGCCCACGGGAATGGCCATCTTCCATACTTGTGGCTGTAGGTCTTGCTGTGCCCAGGCCAACTGCGACTGCAGCGCAGCAATCGCCACACCTGCACCCATGAGCTTTAGAAATTTACGTTTCATGCCTAGTCTCCTTTAGTGTTTATACGAAATGGCAATGTATCGCCCCCCCCGGTGAGCGACACATTGCCCGAACTGCGATCCCTACGCTCGAGGCGAGCAAAAGGCCTCTAGTGCAATCGGGGCAAGAACATTTACCTGCAGATAAGAAGGGTCCATCTTTGGCTGATTAGTTGATCAATAACAAGGTGATTTAACGGCCGAACTACCCAAGACCGTTACTAGCATTTTCCCTAGGTTTGCAGTCTGGAATAGGCATACGACAGCGTACGCTCCATCTGCACAAGAAAAGGGTTGCCATATCGCTATTAAAGAATTGATAATTTAGAGCTTCAGCATGCAGTAGACAATTACCCCTAAAAGGAGACAACGTGGATTATCGTGAGGTTAGCGAGACAAGAGATGGCATGAGAGTCGACTGGGACATGCCGATTGTTATGGACGACGGCATCACCCTGCGGTGCGATATTTTTAGGCCCACCACAGAGGGAAAGTACCCTGTGATTCTTACCATGGGTCCCTACGGAAAGTGGCTCCACTTCGAAGACCTCTATGGTGCGCAGTGGCGTACGATGTGTACAACCCATCCCGAGGTTCCCACAGATTCGACCAATAAGTACCAGGTCTGGGAGGTAGTTGACCCAGAAAAATGGGTGCCCGATGGCTATGTCATTGTGCGCGTAGATAGCCGTGGCGCTGGCCGTTCCGAGGGCGTGATCGATATCTGGTCTCTACGCGAGGCCAAAGACCTCGCCATCTGCGTCGACTGGGCGGGCGTTCAGTCCTGGTCCAACGGAAAAGTGGGGCTCAATGGCATTTCTTATTTCGGGCAGAACCAATGGCAGTGCGCAGCACTACAGCCAAAGCATCTTGCGGCAATGATTCCATGGGAGGCCGCAGCAGACTTCTATAGAGACATGGCGCACCACGGTGGGATCTTTAACCGCGGGTTCGTCCAAGACTGGTCCAAATCCCAGGTCTACTCTGTTCAGAATGGCAGAGGGAAAAAAGGCTTTAGAAGCAGGCTCACCGGCGACTGGGTATCAGGGCCAGAGACTCTCACAGACGAAGAGCTTGGGGCAAACCGTCGCGACTTCTACCAAGACTGCATCTCCCGAAAGCTCGACACCGACGAGTTCTGGCAGTCACGAATGCCAGACTGGTCCAAGGTGAAGACCCCTTTTCTGTCCGCAGCAAACTGGGGTGGCCAAGGGCTGCATCCTCGCGGTAACTTCGAGGCATTTACGCGCGCGGCCGCATCAGAGAAGTGGTTGGAGGTGCATGGCATTGAGCACTGGACCCATTTCTACACAAATTATGGTCTTAGTCTGCAAAAAAAATTCATGGGGCACTTTCTCAAGGGAGAAAAGTCCGGTTGGCAAGAGATGCCGCGGGTATTGCTCCAGGTTCGCCATCCGGGAGAAAAGTTTGTTGAGCGGCACGAAAACGAATGGCCTCTCGTCCGGACCCAGTGGACCAGGTATTTTCTTGACTATGACAGGCTAGAAATCTCACAGTCCCCGCAGTCAACGAGTTCCTCGGTAACCTACGGGGGATTGAGCGATGGCGTGACACTTATGACACCGCCCCTAGAGGCATCTACCGAGATTACCGGACCCATCGCTGCCAAGCTTTGGGTATCCTCAAGCACCAATGATGCAGACCTGTTTCTCATCGTACGGGCGTTTGATCCCAATATGAAAGAAGTGGTGTTCCAGGGGGCACTGGACCCCCACACGCCTATTGCCCAAGGCTGGCTGCGGGTGTCCCATCGAAAGACCGACCCCAGCCTAAGCCTGCCCTACCGGCCTTACCATACCCATGACGAGGAACAAAAGCTTAAGCCCGGTGAGGTCTATGCGGTGGATGTCGAGATATGGCCAACCTGTATCGACCTACCAAAAGGCTACCGACTTGCCCTAACAATACGTGGAAAGGATTACGAGTATCCTGGGGGCCCCAGTAAGGGGCTTGAGACACTAGGGACCCAATGGCATGGATGTGGGCCGTTTGTGCATAACGATCCCAGAGATAGGCCGGCCGAGGTGTTTGGGGGAGATGTCCGTCTCCATGCGGGAGTAGACCGCCAAGCTTACCTGCTCTTACCGGTAATTCCAAAAGGGTGAAATATGGCGCAGTTCCCACAACTTTTTTCGCCAGGACGGCTAGGGAGGATCCCACTCTCCAACCGTTGCCTCGTCTCATCACTGACACGTGCGTCCGCTACCGAGTCTGGCCTGGTTACTGAGCAGATGAAGCAGTATTACCTGGAGTTCGCGGCTGGAGGCTGGGGAGGCGTGCTGTCCGAGGCCATTTATATTGATGAGAAGTACAGCCAGGGGTATAGCTTCCAGCCTGGGCTTGCCAACGTATCCCAGACCGAGCACTGGGCTGGGTTGGTGGAAGCCATGCATGCTGCAGGAGCGAAATTTATTGCTCAGTTATTTCACGGCGGTGCGGTCAATCAAGGCAACTTCTGGGTAAGCGGGTCTATTGCACCATCTGCAATAGTGCCCAAAGGAGTTCAGATCTCCCGATACCGCGGAAACAATGGTCCGTTTCAGATGCCTCAAGAAATTAGCCGAGACGAGATATTTGAGGTCATTGAGAGCTATGTGAAGGCCGCCCAAAATGCCAAAGCTGCCGGCTTTGATGGGGTCGAGTTGCACGGAGCTAATGGCTATCTGCCAGACCAGTTTCTTACGAGTTATACCAACCAGCGCACCGACGAGTTCGGTGGAAGCCTCAAGAATCGCCTTCGATTTCATATATTAATCTTAGAGACGCTCCGAAAGGCCCTTCCTGATTTCACCATTGGGGTGCGTATTTCTCAGACCAAAGTAAATGACCTTGAGTATCAGTGGCCAGGGGGTGATGAAGACGCGAAGGTTATTTTTCCTACCCTTGAGAAGGCGGGCGCAGATTATATTCATGTGGCAGCTCACCTTGGCGTAACCCCTGTGTTTGGCACCGATAGATCATTAAGCGGCCTTGCGAAACGCTATACCTCTCTTCCAGTAATCGCAAATGGGAAGCTGCATGAGCCGGCGTTGGCAGAGCAGGCAATTGCCATTGGAGAGGGAGATTTTTGCTCTATCGGAAAGGGGGCACTTGCAGATCCTGACTGGCCAAACAAGGTGCGCAGCGGACAGTCGACGAGATCTTTCGTGCCAGACATGATTAGCCCCTATGCAACATTAGACAACTACTACGACTGGCGGTCTCAACATAGCTAAAAAAGCCCGCAACCGCGGGCTTTTTTTGAGGTGGCTTCAATTAATTGAAGTGGCCGTTTTTCTTGTGCTGCTCCTCATACCTCTGACGCGCCTTCAGATAGTAATCATAAACTGCACGAACATTCTTGGCGCCAGCGGCCTCTTGCTTCTTAAAGAAGATGTCATTGGCGGTGTTTGCCGCTTTGAAGATCTTCTGGGCATCCTCAGGACTAGACTGCTGGAAATTGATCTTATTCTTCGAAGCCCAGTCGGTACGAATTGACTTCTCCATTTCCATGAGGCTAGACGCATAGCGGATGCCGTACTCCAGTCGCAGTTCGCGAAGCATCTTTTGATGCTCAGGCTTAAGAGTGCGCCATCTCTCACCCCGTATAAAAATGGCAGAGCCGATAACCCCACCATTGCCGTTGGCTCCAGGGGGGTTAGCCATGTGTACATTGCCGATCACCTCATTGAGCTTAAATGAATTGGCGAGCATCAGCACGTTTTCTCCAAGGGCATCGACCGTACCACGATCCATCGCGTTATACATCTCGGGGAAGGTCATGAAGATTGGGTTCATGCCAAGATCTCGGTAGAAGTCGGTTCGAGCGCCACCATAGGTGCGAAGAGACTTACCTTTCATTTCGTCCAAGGATTTCAGGGGACGCTTAGTACCAATTGGGCCATGACCACTAATATGAGACATCAGCTTGACGATATCGGCACGCTTCATCTCATCTAACATATCTGGCTGCTGCTCTAGCGTGTCGATTGCAGCCTTAACTGCAGCAACATAATCGTCGCCATAGTTGAGTAGGTTATCCAGGACCATGTAGTTCGGAAGATTTGCAGGGTGGTAGCTGCTGCTTACCCAGCACAGATCTGTAATGCCTGACTGAAGCGCGGGAAGGCAGTCGGCCCATTTAACAAGCGAGTTTGCCCAGAAGAACTGGACCTTGATCTCGCCATTGGAGCGCTTTTCTACTTCCTGGCCCCACCACTTGTGGATATCTCCAAACCACCCCCTCTCAGGCGTAGGGGTGGCTACCTTCAGCGTGGTCTGCGCGAGGACAGACCCCCCCAGCATCAGGCCAATTCCAGTTGCAACTATCGTTTTTACAAATGATCGCTTCATTTTTAAACTCTCCTTTAATTAAAAAACAACGGACAACTAAGACGCCTTGTGATAACGCCTCTCGTCGATCAATTCCAACAAACGCTCAGGCGAAAGGGGGTACTCATTGATCTTAACACCCAGAGGTTTAAGGGCATCTTCTATTGCGGAAATAACGCAGGCAATACCCGGGATGGTTCCCCCTTCTCCAGCGCCCTTAATGCCCAATGGGTTGACTGGGGTCGGACTTTCCATGTGCTGCAGATGTATCTGCGGCATCTCTGTGGCGAGGGGCAACAGGTATTCGCCCAGGTTGTTACAGAGAGGCTGACCCGTTTCACGGTCATATTTCATGTGCTCAAAAAGCGCATTGCCGATGCCATGAACGACGCCTCCGATGATCTGGCCATCGACCAGCCTAGGATTAATAATCGTGCCGCAGTCATGGGCGACCCAATAGTCGAGGAGGTGGACCTCGCCGGTGTCGATATCAACCTCAACCTCGCAGACATTGGAGCCATTTGCGTAGACAGGTCGAGACGTCGTGTGATACGCAGTGGCCTCGAGCCCAGGAGAGAACCCCTCTGGCACTGGGAGGTTGACGTTAGCAATAAGACGGCGGCTTAAGTCCCCAAGGCCAACAGACTTACCCGGCACACCTTTAATGCAGACACGCCCGTCAATCATTTCGAGATCATTTTCAGATGCCTCAAAGTCTCTTGCAGCCAGCCTGATAGCCTTTTCCTTCACCTGTTGGGCGGCGAGATGGACGCTTGGGCCGACAGTCGCTGCCACCCGACTCCCGACCGTAGACAAGGCAATTGCTGAGAGATCAGTATCGCCCGTGCGCACCAGAACGTCGTGGGTCTGAAGGCCAAAGTAATCCGCCGCTATCTGGGCGACGATAGTCTCCAGACCCTGTCCTTGCGCGCAGGATCCCACCTCGACGACCACTCTCCCGTTGGGCAAGACCTTTACCGTAGCACCCTCATACGGAGGGAGCCCAGAGTCCTCGTTGTAACTCGCAATGCCTAGGCCACGCCATTTCCCTCGTTTTGCGGCCTCCTGTCGGCGAGACTCGAAGGTGTCTTTCTGACTCGCCGTGAGCGCCATGTCGAGTGTCTGATGGTAGTCACCGGAGTCGTACTGCACCGTAACGCCAGACGGTAACTTTGCCCCTGTTTCGTAAGGGAACTGCTCCTTGCGAATGAAGTTCAGACGACGAACCTCAGCCCGATCAAGGCCCAATTCCCGCGCAACGGTGTCCGCGGTTCGCTCCATTACAAAGGTAGCGTTTGGTCTTCCGGCTCCTCGTATAGGGGTGGTGGGTACGGCGTTGGTAAGTGCTGAGTGCAGCTGAATATCCACCGCAGCTATCGCGTAGGGCCCAGGAAACGGGACCACTGAGGTGTTGGGAAGCAGCAGGCCATAGGGCACATAGGCTCCGTTATCGTGAATACACTGCGCCCGAATTCCCAAAATCCTCCCATCGGCTTTACAGGCAACCGATACCTGCCACCACTGGTCTCTCTGCTGATTGGTACTGACAAAATTTTCACGGCGGTCTTCGATCCACTTAACAGGCCGGCCGAGTCTCTCGGCTGCCATGGCGACAACCAGCTCCTCTGCGTAATGAACCGCCTTAGGACCAAATCCCCCTCCAACATCCGGCGCAACAACGCGAATACTCGACTCGTCACGCCCAAGATAGACAGCAAGGTAGCGCCGTACGAGAAAAGGTGACTGGGTGGAACTCCATAGGGTAAGCCTGTCAGAGACGAGATCTGACTGGGCCAAGACTCCTCGGCATTCCATAAAGTGGGGGGAACCCCTGTGCTGAAAGTACTCTTCACTAAAAACGTGGTCTGCATCGGTAAAGGCCTTGTCGATATCGCCAAACTTCCAGTTCAGCGTAGCCGAGAGATTTGACTCGAAGGCAAGCTGCACCTTCGGTGCGCCCGGCTTTAAGGCCTCGCGGGCATCAATGACACAGGGCAGAGACTCGAGTTCAAGGACGATTGCCTGCACCCCGTCTTCTGCCAGGTAGCGATTTTCGGCAATGACGATGGCAATGGGCTCGCCTACATAGCAGACTTCGTCTAGCGCCAGCGGATAAGGCGTAATGTCGGTTTTAATCGCAGGGTTAGGATAAGCCTGCACCATGCGTTGCATCGCCTGAGGACCAAAGTCTCGAAGGCTAAAGGCAGCGACTACCCCCGGAATATTGCGTGCCGCGCTGAGGTCTAGGGCTGTAATACGCGCATGCGCCTCTGACGAGCGCAGAAAGGCAGCAGAGAGCGTACCCGGGAGTCTAATATCATCGACGTACTTTCCCTTGCCTGTAATAAAACGGCCATCTTCAATTCGATGGACCGCAGCACCAAGGTTTCTCACCCCCATTACCGAGCCTCCCGCATCTTCTCCGCCGCCAAAAGGGCAGCGCGCACAATTCCCTGATATCCCGTACAGCGGCAGATATTCCCAGAGATCAGTTCACGAATATCGGCTTCGGATGGGTTGGGGTTCTCTTCAAGATAGGATGCAATTGTCATCTGCATCCCTGGGGTACAAAAGCCACACTGAAGCCCGTTACAGTCTGAGAAGGCCTGTTGCACGGGGTGTAATTCCCCATCCTCCCGGGCCAAGCCTTCAACTGTAGTTACGGAAGCGCCATCGGCCTGAACCGCATACATGGTGCAAGAACGAACGGCGCGGCCATCGACCTGAAGAGTGCAGGCACCGCAGACTCCGTGCTCACAGCCAACGTGAGTTCCGGTTAGACCACAGGAATGACGAATAAAATCGGCTAGCGTGGTTCTCGCTTCAATGTTAACGCGATAGGTCTTACCATTAATTGTCATTTCTACCGAATGAAGGGTCGTCATTAGGCTGTCCTCCTTGCCACGGCATCTTGATATGCATTATGTACAGCCCGAAAAAACAAGGTCTTGGCGGTACGTTTACGAAAGGCGCCAGAATGATGTGCATCGGCGGGCGCTTCGAGTTGATCTATCTCTTGGCCTGCGGTCTCTATAAGATTTTCTGTGACGGCGGACCCCACCAGCGCCGCCTCTGCCCCGCGTAACCGGGTTGCCCCATTGGCGACGCCAATGAGAGAGACCGCCGCCTTCTGGATCTTTAACTGGCTATCCACCGAGACCAGGCATGCAACCCCTGCGATCGCAAAATCCCCATGCCTTCGGCTCATCTCAAGAAAAGAAAAACCATGGGGCACAGACCACGGGCGGATCACAATTTCGGTGAGCAGCTCATCCTCTGAGATATTGGGCTGCATAAAACCCACTGGCCAGTCATGAATGCTGACCGTCCTGCTCTCAGAGCCCTTCTTTCGAATGACCAACTCGGCATCTAAGAGCGCGCACAGGCCAGGTAACTCGGCGGCGGGATCAAGGTGCGAGAGGCTGCCACCAATCGTGCCGCGATTACGGGTTGCATAGTGGCCTACCCAGCGCAGTGCCTCCCGAAAGATGGGAAGCTTCTTATGCAGGATCTCATCTCGCTCAAGTTGATACTGGCGGGTCATGGCCCCTATTCGGATAACACCCTCCGTGTGTGCGATACCCTGGAGTTCTGGGACCCGATTGAGATCAATCAGATTCTCCGGCATGAGATAACGAAAATTGAGCATCGGCCCAAGAGACTGGCCACCGGCGAGAATCTTTGCATCAGAAAGGCTCGCAAGCATCTCGGTTGCTTCGGTCAGGTTCTCTGGCCTGTGGTATTCAAATGCGGCTGGTTTCATTCTTGAGGCTATGGAGTCAAGATGCTGAGATGAACAAAAAGTCTTCGGGGCTACTCAGGATCTACGGACAAAAAGAGACTTCACCCAACGAAAGACACTAGAGAACAACAACTGAAATAGGTTAATCGACGAGGCCTCACTGCTGGTAACGGATGATCTCTCTGAGCCCGCCGCTGCACTGGCCTGCGGTGGATGCTGAACGATGTTGGCAGTCAATACCTTTAATTCGAGGTTCTTCGTAAAGTCGCTGGTCAACTGACCTGCTACCTCTTTTACGATGCCCACACCTCTTCCATACTGAGCAACTGAGCCGGTAAGAGAGAGGTCTGTCTCGACCTTCACATGGCATTGCTCGGTACCATTCTCGGTGAGCGTAAAGCGCATGTCTGCCTTGAAACCACCACGGCCTTTGCTGTCGTTGCCCTTTGCCGTAAGTTCACCGTAACTGCCGTCAGAGGACAGGTTACGTAGCTCCCCCGCCCCTAGGAACTGGAGCTTCACAGGACCCACCTTCAGCGTGACCCTTGCCTTAAACCCATGGTCTCCGACACGCTCACTTAGCTCTGTACCGGGCATACAGGGAACGGCTAGCTCTGGATTCGTGAGCCCCGCCCAGACAGCCTGACGGGATGCCTGAAGGGTGAATTCATTCAAGAGATTCATTCGCTACGTGGTCTTTCGATGTATTGGAACAAAGACGAAGAATCAGGACTGGGACACATTCGATGGAGGGTCTTTGTTGATAAAAAGATACTTGTAGGCATTAAAGAACAATTGGATTGACATGAAGGTAAGACCAAGCGCAAAAAGCGTTTTGAACGGCCACAAAGGGAAGCGGGCTACTGCAAGTCGGTACTCGAGAATTTTTATCGACTCCAGGGCTATCGCCCAGGCTGCCACCGAAAGAAACGCAAAGGTTGCAAAGGCCAATAGATGCCCTATGCCATCGAGGTAGCTATTGACGCGTGGGCTGAGCCGTTGGGTAGCAAAGGTAACGTTTACATGCCCATGTTCAAGAGCGACAAGGGCGACGCCAAAATAAACCGAGACAACGATCAGCGCCTCAACAGACTCTACTGTTAACGGGAAGGGAAAGCCTGCCTTTCTGCCAATCGCATTGAAGAAAACGATCAGTGTCATCAGGGCGAGGGGCGTAGCGATTACCACTGGGATAATCCGCCGATATAGGCGCTCATAGGATTCGATAAGTTTTTCCATGAGATAGGCTCCTTTCTACCGCATAGACCGCATAAGCTCGGGAAGCCACAGGATGATCTGCGGGAAGGCCACAAAGAGCCCAACCGTGAGCAACATCAAGACAACAAAAGGTAAGGACCCTATAAAAATGTCTTTAAGCTCGACCTGGTCTCCTAAGGCCCCTTTCATGACAAAGCAGTTTAGGCCCATGGGAGGCGTAATAGCACCAACGGCCATCATCATAGTCACCACAACCCCAAACCATACTAGGCTCATGTCATGCGCCTCGATGAGAGGAATGATTAAGGGCATGGTCAGAACCATCATCGAAATAGCGTCTAAGAAGCATCCTAGGACCAGGTAGAGAATCACGATTCCGAACATCAGCGCCCAGAAAGGAACATCTAGTCCTGTGATAAACGAGGTAGAGGCACCAACAACGCCAGTGGAGGAGAGAAACGTTGCAAAAATCGATCCGGCGCCAAGCAGAAGAAAGATCATAGCGCTTCCCTTCGCACTGTCGATCGCTGACTCTTTTAAAACGTAGACCGAGAGTTTACCCCTTAAGAATACGATCAAGAGCGATCCCATAACCCCTACAGCAGCAGCCTCATCTGGGGTGGCCCATCCGGTGTAAATAGCGCCTAAGACAATCACAAATAGCAATAAGGCAGCCCACAGGTTTTTCAGCGAAAGAATCTTGGCCTTCCATGAGGTGTCAAAGGCGCTCGATTTCGGGGCAATATTGGGAAATATGGCACAAACAACCATCAGAACCGTGGCCATAATTACCGCATAGATAATTCCGGGAACAATTCCGGCAATGAATAACTGACCAATCGAAGTTTCAGTAAGAATTCCGTAGAAAATAAGAAGAATACTCGGCGGGATCAAGACCCCGAGACATCCCGCAGAGGCCACAATTCCTGTGGCTAGCCTCTTGCTGTAGCCCGCTTTTACCATTTCGGGCACCGCAATCTTAGAGAACACTGCAACCTCGGAGAGGCTCGAGCCAGAACACGCCCCAAAGACCGCAGACGAGTAAACAGTTCCGACGCCCAGGCCACCGGGAACCCTGCCAACCCAGGCCTTTGCTGCGTCATAGGCGTCTTTTCCAATCTCCGCATGAAATGCGAGGTGGCCCATGAGAATGAATAGGGGTAAGGCGGCTAGAGAAAAGTTTGATGTGTATGAGAAAAGACCTGTCGGAAGAAACTGAAATGAGCTACCTGGGGGGTAGATAAGCATCAGCCCCCCAAGACCGACGATAAACATGCCATAGGCGATGGGCACCCTGAGAAAGGTTATAAGAACAAAAACTAAGGAGCCAAGAAGGCCAATATCTATTGGATCCACAGGCAGTCTCCCTTGAGTGTGGCTACCGAGAAGGCTTAGCCTGAGACCGAGACTGCCAGTAAAGAGTCTGCTCGATACTGTCCGCATCCTCCAATCCAGATGCGATGGCCTCGTCATAGGCCCCTATTGCAGCAGTCACAACGGGCACCGAGCGCCCGAGACTCTCGGCCTCTGTCTTCATCGTTTGAAGGTCTTTTCGGATGGAGTAGAGATTGAAGGACGCACTAAATGGGGGCTGCCCCTGAAGGCGTGCCACAAACTGCGGGGAGCGGGCCTTGAAGCCTCCCGAGGCTCCTGGCGTATCCGCAAGGATATCGATGAGTCGCTCCGGGGGGATATTGAGATGAGAGACCAGAGAAAGCGCCTCCCCAAAGGCCTGCCAGAAGACCAGTAGCGGAAGATTGACCGCAAGCTTAAGACTCGATCCTGCGCCCACAGGGCCGATATGCTCGACCCTTCGGCAGAGGTCGGCCAGCAAGGGCTGCACCGCCTCAAAGTCCTCTGGCTTCGCCCCTACAAACGCAAAAAGCTTACCTTCTCTGGCTGGACCCGTAGTACCCCCAACTGGGCTTTCCACGAAACGACCGCCCGCAGCCTCTACCTTCTTTGCCAAGGCCTGAGAGGACTCTGGACGAACGGTACTCATCTCCAAGATGAGCTTCCCACGAAGATCGGTGGACAGTACCCCAGATCCTGGGCTGCCAAAGACCGCATTCTGCGCCTCTGCATTGGTTAGAATGGAAATGATCACATCGACATCTTTTGCAAGATCGGAGGGACTCTTTGCCACAAGCGCCCCGACCGCCTGCAGGTCTTTGAGTTTGTCTAGGCTCCGATTCCAGACCGTGACCCGGTGGCCTTTGTCTATGAGCCTCAGCACAATGGCCTTGCCCATGCGTCCCGTTCCTATGACTCCGATTCTCAAGCTTGACCTCTCACGATAAAAATTGATGGGCGAACACTGAAGAGAGAGTTCTAAGCAGCAGGCGCGGGCGCACCCGGCTGGTGCTTAGGCAGAGACTTTTCGAAAGCGGCTATCTGCATCAGGGACTCAAAAATCTGCTTCACCTTTGGATAGGGCTCTAAGGAGCAGCCGAAGAACCCCGTGGCGCCAACCACCTGAGACGCGAGGCAGATATCGGCAATAGAGACAGCGTCTCCATGGCAATACCTCCCCGTCTGGGATTCCTGAGTTAGCCGATCGTTGAAAATTGCGAGCGACCGATCCGACCAGTGGTTTAGCCACTTGGCGGTCGTGGCATCTCCCAATGCAAGATCTTTGCTGAGATAGCTTCGAATGCGAGGCACTACCAGTGGGTGACTATCGGATACTGCGATGTGACACAAGGACCGCACTCTGGCGCGATTGTTAGGCGTTGTGGGAAGCAATGGGTTTTGCCGCGGATAAGTCTCCTCAAGCCATTCCAATATAGCCATCGACTGGGAAAGGATAGTTCCGTCGTCGAGGATTAGGGCCGGCACGGCACCCTGAGGATTTATCTTGAGATAGGCAGGGTCATGCTGCTCGCCAGCAAGTAGGTTGACCCCTTCTTCCTCATAGTCGATGCCCTTGAGCTTTAAGGCAACACGTACGCGATACGCCGCGAGCGACCTCCAGAAACCATACATTTTCATAGCAAGATCTACTTTCTTCTTCCTTTGGGAATGATTGGAAGCTGGACATAAGAAGCACGACCACCACCGGAATAGACAGTTACGTTGCCGTTGAAAATCCGTTCGGGCCGGTCTTTTGGATCTGTATGCGTGAATGGGCCGCAGCCGGTCATTGGATACTTCATGTTCGACAGATGGCCCGCGGGACCTGGATAAACATAGTCTTTACCGCGAATACTTAGCGCCACTCGATGACCAGCCGGAACCACGATACAGGTAGGCACTACCTCAATATCAAATTCGTAAATACGCCCAGGCTTGAGCGGCTCAACCTCGTCGTGGGGATGGTAGGGTCGATAATGCTTAGAGAGCTTCGGTTCTAACTTACGATGGGAGGCTCGGAGCCAGCCCTGACCGATCGGGGTGTGGGGGTCGAGTGCCCCCTGAAACACGACTTCTTTCAGGTCGGACGTGAAGACACGCAGCACCACAAAGAAGTCCGTATCAATGGTGGAAGACGATGCAAAGAGCTTCACAGCGATCGGCCCGGTAATCTCCATGTCCTCAGGCTGGGGCGGAAGCATGTAGGTCAGGCCATCGGAGAACCCTTGATATGTCGTCTTCGTGACACGCTCTGAAGGCTTTTGGCCTAGGTTCTGGGTGGTGTTATCAAGATAGAACTTTGTCCACTTTGTACCAGGCAGCGGCCACGACTTCTCCATTCGGGGAACAAACTTATCAACATGCCGAACCTGCAACTGGACCTTGGGCTGATTGTTCCAGCCATTTTTCTTGCCCTTGAGGAAGTAGTCGAAGAATCGGAGCTGAATCTCACGGCCGTAGTCTGTGTAGAAATGCGTCCAGTGCTCGATTCCGTGCACCTCAAGCCATTTTTCTTTGGACCCAGACCGGACAAAGCCCTCGAAGTTTCCGCGGGGGTGAAGCCCCTGACCGCCCCAGTTGGCGGCCGATAACAACGGCACTTTGATCTTGCTGAAATCGGGCGTACGGGCACGCCAATAATCGTCGTCGAGCGCGTGCTTGAGAGCGGCCTTTGCAAGATTCTCGCGGTTTTGCTCCAGCTGGTCATCAGGAAGTTTTTTCATGCCGCAGACAGGCTCGCCGGTAACGCGGCTTTTGGGTCCCTTCGAGCCTAGGCCATGCTGCACCGTCTTAACCTGCATGTCATACCAGTTCTTGAGAAAGTCGCACAAGATACCGCCGTGATGGCTGAGGTCACGGTAGAAATCGGAAGCGCCCTCCCAGATACATATTGCGGCAAGGTGCGGCGGTTGAAGTTGCGCAACCTGCCACTGGTTCATGCCGTAGTATGAAATCCCATTTAGCCCAACTTTGCCGTTACTCCATGACTGAACGCCAGCCCACTCAACACAGTCGTAGAAATCTTGCGCCTCTTGGGGGCTCCACAGCGCCATGTAGCCAGGGGAAGCTCCCGCACCACGGGAATCCACCCGGATACAGACATACCCCTCTGGCACCCATTTTTCGGGATCGACCACCTCCCAGTTTTGGTACTTATTGGTTGAGTTGGCTGTTACGTCTGGAAAGGTTTCAGCCATACGGTCCCAGGCGGTTTTGTAGCCCTCTTGGAAAGCGAGACCCTTGCCATAGGGACCATAGCTCATGATGACAGGGTACTTTCCCGGCTTTGTTGGGCGGAATACATCGGCTATTAGCTCAAGGCCATCGCGCGCAGGGATTCGCATGTGCCAGTCAATTCGCATTCCATCGCGGGTCTCAGTACGTGTGGGATAACTCATAAATGACCAACGCTCCTCTGAAAATCGTCATCATCGAATCTGATTCTTAATACGACGTTTTTTGTTATTTATTTACAGGCTAGTAAACACGGTCTTGGGCTAATCTTGGAGTGGTAGAAACCCTTGCTTATTAATCGATTGATTAAGAAGATGGGCTTCAGGTACAGTCGGTACAGATTATTTTCCAAGGAGACGAAGCGATGCTTTTTACCTGTTCCATTGGCTGCAATAACCCCCGTCACCGCCACAGACGCGCATCGATGCCGCTGGCAACAAAAAGTGGCGCAAGGGCGGATGCAGCGGCCCGACCCAAATCCGCAAAGGCTAAAGGGTCTGGTTCTCCCGTCATCGACATCCACTGCCACTACTTCAATCCGGCCGTTGCGGCAAAGGCGGCGGCCATTGATCCGGCCCAAAAGGAGTTCACCAATATTTTCTCGAATGATTTCACCCGTGATGTGAACGTCAAGCAGATGCGTGAACGGGGACCTATGCTCTCTGACATCCCCACCCGGCTCAAGGAAATGGACAAGATGGGAGTGGACCTGCAGGTGGTCGCGCCCGCCCCTTTTCAATACTACTACTTTGCCGAACCGGACTTCGGACTTGAACTCGCAAAAAGCGTGAATGACGGCATCGCAAAGATCGTTGCTGATCACCCAAAGCGTCTTATGGCTATGGGCACAGTGCCGCTGCAAAACAGCGACCTTGCAGTTAAGGAACTAGAGCGTGCGGTCAAAGTCCTGGGTTTCAAAGGTATCGAAATCGGCACCAATGTGAACGGCAAAGACTTGACGGACCCGAGCCTTAAGCTTGAGGCTTTTTTCGCCAAGGTACAGGAACTTGGTGTGGTGCTCTTCATGCACCCGAATGGGTTTAGCCACGGCCAACGCCTTACCGACCACTACCTCAATAACATTATTGGCAATCCCTTAGAAACCACGGTAGCCGTGAGCCATCTCATCTTTGATGGCGTAATGAAGCGCTATCCCCGATTAAAAATCATTCTTGCCCACGCAGGGGGTTATCTCGCTCACTATTGGGCGCGCATGGACCATGGCCACAAACGCCCCGACGTTCGCTCTGTAATTACAGTCAAGCCATCGAAGTACCTTGAGAAGTTTTACTTCGACACCATCACCTTTGATCCGTATATGCTGCAAAGCCTTATCCGGCGGTTTGGCGCTGATCACGTCATGCTTGGCACCGACTATCCGTACGACATGGCGGAGTTTGATCCCTTAGGACTAATCTCCGCCGTGCCGAAGCTTTCTCAAGCAGATAAGAAGCTCATCACGGGTGGAAACGCGCAGAAGCTCTTTAAGATCAAGCTCTAGAGAGCAAAGGGCGTTTGGCCCGACTGAAGCAGGGCTCGCTGATCGATACCGAATCGATCAGCGAGCCAGTCTCCTAGAATCTCCTGGCCGATGGTTGGGTTGTCATGCTGACAGTGCTCCGCCCCGGTCTCCTCCTCGCTTAAAAGCCGAAGCGTGACATCTTTACCCTTGGCCCTTCCGTAGTCGTAGACTTTTTGGGCCTGAGACACCGTAAGCACGTCGTGGCCACCATGCATGACAAGAAACGGGCAGCGCATGTGGTCTAAGTGCCCTTCCAGGGTGAAGGCTTTGGCTTTCACCATCGCGGACTTCATCGAATCACACCCGAAGACCCATTTAATGTGCTCGGCTAGTCCGTGGTCTTCAGAGGCCTCCCCCCATAGGTCGGTAATCGCCCAGATGGCTCCGTGGGCGATACAGGCCGCGAGGCGATGCTCATAGCACCCCGCCCGCGCCGCATAATAGCCCCCAAGGCTCGATCCACAGACCGCGATACGACTGGCATCTATGTCTGGCCGAGACGCAAGCCAGTCGATACACTTTCCGATAGGTACCTCTGTGTCTACTCGGTTGGGAACCTTATGCCTGCGGAGCGTACCCCCCTGTCCTGGACCATCAATCATGAGCACAGCGATTCCGCGCTGGAGCGCTCCCCTTGCCTGCATAAACCACATCTCGTCCTTAATCGAATCAAGCCCACCCATGCAGATCAGAACGGGTTGTTTCGCAGTAGGGTATGGCGAACGGACGAAATACGCGCATAGCGGCACACCGTTTTCATAGGGAATATCTACCACCTGACCAGCAGGATTTAAGTGCCCAATGAACCGATGGCTACAGGCCTCCATCTTTTCGAAGGTGGGCAGCCTGCGAGGATCGTCTGGCTTGAGATAGAACTCCGCCTGTCGGTAGTAGTCTGCCGCTCTTAAAAAACAGTTCATGGCGGTGCGTATATGGCCACGGCCCTCGGCCTCCACGCCTCGGTTCCAGTTCCTGTCGGCAATGTACTTCCATTCTTTGTGCCAGCTCTCTAGATCGCCAGGGATCATACGGCTTGCTGCCTGAAACACCTCGCTGACAGCACCACCTCCCTCCTGCGTCTCGCCGAGCCCCCGGCGAAACTGATACGCCAGCCAAGGGTGCTCCGGCCAGTGATGCCAGCCATAGGGCTCGTAATGCGGGAGCTTGTTTTCGGTGATTACCTCGATAAGGTTGTCCTGGGTCATGAAAGTCCTTAACAAAGAAAAGAGGGTTCAGGTTGTTGGCTAGCTGATAAATAAAATGCCATGCGTAAGAGGCAGGCTTTTAGGCGCGATGCTTCTAGGCGAGAAGTGCAAGTACTTTATCGGGCTGCTGAATCTGCGGACAATGCCCACAGTCGGCGATCTCGGAATAACTGGAGCCCGCAACAAGCGCATGTAACTCTTGCGACATAGCAGGAGGCGTGGTGGCATCGTCAAGCCCAGCAACCACACGCACTGGCCGCGTAATGCTCTTGGCCGCCTCACGATAGTCAAGCTGCGAAAGGGCCCGACAGGCCGCCGCAAACTGCTTTGGATTGGTCTTTGCAAGGGCCGCCTTGCGCTGGGCGACGATCTCGGGATGCGACTTCGCAAAGTCCTCGGGAAACATCCTCGAAATTGCCGTATCCAACACGGCAGCGACCCCCTTGGTCTCGACCGCCTCTGCCATTTTCAGCAAAGGGGGCTTGCGTTCTTCAGGAAAAGCCGCCCCACTATTGGCAATGGTGAGCCGCGAAACCAACTCGGGCGTCTTGCTAGTAACCCCCACCGAAACAAAGCCGCCAAAACCGTTCGAAAAGACCTCGGCTGGCTGGCCCAGATTGAGAGCTCGCAGAAAAGAAATAGTCCACAGCGCATAGTCATCAACAGACTGGCAGGATCCCACCGAGTCTCCAAACCCTGGAAACTGGAAACGGACCACGTCACGACTCTTGGCAAGCACCGGAAAGATTCCATCGTAGACGCTCCGGTCTGCCAGTAGCGTATGAAACAAGACAAGCGGGCGCTGCCCTGCTGGTCCCGCGCGCTCGTAGTCGGTTGTTCCTAAGGCATGTGTAATGGTAGGCATTCGCGTAAACCCTCCTGTGAGATGAGACTAGTGAACCACACCCGTCGGCGAACTGCTATTGGTGAATTTCTTACTTGCAAACCCAGAAATGCTGTTTATCATTTAATCACTAAGGAAATTATGCACTATGGCGTTTTCTGTTTTTGAGTCTTCGATTAAAGACCTCCATGCCGCGATACAGCGGGGCGAAACAAGCTGTGTCGCGGTGGTCCGCGAATATATCGATCGGGTTCGGGCCTTTAATGGCCCGTCGGGTCTATTGGTTACTAGCGATGGCGCACCCGTAGATCAGGTCCAAGGAACGGTCAGGGCCGGTAGACCTTTACGTTTCCCCAAGCAAACGGTCAGTGCCCGATCTGTGCTTCCATCTCTCGATGAATATCTCGGCCCCAACATCGAGTTTGGCGAGATGCGGCCGACGGCAGCAGACCCGTCGGTCGTGCAGCAGTACGGAATGATGGTTGGAGACCCAGCCAGTGGGCAGGTAAACGCGCTTTCGACCCTCAATATCCGAGGGGAACGGTCTGTCGTCTGCAGAGGCGATTTTGATCGGCACTCAGATGCGGGGCCTTTGCCCGAGGGGGCACCGGCGGTGTGCGAGATCTTTCGACGCTATCCCGATGCCCTGGAGCAGGCACAGGCCCTCGACGAGACCTACGGCCAGAATCCCGACCTCGAGAAAATGCCCTTGTACGGGGTTGTCTTTTCTTTCAAGGATGCCTTCGATACCAAGGACATGCGGTCGACAGGCGGCGCCGACGCACGGTTCGATGTCGACTTTCCCGCGCGGGACCACCAACTGGTGGAGCGGCTACGCGAGAAGGGTGCCATCATCTTCGCCAAGGCTGTGATGACCGAGTACAACGGCCGTGCCGGAGATCCTGGGGGTGCACACAGACCCCAGAAAGTACTTCCATCGGTTTCGGGCTATCAACGGTCTACCTGGGGAGGCAATCCTGCCAACCCCTATGACACCGCGCGGTCCGCATCGCTTGGATCAAGTGCTGGGTCGGCTGTATCTGTGTCAACCAACATGGTCATGGCGAGCCTTGGTGAAGAGACGCGCATGTCGACGCGCGGACCTTCAAACCACAACAGTACGGCGCTTATCCTGCCACACAAGGCCATGCTCGGTTTTGATGGCGGCGCTATCGGTGCCGACATCTACTGTGACCGAACCGGCATTATGGCTAAGACGCTCGATGACTGTGCCGTTATTCTCGATGCCTTGCGTGATGCCTCTGGGGGCTACTACGATCCGCGCGATCCCTATACAACGGTTCCGAGGAGCAGCTACCCCCCCGCGAAGGGGCTTCGGGCTTTTATTGCCAGCCCAAGCACCATGGCTGGGATTCGGGGGATGCGCATAGGTGTTATTCGAGAATCCATGCTTGACCCTGAGAATACCCTTGCCGTAAGGCCCATCATTCAGGCAGCTTCCCAAGAGATTAAACAGGTACTGGGAACCACATTGGGGCTTCACCTCGTAGAGTCTTGGCACAGACATTGGCGCGCGGATGCTGACCTAGAGCAGATGCAAACCTCGTTTACAGACGCGCTTGCCCGTCTTATTCCTGTCTTCATGCCCGACATTCTCTTCCGGCTTAACGGCAGCGGAGAACCGGTTTTTCCGGAGTTCGCCGAGGCGATTCGTCCGACCGAATTCCAGCCTGGAAAGATTTTTGGTTCAGGAGATCTGGCCCCCATCGACTATATGGTTGCCCTGTCGGATCTCAAGATTGCCCCCCCGTCGAACTTAGACCTAGCAACCGTCCAGGAGCAGGTTCTGGCCAACGCCTTTCGTCTTCATATCAGCCAGTATCTGCGGCGTAGAGCAGAAGACTGGCAGCGATGGGGCATCTCTGAAACACTCTCTGACTGGCGCCAGCTCAACGCACGCTCAAGCTTCTGGGGAGACGACCAGAGGGCAGCCTTCTTGAACTGGGAGGAGATTACCGATCCAAGAAATCCTCTCGGTGGGCGTCAGGGCGTCGACGAGCGGATCATGCTGCGTGAACTGCTTCGGCGGGTAGATATGATGGTGCTGCACGAAAATGCTCTCGAGGCTCTGGTGCGTGTGCATACTGTCCTTCCGCCTGCAAGAATTGGATACCCCGAAGAGCCGGGGCTTGCCAGGCACTATTTTTTCGAATCCTTCCATGGGCCCAACGCCGGGTTAACCGAGATTTTGGTACCAGCGGGATTTGTACGGGAGGCCTACGACGCAGATTTTTGCTTGTCCGAAGACCGCCGTTCTTACCAGGCCAAGTCAGGAACCAAGATGACCTCTCTGGCGGCTCCAGGGCTGCCCTTTTCTTTGGTGTTTCGGTCTGAGATAGGCCGCGAGGCCCAGGTATTTGCACTCGCCTCAGCCTATGAAAAGATCTCATCTCGAAGGATCCCGCCTCCGGCTTTTGGCCCCCTGTGACGATCGCTTTACTCTGCCCTATGCCTGCAGGCATTTAATCCCCCCTTTTTTTTGAGGAGACTGGCCCATGAATAATGGATGGACTAAAAAGATGGTCACGGCCAACGGCCAACAGCTGTGTGTATACGACAGCGAGACCGGATCGCGTGGAGTGATTTTACTATCGCACTCGATTCTCTCAGCTTCCAAAATGTGGGAGTCCCAGGCAGCGCTGTTACATCAAGGGGGCTACCGAATACTGGCCATGGACACCCGTGGGCATGGCGCCTCTGGCCCCACAGAGCTTGGGTTTAGCCTCAATGATCTCGGCAACGACTGCATCGGCGTGCTCGACGCCCTTGGCCACAAGCGCGCTCATTTTATCGGGCTGTCTCTTGGTGGCATGATTGGTATTGGTCTGGGTATTCATCATACGGCCCGATTTGAAAGCCTGGTGATCTGTGACACCCGTGCCGACATGCCCCAGGAAATGGCCGAGTCCTGGAACCCCCGTATTGCGCTGGCTCAGGCACAAGGATGTGCCGCAATGGCAGATGCCACGGTAGAGCGTTGGTTTGGGGTTGACTACGCGAAAGATCCCGCCAACGCCGCCGTGATGCAGGAGTTTAAGGTGCAGATCGGTGCGACGTCAGTCAATGGTTTTGTGGGCTGCGCGCAGGCAATTCAGAGGCTTGATTACGCACCCAAGGTGTCGGCAATCACCATGAAGACCAGTCTGGTCTCAGGCGAGAATGACGGTCCCTTTCCAAAGGCCCTGTCCGAGCTCGCAGGGCAACTCCCCCAGGCGCAGTACCGGTCTGTCAGCAAGGCCGGGCATCTACCCAACATTCAAAACCCGGCGGAGTTCAATCAGATACTGCGAGACCACTTCGGCCTGTAGTCAGGCGCCTGGCGCATACGGCGTATACCCCAGCGAATAAAAAAAACCCCCTGCCATCGTTTTCGGCGGCAGGGGCCAGAGCCAGGCTTACGGAAAAAGCCGGGACTGTTTAGAGCTTAATCTGAATATCCTCCAGCAATGGATCTATCGTGCGGGCAATCTCGTTCTCAATAAGGTGCCCACACCCCGGACAGAAGAACTGCCGAAAGCTGGGCTCTTCATCTACATAGCGCTTCCAGTCGCCAATATTGGGGTTCGCGGCGGTAATCGGCGCATCATGGCGCGCGCAGCCATGCTTGTAGTTTTCCTTTGCGGAACCAAGGTCGGTATGACAGTGCCTACAAGACCAGCGCAGCCCTGTTTTATTGGTTTTTCCGGCTTCAGGGTACTGTAGTGTCAGGTTTTCTGTGATCTCCTTAAACACCTTACCCGTAAGCTTCTGGGGTACCGATCCAGACTTTCCATTTACTGGATAGCGCTTCCGTCTTGCAAAGACTTCTGCACGCAAGGCCTGTGTAGCGGGGTCGTCGACAGTTCCATTGGGCTTAAGCACAACGCCGTAGATATCGCGTGCAGCAGCCAACGAAACCGCACGATGGTCGTTGACATCTTCGGCAACCCTTTGTGGATCCCGGGCAAGGGGGTCTCCATAGCCACCGCCTCCGGTCCAGACAACCGAATAGACATCGGAGGGATCTTGCTGAAAGTTTTGCTGGCGCAGTTCCAGCGTAACCCCCCGACCCGGCACTTCAGAAATGTCCGAGGGCAGGTTAGAGGCCTTAAGCCGCTTAAGAATATCGGTGTCTTTTTTGAACTTGTAGATATTCACCGTGGCAGGGTAGCCCCCCATCATTCCGGTAGAGGTTGGCACCGCATTACCAGAGGATAAGGTGTCGTGCGTGATGGTAGGCGTGTTGTGCGGCACAAAACAGGTTTCCGCTGACATACCGCCTCGGTTCAGGCCCGCACCACCCGAGTCGACAAGTTCTTTGCGATACAGAAAAAGCACCGGAAAAGTCTGCTCGGTATGCTCAATGTTGGGCAGCTTACAAATGGGCGTGCGCGACTGCCCCCCGGTTGAGATTCCATCGCCAGTGGAGAAGGCACCAATCGCTCCCCCAATGGGATCGACTAGGATGTACCCAAAATTTTCACCCCATTGGTCTTTGCCACGAAATATAGTGGCAGGCCACTGACTGGTGCCCCCAATGCACATAATATCTTTGCGCATCTGGTCATCGGCATAGATCATCTTTGCCAGCACGTTATAGGCAGGATACAAAGAGATCTCCATGGCCTGCACCGGCGCGGTCGATACGGATGCAGGAAAATTTGCGCAGTTCATGGTGCCTGGGGTGGGGTCAAACTTGACATGCCGAAGGGCCCCGCCAATTGCAAAATACTGGTCCCAGCAGAGCAGCTGATTAAGCGCCACCATGATGGAGCCCCGCCACCCAGAAAACGTGGCATTCATTGCGCCTTCCTGGTCTGCGGTGCCGTCGTTCTCAAAGATAAGCGTATTGCCTGCCTTGCGAAGCGTGAGCTGGACCTGGTGGCTTCGTCGGTCGCCCGGGCGCGAGCACTCTACGTAGGTGCGGTCACGCCAGACACCATCGGGAAGACGCGACATCTTGTCTAAGAAGGCTGCCTCGCTGTCATTGAGGATTTTGCGCATAACCGCCTTTACGGTATCGCCGCCGTATTTACGCAGAAGGCTCTCGATACGTTCTTTGGCCGTGGTGTTTCCGGCAAGCTGTGCCCGAAAGTCGAGGGCCACAGACGCGGGCTTACGAGAGGAGCGCAGGTACAGGTCTTCGATATCTTTACGGATCTCGCCGCCTTCCACAATTTTTACTGGCGGAATAAGGATGCCCTCTTCGAAGGCATCCTTCGCAGACATGCAGAAGCTCGAGGGCGTGATGCCTCCGATATCGTATTGGTGCAGGCAGTTGGTAACCCAGCAGAAGAGCTCACCCTCGTGAAACACCGGACAGATCAGCATCACGTCTTGCTGGTGGGCTGCGCCCACCCAGGGGTCATTGGCCAGAAACATATCGCCATCTTTAATGCCAGGGTTCTCTGATCGGTTCTCAAGAATCCACTTCACCTGGGTATCGGTGACCCCGGACATGTACTGCATATAAGGCCCGAAATACACAAACTCACCGTCTTCGGTAAGGATGGACGGGTTGAGGTCGAGCGCATACATAGCCACTGGGGAGCCTGAGAGGCGCTGAATTGTTGCGCCGTGCTCCTCGTTGACATTCCACAGGCTATGGCGAATTACCTCGTAGGTGATTGGATCGAGCTTCTTGCTCGACTTGGTATGCAGTTTGAGCTTCTTGGAGATCCGAAGCTTTTCAGGCGGCACATAGCCCATCTCCCGACCATTAAATGCAACACCCTTCATTTCACTGACTTTAAGCATGACTATCTCCCGAGCTTCAGTTCAAAGTTTCCGTAGGCATCCACGAGCAGCTTCTGCTGGGGATGGACAACAATGGTAGTGTGGCTAGTTTCTACAATGGCAGGACCAGCAACAGTATTGCCATAATCAAGCAGCTCGCCGTTATAAACTTGTGTAATCATCTGCTTGCCAAGGTCCGTCCAATAGACCTTCCGCTTTCCGGTCTTGGCCTTCTCCTTAATGGCTGCCGCGCTTCGCTTAGCCATTGGCAGGGTGACCGTGCGCGAGGCACCCATGGCACGCAGGCGGAAGGTCACCATCTCGAGTCGAGAGTCACGGTACGAAGACCCCCGGCCATAAATGGCCTCATAGCGACCATAGAACCGCTCGATTAATGCAGCAAGGTCTTTGTCGGCGAGCTTCATACCGGCCTTCACCGCGTCATCGGACAGAGGCACTTCCACCTCATTAATCTGGCCCCGGTGCCGCATATCCACCGAGAACTGAAACCGGCGGCCCGAGGCGGGAATACCGTCGGCGCCCATCTGCTTGCTGGCAGCAGCGTAGAGCTCTGCCAGCACGGCATTGACCTGCTTGATCTGAAATGGTGAAGATAGGATCTCAACCCGCTCGTGAATATGCAACAGGCTTGCGGTTGCCGCACCAAAGGCACACCAGGTTGAGGCAACACGGTTCAGGGGAACCAGAACCTTCTGGGCGCCCAGTTCACGGGCAAAAATACCCGCATGCACCGGGCCTGCACCTCCGAAGGCGAAAAGCGAAAAGTCGCGCGGGTCTAAGCCTTTTTCGACCGTAGTCTTGCGAATGATATCGGCCATCTTAAACTCGGCGATCTTTGCGATTCCCGCCGCAGTCTCGTACAGACTCAGACCGAGCTGGTCGGCAACCCGCTGTACCGCGGCGACAGACTTCCCCTTATCGAGAACAATCTTTCCGCCCAGAAAATTATCGGGGTCAATATAGCCAAGCACGAGATCAGCATCGGTCACTGTAGGCGTCTCGTTACCTTTGCCATAGCATGCAGGCCCTGGATTGGCACCCGCGGACTCTGGACCGACCCGTAGCGTCTTTGTAAGACGATCGACCACTGCCAAAGACCCGCCACCCGAGCCGATCGCCTGGATATCCACCTTAGGAATAAAGTACTCATACTGGGCCACATTAGCCATGAAGCTGAACGAGGGCTGGCCAGCATGAATAATTCCCACGTCAAACGAAGTGCCCCCCATGTCGGTGGTAATCACGTTGTCGATGTTCAGTATGCGCCCCAAGAACTGCGACCCGGTGACGCCAGATACGGGGCCAGAGTCGAGCGTAAGCAGTGGGGCTTCGATTGCCCTCTCTACTGAAATAGAGCCGCCACCGCACTGCGTAATCTGTAGCGGCTTGGTATAGCCCGCCGACTTCAGTCGCAGGTCGAGCTTTTTCAGATAGTCCGAGGTCACTGGGCCAATGTAGGCGTTTAGTGCCGTTGCAGTCATACGCTCATACTCCCCCCACTTAGGCGCCAGATCGACCGAGCACGAAACAAACATGTCGGGGGCCCGCTTGAGAATGCGTTCCTTAATGTAACGCTCGTGGGCAGGCGTCTTAAATGACCACAAGAGACAGACCGCGATAGCCTCAACGCCTTGGTCTAATAACTCGGTAATTGCTTGCTCTACATCGTCCTTGTTGATGGGGACGATCACTTCCCCCATGCAGTCGACCCGCTCTGAGACGCCACGCACCCACTTCTTTGGCACGATAGGAACCGGCTTCTGGCTCTCAGGGAAGTGCACTACCTGGTTGAGGTTCCGCGAGGTAACACCCCGCGAGCCACGCATGATATGAATGGCATCCTCATGGCCTTTGGTAGTAATCAGGCCGACCTTGGCCCCCCTGCGCTGAATCAAGGCGTTGGTACCCACCGTTGTGCCATGAGTCAGGACGGATATCTTCTGGCAGAAATCCTTAAAGACAAGCCCAAGCTCTGCACTTGCAAGTTCCATGGCCGACACCATGCCATCGGCAAAGTGCGGCGGGGTCGAGGGTGACTTTGTTGTCACCACCGATCCTTTCTCTGTGATCACGACACAATCGGTGAAGGTGCCTCCAATATCGACGCCAACATGCAATCCCGTCATAGGTTTCCCTTTATAAAAATAGATAGGTTTGATTTAAAGCAGTTTCATACAGAATGGACTCGGAAGGGGGCTTCAATGCAGGATTCCCTCATCTTTGCGCACCACACCCTCAAGCTCTACAGCGGTATCTCGGATAAGGTTCTCGGGGTCTGAGTAATAAGCCTGCCAGTGCGATCCATCTTCTAACAGAGGACTGATAACGACGGGGGCCCCCATCTGCCTCGCATGGTTTACCGCCATACGGCCAACTTGCATACGCGCCTCGGAGAAGGCCGTGAGCGCCTTCGGAATATCCCCCATGGCTGCGTCGCGCAGGGTCTTGGCGAGACACAGGGCATCTCCTGCTGCCTTCGTAACGCCCTGTCCAACATGGGGCCGGGCTACAAAGGCTGCATCACCAATAAAGGCAACACGGCCCGTGGCCATCGTCTCCACTTCGCTATCGAATATCGGCTGCAGAATGATGGAATCAGACTTCTCCAGATGTTCCGCCCAAGAGGCATGGAAAAGCGCGACCGCATTGGTACGCATTTTGTCGATATGGGAATGTCGAATTTTATGGGGAGGTATTCCCTCGCTATGCCAGACCCCCTGTTCATCGGTAAGAAGATCTCGGAGCTGGTCTTCTGGGGTGCGCCGATACCAGACCATATTCACCAGAATCTGATCCGCTCGCTGAGGACCTGCGATCGGGTAGGCAAGAATCTGCTCTCCGGGAAGCTGGGAGAAGAGAAAGGTATCCCCCATAAGCCGCCGCGTGTTGTCCGAGAGCACCGACAGGTCGCAGACGGCCCTCCAGGCAACATATCCAGCATAGACCTGGCGAAACGGGACCTGAAGCTGACGCCTAAGAGACGACTTCAGGCCATCGGCGGCCACTACTAGGTCGGCAGTCAGAGACTCGCCGCTCGCAAAGGTAACCCGCGCTAATGCCTCAGAAGTACCGGGCTGCACTTCTACAACCTCTTCATCCAAATGGTAGTGCGGATCAGGCAAGGCCTCTTTCAGATAGCCTAAAAGACGTGACCAAGAAGTAAGAACCTGCTCGAAATCGCAGTAGGCGAAAGGGTCTCCGGCTTTGGATATAGCTAGTCGCTTATGAATCCCCACACCCAGAGCATCATCGACCTGAGCACCGGCTGCCTGCAGGGCGTACAAAAGGCCGTCGTGGGTAACTATTCCTGCACCACGACCGGATAGCGCAGCCTTTGACCGCTCAAAGACATCCACATGCCAGCCACTGCGATGAAGCAGATTCGCAGCAAATAGTCCAGCCATGGAACCTCCAACCACGATTGCTCTTTTCATTATGACTTTCTAACTTACAGTCAGTTCTTCCACGGGAGATCGAGGTAGCCTGGAATCTTCATGGAATCATGTTTTATTGGGCAGTCCGGTCTAACATCTTTAAATCCGGTAGTCTTCCTCGGTTTTACCAAAAAGTGGAAGATGCGGTGGCGCTATTTATTGCTGGAGCCAAATCGTCTATTCGGTAATCCTGGAAAGTGCATCAACCGACAAAAACTGACTGTTGCAAAACAGCAAAGAGTCGGCATCACAACCCCGGTACTGGCGCACAGACGCAATCACCAGAAAATGGTCGCCGGCCTCGATAAATTTGTCGGTTACACAGTCAAAAACGACACAGCTCTCTGATAGCTCAGGCGAACGTGATGGGTCGGTGGTGGGCTTAAGAGACACACCCTCAAACTTATCGGGCTTTGGGGTTGCAAAGTGTCGCGCGAGCTCAGACTGCCCTGCGTGCAGCACATGAATAAGATGCGCGCGGCCAACGGTGAAGGCGCTGATACTTGGCGATTTTACCGAGATAGACCAGAGTACCAGCGGAGGCGTTAGAGACAGCGAGTTAAAGCTGCTTACGGTAAGACCAACAGCAGCGTCAGAATCTGGATCTCTGCCCGTAATAATGGTAACCCCAGTGGGGAATCGTCCCAGCGCGGCTCGAAAGGCTTTTGTATCAGAGGGATTCGCCATAGAGTCGGAATACTTCATGTCGAAGACTTTCTGGTCTTGGAGGCCTTAGCCGTGCCCGCGGGACTTCTCTTGCCGTCGGTCTTGCCAGATTTTTCGGTGGCGACCTTTCCAGCAAGCCTTTCGAGCACCTCAAAGACCGCTGCGGTATCGTCGGCCTCAAGGCCCTGAGACATGGCGGCGGCATATATGGGAAGGCTCGCCTGAAAGAGCGGCGCCGGTATATCAAGAGACTGTAAAACGGTCTGGATAATCGTCATGTCCTTCTTCCATATTCCCACCTTCATGGCGGCGGGCTGCCAGTTATGACGCACCATTGAAGGACCTCGGATCTGCAGCATGCGCGAAGACCCGGCCCCATCGGCCAGGACATCAACAATCGTGGACATATCGAGCCCAAGCTCACGGGCAAACAAAAGCGCCTCGGCGGTGGAGATGTTGTGAATTGCAACCAGAAGGTTTGCCACCCATTTAGTCTTAATCCCGCTGCCGAATTCACCTACGTTGAACTGGGTCTTTGAGAAGCCCTTAAATACCGGCATAAATGCCCTGATACCCGTGGCTGAGCCGCTGGCGAACACGGTTAGGTCTCGGTTCTGAGCCTGGGCACCCGTTCCCGAAAGCGGACAGTCGAGCATCTCAATATTGCCTTTGGCAAAGATATCCCGGGCATAAACCTTGTCTTCCAGGCTCAGGGTGCTTGTCTCTGCAACGATGGCAGCTGGACCCTTCGACTTTTGTTTCCCCGCAGAGACCGCTGCTATGAGCTCTTCGGCGACAGCAAAGAGCGACTTTGCCGACGGCAACGAGGTAATAAGAAGCCGACTATGGGCCAGTACCTCTGCGTTGATGCCCGTGACCACAGAAATCTTGGAGGCCATGAGTTTGCGCTGGCTAGCCCGTGGGTCACTGCCCATGACTGAAAATCCAGCCTTTTGAAGGTTTGAGGCTATGGCAGACCCCATAATACCCAGACCCACGACGCCGACGGTTGATTTGTTGCGCTGCATTAGAATATGCCTTCTGTCTAAGGGAAATCTGTTATTGATCTTTAGATCAACAGAGAATACGATGGTTTTTAGTTGTTGTATATCGGGATTTCGTTAGGTTGGTAAGTCTCACGCCCAAAAATCTTGTACAGGAGCGGTAAACAATGAAGCTTGGAACTTTCATGATGCCTCTGCATCCCCCCACTCGAAAGCCTTTTGAGACCCTTGCAGAGGATCGGGAGGCGATCATCCTCGCCGACGAACTGGGCTATTCAGAGGCCTATGTCGGCGAACATGTCACCGACCTAGCCGAAAACGTAACGTCCTGCCTAATGTTTCTTAGTAGTCTAGCCTTTAGTACCAAGCAGATCATGCTTGGTAGCGGCACGATCAACGTACCAAACAGCCACCCTGCGGCAATTGCGGCCCAGGTAGCCATGCTCGACCATATGCTCAAAGGGCGATTCATTATGGGCATCAGCCCTGGCGGGCTGAAGTCTGACATGGAGGTCTTTGGCAACCTCGATGTCGAGAACCGGCTTGAGATGTTCGTCGAGGGCATAAACACGGTTCTAAAGATCTGGGAGTCTGAGGCGCCGTATAACATCGAAGGTAAGTATTTCAAGGTAACCACCGCAAGGACGATGATTCCAGAGATTGGTCAAGGGATCATCCTGCGCCCATATCAGAAGCCGCACCCCCTTATCGTAGTTACCGCTGTGGCCCCTTTCTCTAAGGGTGTTGCCAGTGCAGCCGCGCGCGGGTGGGAGCCCATATCGGCCAACTTCTTACTATCTGACTGGGTAAAGTCTCATTGGCCCAGCTATGTGCAAGGGTGTGCCGAGGGCGGTCGCCCCGCGGATCCCGCGAATTGGCGCGTGGCGCGTAGTATTTTTGTTACCGAAAGCGATGACAAGCTTGCCCAACGCTATGGGCATTCCTCTGACGGCCCCTATCACTTCTACTTCAAGCAACTTATTCGTAAGCTCGTAGGGTTTGGTGGGCGGTCTAACCTGTTTAAGCGGGACCAGAACGAGCCTGATGAGGCAATCACACCCGACCGCATGACCAAAGAGCTGGTTTTCGCGGGTTCGGTCAACAGTGTTGTTGACCAGATTCTGGCCTTTCGCGAACAGGTCGGTGACTTCGGTACGCTGCTTTATCCGTGCCACGATTGGCAAGACCCAGTGCTCGGCAAGAAGTCGATGCAACTGATGGCAGAACAGGTTATGCCACGCGTCAATGCCGCAATTGCCAAAGAGAAGAAGGCACCGGTTGCTGTCGCAGCTTAATTTGACTGTTTTCTCACCTCAAATTGGGGCCCTCGCCTGCGCGCGGGGGCCCTGTTTTTTTATTCCGACAGACGCTTTTACTGGCCGATAAACCAGCGATAGATCTCTTCTCCGGTCATGATCTCGGCATCTTTCTCTTGCATCACTAGGTCTAAGAACTTTTCGAACGCAGCGATACGGTGAGGAACACCCGTGAGGTAAGGGTGTACGCTGATTGCCATAACACGGGTAGATGTCTGGCTGTCCTTTACCATGCGCTCGAGTTGGAGTACCCCGCGCTTGTAGAACTCATCAGAACTGTGGTTCTGGAGGGCAAATACCGGAATGTCGTTAAGCTCAACCGTATATGGTACCGAGACCATCTTTTGGGGCTCTGCCTCTATCCAACACGGTTGGTCGTCAATGACCCAGTCGGCCAGATACCGAATGCCGTTGGCAGAGAGATAGTCGAGGGTCGTATCGGTTTCGGTGAGACCCGGACTCTCCCAGCCCACCGGCCCTTTACCGGTAATCTCTTTGATTGCAGTAACGGTCTTTTCAATTTCGCGGTACTGGTCTTCGAGCCGGTGCATAGGGCCCTGAAGATAGCCGTGGCCCATGAACTCCCAGTTTTCTTTATGTGCAGCCTCGGCAATGGGGCGATAGCTAGAACAGACGATGCCATTGACAGCCATGGTCGGACGAATGCCACGCTGCTTCAGGGCGTCGAATATGCGCCAAAAGCCTACCCGCATGCCGTATTCATGCCAGGACCAGTTGGCCAGGTCGGGTAGCAGCGTCTGGCCCATAGGAGGCGGCAATACGGTGCGTGGCATAGCCCCTGCGATAGTCCAGTGCTCCACGTTAACGATTACCCAGACCGCCAGCTTTTTTCCACTGGGAAGTCTTAAAGCGGGTCTACCCACAATAGGGCTGTAGGGCGCCCTATCGCTTAACAGCGCATATTTTTTGGTCATGCGGTCTCCTTGGGAAATCCAGCCTTCTGAGGCCATAGGTTAGAAAAGGGAAATATCTCGGTGCGGCCATAGATGCCAGCCTGGGTAAAGGGCTCTTGGGACAACCAGTTGCGCGCATGCGCGACAGAAGGAAAGTCGATGACTAGAAGGCTACCGATCATGGACTGGCCATCGTCTGCATGCAACGGGCCCGCAAATGCAATCTGCTGGGCTACCTGCCCGAGGTAGAGCTTATGGGCGGGGCGGTGCTGTTGGCGAAGAACCTTGGAATCAGGCTTATCTAATAGGATAAAGGCGAAAAGCATTCAACGATCTCGTAATTAGGTTGTGAGACAAGATAGCAGGCCAGATTGACAGGAAGTAAAGTTAATTTTTTTTGAAACAGTATGCTAAAAATGAGCGACTGATCATTGGTGAAATCGCGTAGGAAGCGCAAGTGGAGAGCCCACTTACACACGCTCTCAGCCATCTCAGCTCTCCGCCAAACGGCAGCAAAATATGTACTAAAATGTTGCGAAATCGCCGGTGTAGCTCAGACGGTAGAGCAGCGCATTCGTAATGCGAAGGTCGAGGGTTCGATTCCTTTCACCGGCACCATCAGCCTGTCCGGTCATGTCTTATGAATACTCATCAAGCAGTGACCCCATTACAATTTTAGCGGCTTCAAGCGAGGTGAATTTTTGAAGGTTCTGGCTGGGCTTGCAATTCTTGCAGATTTGACTAAGCTTCGCCTTAGATCGCCCTTTTAGAAAAATAATGAACGATTCTGCCTTTCGTATTGCATCCATTAGCGACAATGGATTAGATGGCAATTCCGCGATTCACCAGTTAGGCCACCAGTCATGGACAGCCGCAAACCTCTGTATTCCCAGCTTTCATGGCGACCTAAGATATTTCACCACCCGCTGGGATGCGCTGTGCCCCTATGTCGAGGTGAGCCTCGAGATGCTCGACATGGCAGCGCGGCCGCTGCTGATTTACGCCCTGCCCCCCGAGTGTGACTGGGGCCATCCTATTAAAGATGCATACGGGCTGGTGGATGTTCGCGACCCGCTCTACTGGACATTGCCCAAGCGTGCCAAGAAATTTAAAGAGTTGCGCCAGAAACACAGCCAGTTCATTCATAGTATTGACCTGGTTCCAGGAAGTAGCCTCAGCGAAGCCGACTTGTACCGCTGGGGGTCGGAGCACTTCTCGCGTTTTGAAATCAACCCCTCGGAGATTTCCGGATTCGTTGACTATGTCTCCCATCTGGATGTCTTGGTGATTCGCGTAGACGATATTAATGGTTCCAACGTTCTCACAGATGTATCTATTCTCTTGCCGGAGCGTGGTCAGGTCTACGGCAGTTTTTGTCAATGGAACCCCGCCTATAGAGCCTCATCGCCTGGCCTGTATGCCTGCCTTCTTGCCGCACAATGGGCCCGAGACAACGGCTACGAGGTCTACAATTTAGGGCCAGTAGGCGCGTTTCCCTATAAAAGGCTGTTTGTTAATCGGGTTGAGCCCATCTTTTCGCTCGCTCTTTGTCCAGCAGACCACCCCTTAGCGCAAGATAAAACATCACCGCTTTTCAGCGATTTTCGTATGACTGATTGGAACAAACTGCGGCGGGGTCGTCGCTATTCGTGGCGAGCTGAAAAGTATCTTTTCGCTTAGCAGGCGATGCCTAGCACCAGAAAGTCTGACGCAACCGAACGCAGTGCGCGTAGAGGGGTGATTCGCTTACTGGAAAAAGAACTGTTCTGTGAGCTAAGGCCATCAAAGATCCATGGCATCGGCGTATTTGCAATTCGCGCAATACCCAAGGGAATAGATCCTTTGGTAAGTCGATTTAAATCGCCCGAGGTACTCGTTTCCCACCGATCGGTGAAAAAGCTCCCCTCCGCGGTGCTAAAGCTGCTACAGGTTTTCTGCTTTCATGACAAAAAGGGCTACCTTCTGCCAAGTAAGGGGCTTAATGTCGTTAGCATGGCCGTCTACCTTAACCATAGCAAGAACCCAAACCTGAGAATGCTAAAGAATGGGCAGTTTAAGGCGCTGTGCAACATCAAGAAGAACACCGAACTGACCATGGACTATGACGACAGTTTTGGAGAGGAGCATAGGTTTTAGGGGCCAGCCCAGGAAATTTTTTGAGGTGTGCTTAACGCCGGTCCAGTAAATCGTCTGGTATCGGTAGAGGCAGCAAGTCGAAATAGTCTGCGTCCAGGGAAAAGTTCTGTTTCAGATAGCCAAAATTGGTCTTTTCTAGTGTCTTCAACCGCGAGAGCACGGAGAGAAAATGACTGCGGGCTGCACTACCCGGCGTATCGAGTTGACTGCGATACACCTGAAAAAGAGGACAGTCGGAATCGAAAAAAAAGTGCCTTGTATCTGGATCATAAGACAACGGGTACTGGCTACAGGCAAATGGCTTTTCAGCCCCCTTCACGCAGCCCGTGTTCGAGAGAAAGCGGCAATTTTTTTTGATCTCAAGAGACTTTATGCTGATTCGCTCGGCTGGCAAGAGAGGAATCCGCAGGGGTGGGTAGCCCTCTTCAACATGGCAACACTTGCGACAGACAGCGCAGTAGTTAAAAAGAGCATCTGGCGTAGCGTGAGATGATGCGGTCATATTGGCCTATTTCTGCAGATTCCCCGAAGCCCCACATGCAACAGGCATGAGGGGCTAGGCTCCGAAAACTCGACCAATGCCTAGGCGGTTGCGGGCTGTGCACCTAGAACCTGCAAGGCGTGCCGGGCAAGACCAGAGCCCGCCTCTGAGTACATATTAAACGATGTGATACCGAATTCGGCGAGTTCAGCGACATCATCTTGAAACTGGGCAATCGCAACAACCGAGCATTTGATACCGACATTACGAATCTGATGCGCAGCCACCAGGTTACTGTGGTGGCTTGGCATAGCCAGAACGATGAGTTCGATAGTGTTCCCGATACGAATCTTGGCCCAGAAGTCGGTATCGGTGGCATCACCCACCACTACATTGCGGCCTCGGGCGCGCTGCTCATCGGCTTTGATGGTGT
>VGHK01000005.1 GCA_016868305.1 Betaproteobacteria bacterium | reverse complement strand
TCGCAGGTGCGGTAGGTGGCACTCTTGGGCCGCCCAATGCGCGGGCCGGTGAGGGCATCGACCGCGTCGATAGAAAGCCCAAAGGCCTGGGTCTGGTGCATGACCGCAAGGAGTGAGAAAACCCCAATACGATTGGCCACAAAGTTGGGGGTATCCAGTGCTCGAATGACCGACTTGCCCATTGTCTGGGTGAGCCAGGCTTCCAGCGTGTCAACGACCCAGTTTTCCGTCTGTGTTCCTGCTATGAGCTCGACGAGCTTCATATATCGCGGGGGATTAAAGAAATGCATGCCACAGAATCGCGGCCGGGCATGGCTGGGAATTTCTTGCGCAAGCGCCTCAATGGAGAGGCCTGAGGTATTGGTGGCCACAATCGCCCGACTGCCGATATGCGGCGCCATCTGGGCATAGAGGCTGCGCTTTATCTCAATGCGTTCGGCGACGGCCTCGATGATGAGGCTGCAGTAGGCGAGCAGCTGCATGTCGTCATGAAAGTTGCCAACCGTAATGCGTGTGAGGCTGTGGCGACCGCTGAGAGGCGCGGGCTCAAGCTTCTTTAATCGCTCCACGGCCGCACGGGCAATGGCGTTGCGGTCGGTGGTCTCACCCCCCGCCTTGCCTGCTGGCGCATTTGCACCCGCTTCGACTGCAGTACCCGAGGGCACGCCGGCGCTGTTACCTGCGTCAGAAGGCAGATCGAGCAGGTCTACCGCGATACCGGCATTGGCCAGATGGGCGGCGATCTGCGCGCCCATCACGCCTGCGCCGAGTACCGCTACACGGGGAAACTGTGGCAGGCGAGTGGTGTTCATGGTTCGAGTCCTTTGGTGTTTTTTGTTCTGTTATGCCAAAACAGGGGGCCACCCCGGAAGGGTGCAAAGCCTGTGCCGAAGATCACCCCTGCATCGGCGAGATCGGCATTAGCTACGAGCCCGGAGTCCACAAGTTCTTGGGTTCGGGCGACCAAGGGGACAACCAATTCTTCGGCCAATGCCCGCGCCTGATCGGAGATCGGCCCCTGATGCACACGAGGCAGATTGCCTGGGCCGGTGGCCTTTCCGTCCTTCCAGGTATAGAACCCCTGGCCGGTCTTCTTGCCGAGATGCCCCGCATCGACGCGTTCTTGCAGGCAGCGCGGAACCGCTGCCGGCGATGTGTTGTTGTCGGCCAGAGACCGGCCTGCGGCCAAGACGATATCAAGCCCAACTGTATCGGCAAGCGTGAGCGGCCCCATGGGCATGCCAAAGTCGAGCAAGGCCTGGTCAATCTCAGAGGCCGATAGGCCGTCATCCACCTTGCGCATCGCGGCGAGCATATAAGGTGCCAGCACTGCATTGACCAAGAACCCTGGCGCACTCTTCACTGGCAAGGGCAACTTATCGATGGCGCGAACAAACTGCAGCGCCCGCTGCAGCGCGCTGCGGTCAACGCCGTCGGCTTCCACCACCTCCACCAGAGGCATCATGGCCACCGGGTTGAAGAAATGCACGCCCACCAGCCGCTCGGGCCGCCGCATGACAGAACGCAGGTCTTCCAGGCGCAGGCTCGAGGTGTTGCTCGCAATGACTGCATCGGGCCGCGCACGTTTCTCGATATCGCGCAGCAGGCCATGCTTGGCATTGAGGTCTTCGAAGATGGCTTCGAGAATGAGGTCGGCATGGGCCATGCCGTGGCCGTCTGGGTCGGGTATCAGGCGGTCTTGAGCCGCACGCCGGGCATAGGGGTCTCGCAGACGCTTTGTAAACAAGGTCTGGGCCCGAGCAAGCGCGGGCTGTATGCGGTCGATTCCTTGGTCTTGCAGTGTCACCTTTAATCCGCGCAGTGCGCACCAGGCGGCAATGTCGCCGCCCATCGTGCCCGCACCGATCACATGAACATGCGTCGGTGTCTGGTTTGCGCGTGCGCTACCGTCAGTAGGCGTGCCACCGTCGGCCGCCACGCCGCCTTCGAGAGGCACGTCGCCTTCGGCGGTCGCCTTCCCCAGCCCCTTCAAACGCTCTTGTAGAAAAAATACGCGCACCAGGTTGCCCGCGGTGGGCGACCGCACGATCCGATCGAGCAGCGCCGGGGCCTGTAAGGCGTCGCCATCGGTCTTCTGCCAGAGGTCGATCAAGGCGTAGGGCGCGGGGTAATGGTCTTGCCGTGCTTTACGCGCCACCTGCTTGCGGGCCATGTGGGCCACGATCGGTCGCATGAGCCCGAGGTTCATCAAGGCATTCAGCCCCGAGGCGCGAGCAGCGGGCCTTCCCGACAAGACAAGGCCGCGGGCCGAGTCGTGCATGACACGGGGGGCCACCGCCAGATCGACAAGCCCCATTTTCTTCGCACGTCGTGCATCCAGGCTCTTGGCCGTAAGCATCATGTCGAGCGCCGCCTGCGGCCCAATAAGCCTAGGCAGGCGCTGCATACCACCCCAGGCCGGAACAATACCCAGCAAGACTTCTGGCAGCCCCAGGCGGGTACCGGGCGTATCGACAGCAATGCGATAGCGACAGGCCAGTGAGAGTTCCAACCCACCACCCAGGCAGACGCCCTTAATGAGCGCTAGGGTGGGGTAGGGCACCGCTGCCAGCCGATTAAAGAGGCTCCAGCCTCGCTCGACCAGTGCAATGGCCTTCTCAGAGGTGGTGAGTGTCTTGAATTCCTCGATATCCGCGCCAGCGACAAAGCCCGAGTCTTTACCGGAGGCGATGACGAGGCCCGCGGGCGGTGCCTTCTCAAGGTAATCAAGAATCTGCCGTAACTCGTCGAGCACAACAGCCGACAGTGTATTGAGCCCAGGGCTTTGCGTCTGCAGCGTGGCCCAGAAAAGTTTGGGATTACGGCTGTCGGGCGAAAGGGACCAGTGCTGTAGCGGCATAGCAGAGCCCTCGCGAGTTGTGGCGTCAAGCGTTGTGGAATCTTGTGTTGCAGGGCTCAGTGGTGTCGCGGGCGTGATGGTCATTACACCGTCTCCAGTAATGCTGCACCACCGAGTCCGCCACCAATGCAAATTGCTGCCATGCCTCGCGCGGTCTTCTGCGTTTTCTGTATATTGCCTGCGACATCGGTGTTGGCCTCTGAATGCGCGCCTGCCTTACGCTGCAGGCTGCGCGCCAGATGCAGCACGATACGGGTACCTGAGGCGCCCACGGGATGGCCGATGGCAATGGCCCCGCCGTGCAGGTTGACTCGCGCGTCATCAAGGCTACCCATGGGCGCAGAGCCAAGCTGCGTGCGACAGTAGTCGGCATCTTGCCAGGCCTTCAGGCATCCGAGCACCTGGGCCGCAAACGCCTCGTTGATCTCCCATTGGTCAAGGTCGTTGAGCCCGAGGCCATGGCGCTGCAGAAGCGGCGTTGCCGCATGCACCGGCCCAAGGCCCATTTCGGCTGGATCAAGACCCGCCCAGTGCAGATCGATAATGCGCGCGATGGGCGAGAGACCATACTTTTTTACCGCTGCCTCGGAGGCCAACAGCACCCAGGCGGCACCATCGGTAACCTGAGAGCTATTGCCTGCTGTGATGTTTCCGTAGGGCTTATCGAACACAGGCCGCAGCTTGGCCAGACCCTCTTCGGTGGAATCGCTGCGCACACCATCGTCTTCTTTGTATACTTTGCCGCGGCCATCGACGATGGGTACGATCTCGTCAGAAAAAACGCCCGCCTCCCGCGCCTGTACTACCCGATGGTGACTGCGGCTGGCATAGGCATCCATGTCTTGGCGGGTAATGCCAAAGCGATAGGCGAGGTTCTCTGCGGTCTGGCCCATCGAGAGCCCCACCACGGGGTCGGTGAGCCCTTTGAGAATAGCGATTACCGGCTGCAGCGCCGCACCTACCGGAAGCTTTAAAAAATGCCCGAGCTTGGCCACGGCAGTTTTCTTACCCGCCATGGTGGAAAACCAGCGCACCATGGTGTCGTTATAAATAAGGGGCGTACGCGACAAGGCATCGACGCCACCGGCCAGCACCAGGTCTGATCGACCCCGCTGAATATTGGCCATGGCCGAGTCGATGGCCTGCAGGCCCGAGGCGCAGTTGCGCATCACCGTAAAGCCCGGCACCTTCTCGCCACCGCCCATACGCAACGCCACCACACGGCCGATATTGACCTCATCGGGTGCGGGAGCGGCACAGCCCAGAATCACCTCAGACAAATCGCTGGGCGCAATGGGCTGGCGCAATAGCAGGGCGCGGCCCGCCTGCGTAGCAAGGTCGGAGGCACTAAACGCGCCAGGCCCGCCGCGGGCCTTCAAAAAAGGCGTTCGGGCGCCATCGACGATATAGACCGGTGCGGGTGATGCCATGGCTAGGCCACCTTACGGGTGACGGCCGCATCGCTGTCTGCAGCATGAAGCGTGGCAGAACTGAGCCCATCGTCAGTGGTGGCACTGTGTTTCGGAGCGCCAGTCGGTTCCGAATTAGTATTGGCGCCGGTATCAGACGCGGTACCGCTGTTGCGAATCGCAAACGGAAAGTCGTCTACATGAATCACCCGGTCGCGCAGCGCATCGCGAGTCGCCAAGGCCTGCGCCTCTTGGTCTGAAATGACGCCCATCTCATGGGCCAGCCCAGGCAGGTCGCGTACGTTGCCGCGTGGCGCCCCCTTAAACCGCCCAGCCTTTTCTGCCGCACGAATTTTGGCATCAATAGGCTCGCAGGCGATCGTGGCGCGCAGCGCCTCTTCGAGCGCACCCAATGGTTCTTCTACAGACTTTGGCAGAAAACAGATACGGGTGAGCGCATCGCGGGTCTCTCCCGGCTGGGTAAGGCCGCGGGCGGCATCGCGCCCGAGCGCATCAGACGGGGGCTGCTGGCGAAGCCCCCACGGAAACAAGGCCAGCCTGAGCCCAAAGGCCAAGGCCCGATTCGGAAAGTTGGCAAGCACCCCGCGAAAGGCCGCAGCCGTCTTGTGCAGACAGTCCTCGACCGCCCACTGTGCGACGGCGGCGTGATCGGCGCGACGCCCTTCGGATTCGTATTTTTTGATGACACAACTGGCAATAAAGAGCAGCGACAAGATATCGCCGAGCCGCGCGGAGATTTTTTCTTTGCGCTTGAGGCTGCCGCCCAGGCTGAGCATGGCCAGATCGGCCAGATAAGAAAACGCTGCTGAGTACCAGTGCAGCCTGCGTGCTTGATTAGCAAACAGAGGGGCCACCGGCGCATTGGGGCTGGCAAAGCCACCGCCTGTCCAGCCATGCCACTTGGCCCGTGCGCCATTGGCAATGGTGTAGCCCACATGTCGCCAGAAGGCCTGGCCAAAGTTGCGCTGGCCCTGCGCAATATCTGGGTCTTGTGCGGCCTGCATTTCTTTGAGCACATAGGGGTGGCAACGAATCGCGCCCTGGCCAAAAAGGATAAGGCTGCGGGTGAGAATATTGGCGCCTTCCACCGTAATGCTCACAGGCATCTGCTGGTAGACGACACCAAGAATATTCTGTGGGCCCAGACAGATGCCTTTGCCGCCGACAATATCCATACCGTCATTCATCAGCGCTCGGGCGCGTTCGGTCACGTGGTACTTGGCAATGGCCGACACCACCGAGGGCCGCTCGCCTAAGTCGATGGCCTGGGCTGATAGCGTGCGCACCGCATCGTTCATGTAGCTGTAGCCTGCGATACGCGCCATGGCCTCTTCAATGCCTTCGAACCGCGCGATGGGCGTTTTAAACTGGCTGCGAACCCGGGCATAGCCACCGACATAGCGCGCCACGAGCTGCGAGATGCCGGCATTGGCCGAAGGCAGAGAAATCGCGCGGCCTGCCGACAGGCATTCCATCAGCATGCGCCATCCCTGGCCTGCCATCTTCGGGCCCCCGATGATGAAGTCGAGCGGCATGAAGACCTCATGGCCCTCGGTCGGCCCATTCATAAAATAGGTATGCAAGGGAATATGTCTGCGGCCTATCTGCACACCGGGGTGATCGCTGGGTACCAGCGCGCAGGTGATGCCGAGGTCAGACTCTGCGCCCAAGAGATGGTCGGGGTCATAGAGCCGAAAGGCCAGGCCAAGAATCGTACAGACGGGCGCAAGCGTGATGTAGCGCTTGTTCCAGCTCACCTTCATGCCCACCACGTCTTTGCCCTGCCACTGTCCCTTGCAGACCACACCCACATCGGGAATCGCTGCGGCATCAGACCCTGCCCAGGGGCTGGTGAGTGCGAAGGCGGGTATCTCGAGACCCTTGGCCAACCGCGGCAGGTAGTGACTTTTCTGTGCCTCGGTGCCGTAGTGCATGAGCAACTCAGCAGGCCCCAGCGAGTTGGGCACCATAACCGACACCGCCAAGGGTGATGACCGTGTGGAGAGCTTGGCAATGACCTCTGAATGGGCATAGGCCGAGAAACCCAATCCGCCGTATTGCTTCGGAATGATCATGCCCAGAAAGCCCTTGTCTTTAATAAACTGCCAGGCCTCGGCCGGCATGTCATGGGTCTGGTGAATGATCTGCCAGTCGTTGACCATGCGGCAGGCCTCTTCGACTTCGTTGTCTAAGAAAGACTGCTCCTCACGCGTCAGCGTGGGCTCTGGCAGGGCCATGAGTCGTGCAAAGTTAGGCTTGCCACGAAAGAGGTCTGCCTCGATCCAGACGGTGCCGGCCTCAAGGGCGGCACGTTCGGTTTCGGACATGCTCGGAAGCGCCTTGCGAAAGGCCTTAAAAATGGATGCGGTCAGGGGCATGGTGTGGTTCTCCTATGCAGAATTGCGGGCCAGCGACCTTTTGACGATCTTGGCATCGACTTGTTCAAAAACCGGAAGCGGCGCACGCAGCCCTCCCGTTAGAAAGTGCATCAGCCGGGGCAGAAGTCGCTCAAACTGCAGCGTTGCATCTTCCTGCCCCAAAAGCCCCTGCCGGTCTTGCTGGGATGCGAGTAGCTGCAGGCTGTCGGTACCTGCAATGGCATAGGCGGTAGCCCCCAGCATGAAATGAAACCGCCAGACGATCTCGGGCTTGGGCACATCGGGTAGGGCCCTAAAGAGCGCCTGCTTGTAGCGGTCGAGTACATCTTCGTACTCGTGGGCCAAAAAGGCCCGGGCAAACTCGGTAGGCTCGGTAAGCGTACGGCCGAGCAGCCTCAGAAAAGTGGCGCCGCCGCTGGAATTTTGACCTAGTCGCAGCAAGGTACCAAAAAAGGCATCAAGAATTTTTGAGGGCTTTACCGGCTTGCCCCCCGCGGCACGCTCCAGGCGCTCTAAGGCCAGCAATCTTTCCTGGTTGAGCCAGCTTAAGCGCTGGTGAAAGATCTCTTGAATGAGGGCCTCTTTGCTGCCGAAATGGTAGTTCACCGCAGCAAGGTTGGCCTGCGCTGCGGCCGTAATCTGACGCATGGAGGTAGCCTGAAATCCATGCGTCATGAAAAGCTGCTCGGCCGCCCGCAGAATGCGGTCGCGGGTGTCGGGGGCCTTTCCTGCGCGGCGGTGGTTAAGTTGATTCATACGTTCGTTTGAATTTACGGCAATTTCCGGCAGAACGCAAGACTCACTGCGGGTTTTCACGGGTCTGGCAATCGGTGCCTGAAGGGGCGAGAATTCGCCTACTCAGTAAACCAAGTAGCACGCGATTTTTATAACAACACACTACAAACAGTTCCTCGCTGTTTGAAAGGAGATTCCAGTGACAACAGGATCCTCGCCGGCCTGGGCTGCCCTGTGGCAGGCTGCCTATCGAGTCCATCAGATTCCTAGCGTGCTACCGGATCTGCATTATCGGTCGCTTGCTGAGTTCGTACACGAAAGGTGTCAGGCGTTCTCGCGCGACGATCCCAAGGCCAAGGCCTTTACCTGCGTTGTTCCCAATGGCATGAATGGCAGCCTCAGCTTTTCTCAGGTGGACGCACTGTCTGATGCGTTTGCTGGTTATCTGCGCAACGTTCTCAAACTGTCGGCCGGCGACCGCGTGGCGGTGCAGTTGCCTAACTCGTTGGGCTATCCCGTGGCGGCGTTTGGGGTGTTAAAGGCGGGCTGTGTTTTGGTAAATACCAATCCGCTATATACGCCTTCTGAGATGATTCACCAGTTTAATGATGCCGGCGTAAAGGCTTTGGTGATTGTCGACATGTTTGCCGACAAACTACCGGAGGTGCTTGCTAAAACCCAGGTACAGCATGTTGTCGTTGCTGCCGTGTCTGAGTTCTTTCCGGCGATTCCCAATGCGGTGGTGCGACTGGTGCAAAAGGTCTGGGCTCAGGTCTTGCCGCCGATTCGTGTGCCCCATGTACGACTGCGCGCAGCCTTAAGGCAAGGCAGTACGGCCCTCTCTGGACAGTCGACAAATGGTTTCTGGAAGGACCTCAAGCCTAGCGATCTCGCGGTATTGCAGTACACCGGGGGAACTACCGGCGTTAGCAAGGCGGCAATGCTGTCGCACGAGAACCTGTTGCGCAATGTGCAGCAGATGATCGCCATGGGATCAGACCAGATGCAGCCTCACAAAGAGTGCGTTCTCACAGCGCTGCCCCTGTATCACATCTTCGCTTTTACGGCGAATCTTTTAGGCTTCTTGTCGATCGGGGCCCGTAACATTCTTATTCCCAGCCCTCGTCCGATTCGTAACCTGCAGCGGGCCATCGAGAACTACCCTATTACCTGGATGACTGGGGTCAACACCCTCTTTAATGGACTACTGAATGAGGAGTGGTTTCTTGCCTATCCGCCCAAACACCTCAAGGCATCGATTGCAGGGGGCGCCTCGCTGCATACCACAGTAGCCCAGCACTGGCGGGAGGTTACAAAGACGCCTATCTCGGAAGGCTATGGCCTCACCGAGACCTCGCCCGTCGTGAGCTTCAATCCTATTAGCGATAAGGCCTTGCTTGGCAGTATTGGTGTGCCTGCACCGGCGACGGATGTCTGTCTGCTTGATGAAAAAGAAGAACCCGTTGCCGAAGGGGTTCCGGGTGAACTCTGGGTGAAGGGCCCTCAGGTGATGCAGGGCTACTGGAATCAGCCAGAGGAGACCGCACGGGTTTTGAAGCAGGGATGGCTGGCAACCGGTGATATTGCCACCATAGACGCCCAGGGTTTTTTGCGCATCGTGGATCGTAAGAAAGACATGATTCTGGTTTCTGGATTCAACGTCTACCCGAATGAGGTTGAAGATGTTATCGCGCAACTAGACTCGGTCCTGGAGGTAGCCGTTATTGGCGTTTCTGATACCAAAACAGACGAGGCTGTCTGCGCCTTTGTGGTCGCCAACCCCGACCACCCCTCGCCTCCCACGGTTGAGCAGATTACAGCCCATTGCCGCCAACACCTGGCGAGCTACAAAGTACCAAAGACGGTAGTCCTAAAGGACCAACTGCCCAAAACCCCCATTGGCAAGGTGCTGCGCCGTGCCTTACGCGAAGAGGCGATGTAAACCATGTTGACCGAACTTGAAACCAGGCTGCTGGGCATCATGATGATGGTGATCATGCTTGGCATGGGCGCCTCGCTTACGCCGCGCGACTTTCTCATTGCCTTTCGAAAGCCTAAAGGCATTCTGGTGGGGGTGGCCTGTCAGTATGGCATCATGCCGTTTCTGGGCTTTCTTCTGGCCGTGACCCTGGGCTTTCCGCCGGGTATAGCGGTGGGCCTCATCTTGATTGCCTGTATGCCGGGTGGAACCACCTCCAACATCTTTACCTATTTCAGTAAAGGTGTGCTGGCGTTGTCGATCATGATGACCAGCGTATCGACGCTTGTGGCCTTGGTAATGGTGCCACTTCTTTTGGAATTTTATTCGGGCCAGGCGGGCATCTCGGGCGACTTTCGTATTCCGCCCGCCAATGTGGCGCAGGTGTTGGTGGTGCTGCTGGTGCCTACCATGATTGGTATGGTTTTGCGCAAACTCAACCCCAACATTGGTGCCACCATAGAACTGCTGGGTGCGCTCCTGGGTGTCGTGGTAATTCTCTTTTTGATCGTTACCTGGGTGCCGCGCAACCATCAGCTTCTCGCCACGACCCCCTGGCCGGTCTACTTCAGCGCGATTGGTCTGGGCCTCATTGGCATGGCCTTGGGGTTTTTCTTTGCTCGCGTGCTGCGCCAAGACGCCAACCGCAGCCGCACGATTGCCCTTGAAACCGGCATTCAAAATGGTCCGCTTGCGGCGCTTATCGTCACGCTGACCTTCACAGGAGACCTGCAGCAACAGGTCTTGTTGGTGCCTCTTTTGTATTCGTTGTTTATTGTGCTTACCAGTACAGCCATCACACTGTGGTTTAGGCGCATCTCTGACCGCGAGGCTCTGGCTCGCGACGCGGCCAAGCTGGGCAGTCGGGCCGCCGCCTAGAAAAGCACAGGGGGCTGTTGTTTGCCCTCTGCGCTTTGCGGGCCCTGTTACAGTAGTGGCTGTATGGCTCTTCCACCACTTCTGCAACACTTGCGACTGCCCCTCATCGGGGCGCCGCTTTTCATTGTCTCCAACCCGGCACTTGTTATTGCCCAGTGCAAGGCTGGCATTGTCGGGTCGTTTCCAGCACTTAACGCCCGCACGCCCGAAGAACTCGACGACTGGCTGCGCCAGATTACCGAGGCCTTAGCAGAAGACCCGAAGGCTGCGCCCTTTGCAGTAAACCAGATTGTGCATGCCTCCAACCCGCGGCTCGAAAGCGATGTCGCCGCCTGCGTGCGTTATAAGGTTCCGATCATGATCACCAGCCTGCATGCACCCACGCCGGTGGTCGCTGCTGCCCATAGCTATGGCGGGCTAGTGTTTCACGACATTATCAGCCGGCGTCATGCGCAGAAGGCGGCCGAGGCAGGGGTCGATGGCCTTATTCTGGTGGCTGCGGGGGCGGGCGGGCATGCAGGTGCTTTGAGTCCTTTTGCCCTCATCGAAGAAGTGCGTCAGTTTTATCAGGGCGCACTTATTCTCTCTGGCGGAATGAGCCGGGGGCAGCACATCTTGGCAGCGCAGGCTATGGGCGCTGACCTTGCCTATATGGGCACGCGGTTTGTCGCGTCTACCGAGGCCCGCGCTGCAGACGAATACAAGCAGATGGTGGTCGACTCGCATGCCGAAGATATCGTCTACACCAACAGCTTTACCGGGGTTCTGGGCAACTACCTTAAGGGCAGTATCGTGCGCGCGGGGCTCGACCCGGCCGCACTGGTAAGCTCTGATAAATCAAAGATGGATATGGGCAGTCTACGCGATGCCATGGGCGCGAAGGCCTGGAAAGACATCTGGGGTGCAGGCCAGAGCGTGTCCGGCATTGATGCTGTACTTCCTGCCGCATCGATCGTCGCGCATCTCGCACAGGAGTATCATCTGGCGCTCAAGGGGCTTTCGCTCCCACACCAGTAACATGCGTTCGGTGGTCACGCGCAGTGTGCGTGACGTTATTGATCGAACGATTTTTTCGTAGGCCTACCCTTTTATGAGTTCGGCACGTCCCAAGCTTTCTACTGCCCTATGGCTCATGGTCATCTGCGGCTGCCTCATTGGCATGCTCGCCTTCGGCTTTCGTTCGAGCTTTGGGCTTTTTGTCGATCCCGTCTCCAGCCCCGATGCTGAGGGCAGCTTTGGTTTCGGCCGAGAGGCCTTCGCCATTGCCATGGCAATTCAAAACCTTGCCTGGGGTGTCGGTCAGCCTATCGCGGGCGCGCTCGCCGATCGATACGGCCCTTGGCGTGTGCTGGCGGGTGGCGGCGTTATTTTTGCCGCGGGTCTTTTTCTCTCGACCATGTCTTCTGACCCCGTTTCGTATTCGATTACGGCGGGCCTTTTGGTCGGGATTGGTATGAGTGGTGCAGGCCACAACACCGTGCTCGCCGCCTTTGGTCAGCTTATGCCGCCGGAGCGACGTGCCTGGGCTATGGGTCTGGGTACAGCCACCGCAAGCCTGGGGCAGTTTCTGGTCGTACCGGTAGGCCAGGCATTTATCGAGGCCTATGGCTGGATGGCCGCCATGATGATCATGGGTGTGGGCATGGCCAGCACCCCTTTACTGGCACTGGCCCTGCGGCCGCGGAAAGAGAAAAAGACCTCTGGAAATGTCGCTGCTGCCGCGGCCGCGGTGAGTCATAGTGTGACCAGCACCGCTGCTTCTTTGCGCGAGGCGATTCGTCAGGCCTTTGGCCACACAAGTTTCTGGCTTCTCACCGCGGGGTTCTTCGTCTGTGGTTTTCAGCTCGCCTTCGTTACCGTGCACCTGCCGCCCTACTTGAGTGACCTGGGTATCTCCGCACGTACGGCAAGCTGGGCTCTTGCCATGGTGGGCCTCTTTAACGTTATTGGCGGATATATGGCCGGTGTTTTGAGTGAAAGGTTCTCGCGCAGGCTACTGTTGTCTTGGATCTATTTTCTGCGCGCAGTGGTGACGGCAGGCTTTCTTTTGCTACCGATCTCACCGGTGACGACGCTTTTGTTTGGGGCCCTGATGGGGCTGCTCTGGCTCTCCACCGTGCCGCCGACCGTGCAGCTCGTAGGCGTCATGTTTGGCAGCAAGTATCTTTCCACCTTGTTTGGGTTCGTCTTTCTCTCCCACCAGATCGGTGGCTTTGTGGGCGTCTTGCTCGGGGGGTACCTCTTCGCGCGCACCGGTAGTTACGATGTGGTCTGGTGGATGAGTGTTGTTCTCGCGGTAGCCGCCGCGATCGTGCACCTGCCCATTCGTGAGCGGTTGTTTAGCCCCAAGGTGGCGGTACCCGTAGCGGGCTAAGCCCAGCGCCCCTCAGGGCTAGGCCGCACTCTGATCATGGCGCACCGACACCCACACCTCGCTGCACTGGGCTTCTTGGTTGCGCTCGTTTTTGCAGCGGTTAGTCTATGGGTTGCCGTGCAGTCCGCACGCGAAGAGCCCCTACCCAGTCTTGTCTGGGCACCTCAGGTTCCGCCCGAAGCGGTCTTTGCCTTAGGGCTGCCCGTGCGCGACCAGCTTGCAGACGGCTGGTGGTGGATAGAGGCAAGCCCTGTGCAGCGCACGCTCTTGCGTTCTGCGGGTGCGCGCATTGTGGTTGCGATGCCTACGCCTGTGGCCCGAATGGCGGGGTGCAGTGGCGACGTGATGGTTAATCCCGCGGCGCCGGCCCCTCGGATTTAGAGACGGGCTCGAGGGACTGCGGGGGTTATTTGCGACGGAACGAAGGTGGAGTCGCGAATCTCCTGCAGGGCCCGAGCGAACTGGATCCAGGACCCGGGCAATAACTAAGATTGAAGGCCGGTCTCGCCCGTGACCGGTCGTGGCTATGGCTTCAGAGCAATAATAATCCCGGGTTAACCGCCTGTTTTTGCCTTAAATGGGCTGGATCCAAAGAGCCGTCGGTCAATGAATGGATAGGCAAGACATCCCAGTCCAAGGGCCAGAAACCCCGCGGCCCAGGCGATTGGCTCGGTAGCCCCACCGGAGAGGTCTAGCGCTAGCCCGAAGATGGCGGGCCCTAGCGCGCCGGCGCCGAACCCGACCAGGGAATAAAAGCCCATGGCTGCCCCCCGCACCTCGGCGGGAGCGCTTGCCACCATGCCCGCTGTGAGTGAGGCCGAGTCGGCCATGATGAGCATTGAGTGCAGGCCTACGAGCGCAAAGACCAGCATCCAGTGGGCATCGGCGAGAAGACCCATAGCGACGCCGACTAAGCTTCCCGAAGTCATCACCAGAACAATCCAGGCGCGACGGCCCAGGCGCAGCGCCATCTCGTTGCCAAGGATGGACGCGGGAACGGAAATAAGGTTGACAACCGCAGCCATAGCCGCTGCTGTCATAGGAACAGTACCTTCGGGGTTGAGCGAGACCATAAACGCAAGAAAGGCCACCGTCCAGGAGCGAGAGCCGAAGAGCTCTAGGCAGTGCACCCCGTAGCCCACGGTATAGCCCACGACCGCCTTTTCACGCAAGGCCTGCCTCCAGGCGCGCACCGGAAAGATCAGTTCAAAAAAGCCAGGGATGGCCTTTGGCGCCGGGCCCTCTTTGTCGGACCGCGGCCCTGATGCTGATCCAGCCCTCGTGTGCGGCGACCCTTGCGCCCTGTACCGTTGCCCCTCTGTTAACCAGCCGGTGGCAAACGCCATAAGGCTGAGGGCAACGACCGGCCCCATGGCCGGAAGTGCCATAGCCCAGCGCCACCCCAAGGCATCCAAGGCCCATCCAGATAAGACCAACGAACTTGCCACACCAATCCCAAAGAAGGCAGTGTAGAAGGACACCGCGCGGCTCTGATTAGCCTCTCCGAGAAGCCGTTCGGCGAGGATTCGCAGCCCCGGCATGTAGGTTGCGGCGACCCCCGCCCCCAGGAGCAGCTGAAAGACCATCGCCGAGGCAAAGCCCTGGGCAAAGAGCCCAAACCCCAGGGAGGCGGCACTACTTACCAGGCAGCCAAGGGCATAGATTCGGCGTGCATCTCGCCGATCGGTCATCGCCGACCACATAGACACGCTCACCATATAGCCGGCGAAAAACCCGCTGGCGATAAGTCCTGCTTCGGTATTAGAGAGCTGCCACAGGTCCTGTAAATGGGTAAGAGCCACTGCGTAACTCGAGAAGCCCAGCATCGAAAAAATATGGGCTAAAAGCAGGCTAACAAGAATTTTCACGGCCAGATCATTGCATAATCTGGCATGGGTTTGCCGCACACCGTTAATCGCTTCAGGCCTCGGCTTCTCGATCACCTTCCCCAGTACAGTCGCCAACACTTCTTGGCAGACCTTTCGGCCGGTATCACGGTGGGCTTTGTAGCCCTGCCTCTGGCCATGACCTTTGCAATCGCATCAGGTCTGCCACCTCAGGCAGGATTGTTCACGGCGATTATTGCTGGCTTTCTGATTTCAGCGCTAGGTGGCTCCAGTGTCCAGATAGGGGGGCCCGCGGGCGCCTTTATTGTGGTGGTCTATGCCATCGTCGAGCGCTACGGAATCCCCAATCTGCTTATCGCGACGGCCTGCGCTGGTGTCTTAATGGTCATTATGGGTTTTCTGCGCATGGGGGATTTGATACGACTGATTCCTATTTCGATTGTCACCGGGTTCACCAGCGGCATTGCGGTTCTCATTGCGTTGTCTCAGGTCAAGGAGTTTCTGGGTCTTCCTGGCCCGGCCTTGCCTGCCGAGTTCTTCGCCAAGATCAAGGCGATTGCTCTTTTGATTTCGGGAATTGACTGGATCACCTTTACCTTCGGGCTTGCCTGTCTGGCCACCATTTTGCTCTGGCCTAAGAGTTATAACGAGCAGCCTGGGCTTTTGGGCAGGGTTATCTCGCGGCTTCCGGGGAGCCTGATTGCTATCGTGGGCAGCACGGTTGTGGTCGCGATGAGCGGTCTGCCGATCGAGACGATTGGCAGTCGGTTCGGTGAAATACCGCGAGGTCTGCCAACTTTCGAGCTACCGGCTTTCGAATGGGGCACGATCCAGTTTCTTTTCGCCCCAATTATCACTATCGCTCTTCTTGGAGCGGTGGAGTCTTTGCTCTGTGCTCGGGTGGCAGACGGTCTGACCAAGGCGCGACACGACCCGAATCAGGAACTCATGGCCCAAGGGATTGCCAATATTGCGAGCCCCTTGTTTGGGGGGTTCTGCGCAACAGGCACGGTGGCTCGGACCGTTACCAATATTCGGGCGGGGGCGAAGTCGCCAGTCTCTGGCATGGTTCATGCGCTGGCCTTACTTTTAATTGTTCTGGGGGCTGCCCCGCTTGCAGAAGACATCCCGCTGGTAGCGCTCTCGGCAACCGCCCTGGTAGTGGCCTACAACATGGGAGAGTGGCGTATCTTTGGGCGGCTTAGGCAGTACTCGATGGGCTATCGCATCACCCTGCTGTCTACCTTCTTGCTGACAATTGTGGTGGATATCACTGTGGCGGTTGAGGTAGGTATTGGCCTTGCCTGCATCTTTTTTATCTGGCGCATGTCTCAGCTCACCAAGCTTGAGGTTATTAGCGATGCCGAGCGTCATGCACGCGGCATCGTTGCCCCTGAGATACAGGTACAGCGCATCACCGGTGTATTGTTCTTTGGGGCGGTGAGCTGCTTAGAGCCCCTGATGGATCCAAAGCTGGCCCTTCCCAAGACCCTGGTGCTTGACTGTTCAACGCTTCTGGCGATAGACAGCACTGGCGTCGATGCATTGCAGTCTTCGGATGCCTTTCTTGCCGCAAGGGGGGTTACTCTGCACCTTGCGTCAATTCGACCAGAGCCTTTGGCCACCATGACGCGCCTTGGTCTTATTGACGCTATAGGAAGTCATCGGGTTTTTCCTACGCTGAAAGGAGCAATGGGGCTCGACTGAATTGGGAGCAGTGGCCATGATCGTGTGGCCGCCTTCATGGGCCGATTGGCTTTTCTACCAAGAAACTTAGGTATTGCTTATGCTAGATTTCCCGGTATTGTGAAAGGAGTAGGTACCAACATGTCAACAGTAAAACACCCTTTTCATCTGGCGTTTCCGGTCGACGACCTTGCCGAGGCGCGCCGGTTTTATGGGGAGCTTCTGGGCTGCTCGGAAGGCCGTAGCTCTCACGAGTGGGTAGACTTTAACTTTTACGGGCATCAGATCGTAGCCCATCTTTCTAAGGGGGAAGCACGGGGTGCGGGGCACAATGAGGTCGATGCGCACGACGTTCCCGTGCGGCACTTTGGCATTGTGTTGTCTATGCCCGAGTGGGAATCCTTGGCCGAACGCCTGAAAAAAGCGGGTACCAAGTTCATCATTGAGCCTTACATTCGGTTTAAGGGTGAAGTGGGGGAGCAGGCAACGATGTTCTTCCTCGACCCGTCGGGCAATGCCATTGAGTTCAAGGCTATGGCGCATCCAGATCGGTTGTTTGCGAAGTAACTTAGGTTGAGGGCCGCCCGAGCATGTGCTTAGGTTCGGGCCGGTCTAGCCCATGACCGGTCGCCTCCTCGCGGCATTCGCAACGCTCGTCGGCGTCCCGTTCATGCGCTCCCCGGCCCTTCGTGCTTGGTGTGGCAGCTGTGCTTTGTGGTGATATGCGGCAGCTATTTGCGGTGCGCAGCCCGAGGGACTGCAGGGGTTATTTGCGACGGAACGAAGGTGGAGTCGCGAATCCCCTGCAGGGCCCGAGCGATTGCTACTGAGGGCCGCAGTTAGAACCTCTCCACGGCTCCTAACCGTCGCCATTGCCCCACAGGTAGACTGCCCAGCATGATGCGACCAATACGAATGCGCCTGAGGCCGACCACTTTGAGCCCAACGAGTTCGCACATTCGCCGTATCTGACGCTTCTTGCCCTCGCGCAGGGCAAACCGCAGCTGATCTTCGTTCTGCCAGGACACCTTCGCGGGCTTGAGTGCCTTGCCATCGAGCGATAGACCATGGTTGAGCAGGGCCAGTCCCTCGGGGCTCAGTCGTCCTTGTACCCGTACCAGGTATTCCTTTTCGAAGGGAGAGTCTTCCCCTATGAGCTGTCGTGCAATCCGTCCGTCTTGCGTAAGTACCAACATGCCAGTGGAGTCGATATCGAGCCGGCCTGCAGGGGCAAGGCCCCGGGTGTTTAGTCGAACGCCTGTTTTTGCAGGACCTTCTGCCCATTCGTTCTCCGACGTAATTAGGGTGACCGCTTCAGGGTATGCCTTATCGTCGTCTGCATGCGATACGTAGCCCACGGGCTTATTCAAAATTACGGTGACGCGCTGCGCCTGCTGTAACTGAGCGCCTTTGGCGAGGCTTACCGTCTGGCTCGGATGGGCCCGTGTACCGAGCTCGGTTATTACATTGCCGTCCACCAGCACCATTCCCTGTGCAATGTAGAGGTCCGCCTCGCGGCGTGAACAAAATCCGCGTTCGGCAAGAAGCTTGGACACCCGAACAAGGCCGTTTTCGTGAGAAGGGGAGTTTTGCATTTCGAGACGAAGAGGGTATCTCGCAATGACCTAGGCTAGACAATGCGCAGCGAAAAATCCACCGCCTGAACGTCTTTGGTGAGGCGCCCCACCGAGATACGGTCGACTCCGGTTTTGGCAACCGCACGCAGGTCTTCTAAGCCCAGCCCGCCAGAGGCCTCAAGCAGGGCCTGGGCGCTACCCCTACCCGCGTGTTGCTGGGCAATTTTCACCGCCTCGCGCATGGCCTCGAGCCCAAAATTGTCCAGCAAGATACTCTCTGCTCCCGCGTCAAGCGCCTGCCGTAATTCGTCTAACGATTCCACTTCGATTTGAATCGACACGCCTGCATGAAGTGCTCGGGCGGCCTGGAGGGCCGGGGCAATGCCGCCGGCTGCTGCAATGTGGTTCTCTTTAATCAAAATGCCATCCCAGAGGGCTAGCCGCTGATTGCCGCCGCCACCCACTCGAACGGCGTACTTCTGCGCCTGGCGAAGGCCGGGGAGGGTTTTTCGAGTATCGAGTATCTGGCAGCCTTTCGGGTTGGGGCTTGCGCCTTCGATGGCCTGGCGATGCCTACTGGCTGCGGTCGCAGTGGCTGACAAGAGTTGCAGAAAATTCAAAGCAGGCCGCTCGCCCGTAAGCAGCGCCCTTGATCGTCCAGACACCTGGCATACCTTGCTGTTGGCCTGCATGAGCTCACCTTCGGCGTAGTCCCAGTTGATTTTGGCCGCGGGGTCCAGCCGCCGGAAACAGCCTTCGAACCAGTCGCGTCCGCAGAGTACCGCCGACTCACGTACTTTTAAGACGGCCGTGGCGGGCGCGTCGGATATAAGCAAAGCCGTGTGGTCGCAGCGCCCGATATCCTCGCGTAATGCGTCCTCTATGTTACGGGTACGGGCTGCTGCCAGATCTTCGTTAATGGAGAACATGTTGTGGTTCGGCCGTTGTATTGGGACGGTTGTCGTCGGACGGTTGTGGTTGGACCATCATAGTCGGACCGGCAAGCCCGTTGCGGAAAATCCACCCTAATAGACAAACCAATTACGCCGCGCCGATATTCTTCACAAACCCATGCTGCGCGCGTGCGAGCTTATCCGGGTTCTCCGCAATAAACCGCAGCATACGCTCAATACACTGAACCGCCTTGTTACTAATCGCTGGATCAACGAGCACTTCATAAGGGTTAGGGGCGCCACCAAATACCAGACAGTCTCGTAACCCAACCAGGCTGTTCATGGCCATCCAGGGGCAGTGGGCACAACTCTTACAAGTAGCACTGGTACCCGCAGTAGGGGCTTCAATAAGCCGCTTTCCGGGTGCGAGTTGGCGCATGCGGTGCAGAATACCCTGGTCGGTGGCCACAATGTACTCATCGGCTGTTCCCTCTACCACGGCCCTAATCATGGCACTGGTTGATCCCACTACATCAGCGAGGTCGATCACCGCTTTCGCGGCTTCGGGGTGCACTACCACCAAAGCCTTGGGATGTCGCTGCTTCAAGGCGGCGAGCTCGCTGGCCTTGAATTCGTCGTGCACGATACAGTGGCTCTCCCAGTTTAAGAGGTCAGCCCCGGTTTGCTCTTGGATGTATCGCCCCAGATGCCGATCTGGGGCAAATAAAATTTTCTGTCCTTTTTGATGTAGATCGTGGACGACTGCCAGCGCGCAAGACGATGTCACCATGACGTCCGCCCGGGCCTTTACTGCCGCACTGGTATTGGCATAGACCACCACCGTGCGCTCAGGGTGCGCATCGCAAAATGCCGCAAAGTCTTCGGCAGGGCAGCCCAGGTCGAGTGAGCAGGTTGCCTCTAGATCGGGCATGAGAACCGTTTTTTCGGGGGAGAGAATCTTGGCCGTCTCGCCCATAAACCGCACACCGGCTACTACCAGGGTCTGCGCTGAATGCTGCCTACCGAACCGAGCCATTTCCAGGGAATCTGCAACGAACCCGCCAGACTCCCATGCCAGATCTTGTATTGCACCGTCGACATAATAGTGGGCTATGAGGACTGCGTTACGGGCTATGAGCTGCCCCTTGATCTCCGTTAGTAGCGCCTCTTTTCGGCTGCCCTCTACGGGCTCGGGAACTCGTGCCCAGGCCTGGGCTGTGCATACGCTTCCCGCGGCGTTTTGCCGGGGAAAGTCAAACAATACCCGGCCCTGATTAGATGGGGAAGAAGACTGAGACGAGGACTTAGAAAGGTTTTGCATGAGACGAGCAGGCACAAAAGAGATATGGGGCTCACCCACTTCAGCCCGCCAGACTATCAGAATATTGCTCGGGAAGTGCCTGTGGCCCTCCACGGCCCTGAGACTCCTGAACCGCGGTTCAGGTGGGTAGAGTCAGCCAGGTTTCGGGTTCATTCGACGGTGGAACGCTCACGCCCACCCGGCAATTTCTCAGCCCGAGCTCGTAAGCATTGGTTCAGAGAAACAAATGCCATGGCGCCACAGACAGCTTGAGTGTAGGCCTGTTATTTCTATGTCGCAAGCAGAATCGTGGTCAGAGCCTGGGCGTCTTCCACTATGGCATCGGCTCCCCACTGATGAAGAGGTTCGCCGACGCTGCCGAACCCAAAGTTTACTGCCACTGTAAAGCAGCCGGCATTAAACCCACTTTGGATATCCCGGCGATCATCGCCCACATACACCACGGCCTCAGGCGGCAAGTCTATCTGCGAGCAGGCGTGCAATAAGGGGGCGGGGTGGGGTTTTGCATGGGCCGTTGTGTCGCCTGATACACAGACGGCCATACGAGGGGTAAGCCCCAAGGCTGCGACAAGAGGCGTTGTGAACCGGGAAAACTTATTGGTTACGATGCCCCAGGGCAGACCAGCCGCCTCAATGTTACTAACCAGATCCTCAAGGCCCGGCATGAACTGGGTGTGGACGCAGAGATGCTCCTGATATCGGCTTAGGAAGGTTTCTCGCAGCGCGGGGTAGCGGGGGTCGGTATCGCTGACGTCAAGGCCCCTAAAAATCATTCCCCGGGCGCCTTGGGAGGTGAAGGGCCGCAGCACATCAAGTGACAGTGGCTCCAACCCAAAGTCTGCCCTAAGGCTATTTGCGACCGCACCGAGGTCTGCTGAGGTGTCTAACAGCGTTCCGTCTAAATCAAACAAAACTGCCTGTCGGCTCTGAGCCCTCCAGCGCGCCTGCCAGTCGGGGCGGGGCTGCGCCCTAGGCCAGTTATTAGCCTGCAGGTCTGGGTTGTAGGCAAGGTTCTGCGACATAAACAATGCTGCCCTTAGGCTGTGTCTGACTTACGAAAGGCCATGATGTAGTTGACGTCTACATTGCGCCCGAGAGAATAGACCTGGGTAAAGGGGTTGTAGTGCAAGCCCACCATTTGCAGAAGCTGCAGACCTGCCGCCCGTGCGTAGTCTGCGAGCTCCGAGGGCTTTATAAACTTTTCATACTCATGGGTGCCGCGCGGCAATAGGCGCAGAATGTATTCCGCCCCGACGATGGCAAACAGGAAACTTTTTGGGTTGCGGTTCAGAGTGGAAAACACGACGGTGCCACCGGGCTGGGCCAGGGTGGCGCAGGCGCTCACAATGGCCCCGGGGTCGGGCACGTGTTCAAGCATCTCCATGCAGGTTACCAGTGCGTATCGGCCTGGCTCTCTCGCAGCCAGAGCCTCCGTAGCGATCCGCTCGTAGTCTAGCGTCACCCCTGACTCCAGACTATGAAGCTCCGCGACCTTAAGCGGCTTCTCAGCAAGGTCAATGCCCTTTACCGTGGCTCCTTTTTGTGCCATTGCTTCGGCCAGAATGCCGCCTCCGCAACCAACGTCGAGCGCCTTTATTCCTGCCAATGGGCATAAGCCGTCTATCCAGCCTAGGCGCAAAGGGTTGATACGGTGCAGCGGTTTGAAGTCGCTGTTGGGGTCCCACCAGCGACTGGCAAGGGCACTGAACTTAAGAAGTTCGCCCTGGTCGACATTTCCGGCCCGCGGTTCAGCGCGCAATGCGACTTCCTGCAAACTGAACCTCAACCCGGCGGTTGCGGCTACGCCCCTCCGAGGTGGTGTTCGAGGCTGTGGGCTGTGATTCCCCAAAACCTTCGGTAACGATCTTGTCGGCTGGAACCCCTTCTTTAACCAGGAATGCTTTCACTGCCTCCGCCCGGCGTAACGAGAGCGCCATATTGTAGTTTGCAGGCCCTGTGGAGCAGGTGTGGCCCTCAATACGAATCTGCTCGATGGTTGCGCCTTTTGCTTGCGACAAAAGATTGCGCAAGGCGGCCTGGCCTTCAGGCTTTACCGCTGACCGATCGAAGTCAAAAAAGCTGTCTGCCTTATAGGTGACATTCTGCGCGGCAGGCACGACCACCGGAATAGAGGCGGGCGCTGGCGATGGTGTTGGCGGTGTTGCAGCAGCAGGCGCCGGCGGGGCGGGGGGTGGGGGGGCCGGCGCTTGCGCGGGCGCCGGCGGCTTGGCTAGACTGGGGTCGCATTCCTCAGTGGCAAGGCTCTGGGTAAAGTACCCCGTGGTGACACAGAAGCCAAACCCGCTGCGCACCACGGAGCCCGATCCGTCGCGGACATATCCGCTGCCGGGAGGCTGGGCGAGGACCTGCCCCGATGCTAAAAACGTGATCAGGAACGGAACGATAGACTTTGCACTTGCCGGAATTTTCATGGTGAACGCAGACCTTAGGGTGATGGGGAGCGGTGGCGGGGGACTTTTTGAATAATTGAAGAATAGCAAACTAAGGTCGTCAGAGGAACTTGGGTAAAAAGGGTTGCGCCCGCTCAGCTGATCTTTGTTACAATTTGAGGGTAATCTGGGCTAGCGCAATCTAAGGCAGTCCGGTTTAACAGGTGTTTACCACCTTTAACCTTATTCTTTCCCCGATAGCTCAGTCGGTAGAGCGCCGGACTGTTAATCCGTAGGTCCCTGGTTCGAGCCCAGGTCGGGGAGCCACTAGTTCTTGTAGCAGCGCAGTTTATTGACCCCGTATCACTTCCGGCGGTGAAAGTCGTCATGAAGCCATCAATTGCTTTGCAGGCCAAGCGCGCAGTCATACGCTCGATAGTAGAGAGCCACAACGCTCTGAATCCAAGGGTATTTGGTTCAGTCGTCCACGGTGCTGACAGTGATCAGAGTGACCTCGACATCTTAATTGATCCCACCCCGAAAACGTCGCTGATGGATGTAGCAAAAATTCAAGTTGAACTTGAGGCGCTACTGGGTGTGAAAGTTGATGTTCTGACGCCAAAAGCTTTGCCCGAAAAATTTCGTCATGTCGTTCTAGCTGAGGCGGTGCCTCTATGAACAAGGCTTTGCGTCTTATCGACTATCTGGAGCACATACTCTCCGCAATCGAACGGATTGAGCGACATTTAACAGCGTTGATGATGCCGCCTTCCTTAAAAGCGAGTTGTTGCAAGACGCTGTGGCGAGAAATATTGAGGTAATTGGCGAAGCTGCCAATAACATTCAGAGAGTTAATCCTGGCTTCGCTGCCTCGAATTCCGACATCCCCAGGCAGGCTATGTATGCAATGCGAAATCGCCTTTCCCATGGCTATGACAAGATTGATTTCGAAATAGTTTGGAGGACGGTTCGCAATGATCTACCTGGGCTTTATGCGCTTGTAAAAGCCGTGTTGGCGGCCCATAAGAACTAGGACCTTTGGCACTGAGCTAATTTCGAAGGCGAGGTGAGGGGGAATGAATCCCCCCTGTTAACCACAAGATTTATGCTGCTCTTGCCTGCTGGTTTTCGATTACCAGTGAAGGCTCGGTTGCCCCGATGAGAATCTTGCGTGGTTTCTTCTCTTCTGGAATCACGTTTTCAAGGCGTACCACCAAGAGACCACCCACGAGGTCTGCGGCCCGCACTACCACTGTTTCTGCCAGGGTGAATTCGTGCCGAAAGTCTCTGGTGGCGATGCCCCGATGCAAGAACTCCCCATTACGCGGTGTTGCAATTTTGCCGACGATACTGAGCTTGGTGGCCTCTGCGGTGATTTCGATCTCCTCGCGCTTGAAGCCAGCGACAGCCAACTCAATGACGTACTGATTTTCTGACTGCTTAACGATGTTGTACGGGGGATAGTTTGGCGCAAGATTGCCGGTTCCTGACTTTTCCATTTCAGAGAAAGTGTCAAGCAGGCGCTCGAATCCCACCGAAGAGAGAAGCAGGTCACGACCAAATGAATAGTTCATCAAAATACTCCTTTAAAAGAAAGCGAGTTAAAAAGGGAAAGCAAGGCCCCGAAGGCACCTTACATCCCGAAAGGTGGTGATGATTTTTCGGATTTCAAGGCCCCGACCGCTGGCTGCCTATACCCCGATTTTTATCGCGACAAACGCTACCCGGCGTCGCGGACCTCAGCTGGTTGTGCTCTAGACGGCCGCCTCTGATACGGGAAAGTTGAGTTCGATTGTTACTCCGGAGGGGTCTTCGAAAAAGACCTGATGTAGACCGAGATCTGGCACCGTACGTTCGCGGAACGCGATCTTTTCGCGCCCTAAGGTTGCCCGCATCTGAGCAAGGTCTTTGGCAAGAAATGCCAAATGGTCTACAGCCGCACTACCGTGAAGGGTGCCTGGATCTATCTCACCGAGATAGTCGGTGAGCCCCTCAGGATTGTCTGGATCGATGCCAACAATATGCACCACTCCGTAGTCCGCCTCATCTTCGCCGTGGTAGAGCCAGATTCCTGGGAACTTAAAGGCAGGTCGGAATCCTTCTCTAAAGCCTAGCACCTTAGTGTAAAAGTGCCTGGAGGCGTCGATGTCTGTTGTGCGTACCGAATAATGGGCGAGTTTGGTTACGGGCATAAGAACCTCGAAAAGTAGTGATCTCGTTAAGGGGGTCTAGGTTCCAGGGTTTGACGCTGTACCGGGCGTGACTGGCGTGGCGATGGATGGTACCGGTTTGATGAACTGCGGCGCAGTAACGCCCATGGAAACATAGATACTTGTCAGGGCGTCCATGCCAATGTCGGCATTGGCAATCCAGTCGACGGGGACGAAAAGTAGTCCACCGCCAATGGGCACCGGGGCCGTCGGAATAATTACTGCATAACAAAGCTGACTATTCACATATACCGGCTGAGATGACGAGAGTAGGGCAAGTGCGGTAACACCGCTCTTGCCGCCGAACTGGCACCATACCGGTTGCATGCTGTTGAGAGCCTCGTTGTTATCTTTACGAGCAACCAGGTTAAGAAACTGACGGATGGTTTCATAGACGGTTCTAACAACAGGAATTCTGCCAACCAGGCCATCGACAAGGCTATGGAACCATTTCTGCAGACCTTTTTCTACTACGAACCCGAGTACGAAAATCAGGCCGCATACCAGCGCTAGTCCGATGGCATAGCCCGCCCACTCAGACCCAGTTACTCCGAATCCCATAGCAATCAGTATCTTGCCAAATCCGCTGGATGGTCCAAACCACTCGATCGCGATTTTTGCTGTAAAGATGAACAGAACAGCGGTGGCTAAGAGTGGCAGTATCGCGAGGATTCCGGCAATAAAAATCCGCATAATCCGTGGTCGCTGTTGGGGAGAGGGGGTGGTTTGCGTCATTGCGGTGTCGGGGTGGGTTGGGGTGGATGGACGAGGATAAGATTGAATTATGACCTTATTTTTGCCTTGGGCAGCCCTGAGGGGCCTGGGTGATGCCTGCCGGAAGGCTTTGCAGGAGGCGGTGACGGGCTATCGGCTACCCTTTCCAGAGGGCGTGCCCGGGTGCAGGGGGTGAGTGAATTCCCCGTCTTGTTGCAAATGCGAACGAATCTCATTAATATTAGGTTGTCGTGGCTATGCCCAAACTTTCGGGGTAACTCCGTATGCACGGGTGGCATGGTGTCGCAACCAACCTTTTTCTGCTGAGGACTTCATGATTTTTCGCACTCTGGTTGTCTCCCTGGCTTCTGGGCTCTTTCTTTCCGGTGCAGTCACCGCACAACAACAGGTTCTCAACCTGTACTCCTCTCGCCACTACCAGTCTGACGAGATCCTTTATGCCAACTTCACCAAGGCTACGGGCATCAAGGTCAATCGCATCGATGGCAAGGAAGATGAGCTTATCCAGCGCATACGCCGTGAGGGTAGTGCCAGTCCTGCAGATGTCTTTATCACGGTCGATGCCGCAAACCTGCAGGCGGCAGACGACGCAGGCTTTTTTGTCTCAATAAACTCAACACTGATTCGGGATCGTATTCCCATCCAGTTTCGGGGCACGGACGACAGGTGGTTTGGATTTTCTTATCGCGCCCGTACGATCTTTTACAACGTGGATAAGGTTAACCCGGCCGATGTTCAAAACTATGCCGACCTTGCTGACCCAAAGTTTATGGGCAGGGTCTGTGTGCGCTCCGGGGGGCATGTTTACAACCGAAGCCTAATGGCATCGATTATCTATAACCATGGCAATGATAAGGCGTTGTCCTGGGCCAGAGGCGTAGTGTCGAATCTGGCACGTGCCCCCAAGGGTGGCGACACCGATCAGATTCGTGCTGTGGCCGCGGGCGAATGCGATCTTGCCCTAAGCAACCATTATTACTTTGCACGCCTAATGGCCTCAGATAAGCCCGCAGATCAGGAGGTTGTGCGTCGCGTAGGTATTGTCTTTCCGGATCAGAATGGCAAGGGCACCCATGTCAACATTTCGGGGGGAGGCATGCTCAAGACTGCGCCGAATAAGGTTGCTGCCCAGAAGTTTCTCGAGTACCTCACTTCCGATGAGGCGCAGTTTTACTTTGCCAATGGTAACAATGAGTGGCCCGTGGTGAGGTCAGCAAAGCCCAACAACCCCTATCTTGAAAAGCTCGGCGGGTTTAAGGTGGATGGTCTGCGTGCAGGGGCGCTGGCACAATACTCGCCCAAGGCGCAGCAGTTTATCGATCAGGCGGGGTGGCGGTAAATGGGCGCTAGGATCGAAGGGTACGTGACAGCAGAATGACAGGCAGCAGCCCGACCGCGACGATTATCAAGGAAGGGGTTGCAGCCTCGGCGAGGCGTTCATCAGCGGCCAGAATGTAGACTTGGGTGGCTAGAGTTTCGAAGTTAAAAGGCCGTAGCACGATAGTAGCGGGCAGCTCTTTCATGACATCCACAAACACCAGAAGCATGCCTGAGATGATTCCCCCCGAGAGCAGTGGGATGTGTACCCGGGCGAGCAGGCCAATTCCTTTTTCGCCAAGGCTGCGGGCCGCCTCGTCAATGCTTGGTCGTAACCTTGAGAGGCTGGCCTCAATGGCGTTAAGCGCTACTGCAAGAAAACGGGCAAGGTAGGCAAATACGAGTGCGATTGCGGATCCGGTGATTACCAGCCCTATGTCTTCTGCGAGATGCCTCTGCGCCCAATTGATAAGCAGGTGATCAAGAGCGGTCAGCGGGATCAGTGCGCCCACGGCGATCACAGTGCCCGGGACCGCATAACCCAGTGCGGCAAACCGTTTAACGCTTGTGGTAAGTCGGCCAGGATGGAGCCGGCCCGCATAACCGAGCAAAAGCGCTACCCCAAGGGTGAGCAGGCTTGCCGTCACCGCCAAAACAAGGCTGTTTCCCGCAAGGGATAGATACTTCATGCCAAACTCTCGATCGCCCTCACTAGCGGCCATGGACAGCAGAAGGCCTGCAGGGAGAACGAACCCTCCTATTAGGGGCACGGAACAAAGCGACCAGGCCAGGATCGCGCGCGGAATTGACAACACGGGCCGTGGTCGTGGTCTTCCCCCTTTGTCATCGAAAGTGGCCCGCCCTCGGCTTGCCCGCTCTAGAACCAGAGCCAGCGCAACCACACCCAAAAGACTCGCGGCAAGTTGCGAGGCCGCCACGGGGTCGCCGAAGCTGTACCAGGCGCGGTAGATGCCTGTTGTAAAGGTGGGTACGCCAAAGTACGAGACCGCCCCAAACTCCGCAAGGCTCTCCATGACCACGAGGGCGACTCCTCCTGCCACTGCCGGTCGTGCCAGCGGAAGCGCGACTCGAAAAAACGCCTCTCTGGGGCTACATCCGAGGCAGCGAGCCGCGTCAATAAGAGATGCGGACCGTTCTACAAAGGCCGCTCGCGCCAGAACGTATACATAGGGATAAAAGACTAGACTGAAGATAACGATGGCGCCCGGTAGCGATCGAATTTCGGGAAACCAGTAGTCGCTGCGTGTCCAGCCAAACCAGTCCCGCAGCTGCGTCTGAAGAGGGCCTGCGTACTGGAAAAAATCGGTGTAGGCATAGGCAATGACATAGGTGGGCATGGCCAGAGGTAGCAGCAGTGCCCATTGTAAAAAGCTTTGCCCCCTGAACCGATACATGGCGACTATCCAGGCAGTGGCTGTTCCGAGCACGGCCGCACCAAGCCCCGCACCTAGAGCCAGAGCGACACTATTGAAAACGTAGTCGCCCAGTACCGTGCTGACCAGATGAGACCAGACGCCCCCGGAAGCTGTCTGCAATGCATGAAACACGATGCTGATCACGGGCATAGACACCAGCAGCGCCATGAAAATCGCGGTAATGAGCAGGGGAGGGTATCGGGTTCGGTAGGCAGTCATGCAGGCCAGCACTGAAGGGTATCGAGAACAACCGATAAGACGATGGCTGGGATTTTCAAATTATTGCCCGTTCAATTTATTGCCAGCCCCCTTATTGTAAAATAGAATTATTCGCATTTGTTTAGATGGTTCTTCCGTCCCGAGACCAGACTCCCTTGTTTCTTCCAGACTGTGGTTCTGAATGACACTCGCGCTGCAAGTCAGATCACTCGCCCATCGCTTTGGCTCTAAAGAAGTGCTCAAAGGGGTGAGCTTCGCACTGGCCGCTGGAGAGCTTGGGTGTCTACTGGGCCCCTCGGGCTGCGGTAAGACCACAGTACTTCGCCTCATAGCAGGATTCGATGCGCCCACCGAGGGCGAGATCTATCTCGATGGGCAGCAGGTCAGCATCTCTGGCAAGGTAGAGCCCCCAGAGGCTCGCAAGATCGGCATGATGTTCCAGGACTATGCCCTGTTCCCCCACCTTACGGTGGCAGGCAACATCGCCTTTGGGCTGCGACATCTTGACCCCGATTCCCGGGCAGAGCGTCTGGCGGTAATGTTGGAAACAGTGGGCCTCACGGGGCGGGCGCATGCCTATCCCCACGAGCTTTCCGGCGGGCAGCAGCAGAGGGTTGCGCTGGCCCGGGCTATAGCCCCCCAGCCTCGGCTGCTGCTGCTTGATGAGCCTTTCTCTAACCTCGATGTCGTGCTTCGCGAGAAGCTTGCCTTGGAGGTTCGTGAGATTCTTAAGAACGAAGCAATTACCGGACTTCTTGTGACCCATGACCAGTTTGAGGCCTTTGCCATTGCCGATGTCGTGGGCGTGATGACCGATGGTGTGATTCAACAGTGGGATACCCCTTACAACCTGTACCACGAGCCGCACACCCGATTTATTGCAGACTTTATCGGCCAGGGAGTCTTTCTGCCCGGGAAGGTTCTTTCGGGTGACCAGATAGCGATTGAACTTGGCAACCTTGCAGCTGGCAAGGCAAGCGAATACGAGGCAGGGGCTCAGACGCTTTTTCATACCGGAGACACGGTTGAGGTGCTGATTCGCCCGGACGATATCGTGCATGATGATGACAGTCTGATGGTCGCGGAGGTGGCGCGTAAGGCTTTTCGGGGTGCGGAGTTTATCTATACTCTGAGGCTTCCGAGCGGTGCCCAGGTGCTCGCCCTCGTGCCGTCGCACCATAATCACGCGGTGGGCGAGAAGATTGGCATCAGGCTCGAGGTTGACCATGTGGTGGCCTATCGCCGTTAGCTCTGCAGATACCGTCCCCCGAAAAGAGTGAGGAGGCCTAGCAGGGCAAGCAGGGATGCTGCAATTGCCCGAATGAGCCTCAAGGGGATCTTCGTGGAGAGCCTTTCGCCGGCAAATACCGCGGGCACATTGGCGATCAGCATGCCTATCGTGGTACCGATCACGACAACAACGGGTAGCGCGTAGTGGGCCGCCAGTGCCACAGTGGCAATCTGTGTTTTATCCCCCATTTCTGCGAGAAAAAAGGTAATGAAGGTTGTACCAAATACCCCCCAGCGCGTGGCGGTGCTGGTATCGGTATTCTCAAGCTTGTCGGGTACAAGGGTCCATATGGCCATGGCAAGAAAGCCCAAGCCCAGAATCCAGCCTAAAAGCGCAGGGCTAAGCAGGGTGGTAATCCAGGCGCCTAGGGCTCCAGCAACCCCATGGTTGGCAAGGGTAGCCAGAAGAATACCCAGAATGATTGGCCGTGGCGCCTTGAACCGAGCCGCGAGGACAAACGCTAGCAACTGTGTCTTGTCGCCGATTTCGGCCAGTGCAACAACTCCAGTTGAGACGAGCAAGGCTTCCATACCATCCCGATAATTACGAAAAGCTAGGATATCCTTGCCTCATGACTTTTCCCATACGGCGTATTGCGCAGGCTTTATCGTCTGCGTTTCTGATCGTCAGTGCCTCGCCCTCGAGCCAAACCTATGCCTCTGGCCCGACCCAGGTGGCCACCGGCGTTGCCTTGCAGGTCGATCGTCTTTCGCGAGTCGTGCAGACTTCCGAACACGATGCTTTTGCAGAAGTCATGTCGCTCAATGCCGCCCGGCTTGCGGTTGAGTCTGCGGGGGTGGTGCGTGACTGGCATGCAGATGTCGGTAGTCGGGTTCAGAAGGGCGATCGGTTGTTGTCTTTAGATGACCGAGATGCCCAGCTTGACCTTGCCCAGGCGAAGGCACAGGTCGAGGCCGCCCAAGCCCGGCTGGCGCTTGCCGATGCACAGTACAAAAGAGCCGAAGGGCTGGTGGCCCAAGGCTTTTTCTCGCAAGAGGCGCTCTTGCAAAGGGCAACAGAAAGGGCGCTTGCCCAGTCCGATTTTGCTGCGGCAAATGCCCGAGCAAACCTTGCTCAGCGGGCAATTGAGAAGACCGTATTGCATGCGCCCTTCGCGGGAGTGGTACTGGAGCGATTTGCCCAGAAAGGAGAGACCCTTGCAGCAGGTTCGGTCGCCTTTTTACTCTCAGACCCGGTTTCTGTGGAGGTTGAGGCCCGCCTTTCCGCAGAACAGGTGCAGAGCCTCAGAGCCGCCCGTTCGATCGTATTTCGGTGGGCCTCGGGGGAGTCGCAGCTGCGCATTCTTCGCATTAGTGATGTTGCCCTGATGCCTTCGCGAGCCCAGACGGTGCGCCTCGGTCTGCTTCCCGCTGGTCAACGCCCGCTATCGGGTGTCACGGGGAAGCTTGTCTGGAAGGGCGCTCAGTCGGAGATACCCCGCGCAGTATTGGTTCGTCGCGGGTCGGCTCTGGGAATTTTCGTGCTGAGCAAAACGGCGCAGTCGTACATCGTGCGCTTTGTACCATTACCGTTTGCGCAGGAGGGGCGGCCTGCAGGGCTTGATAAGGTCGCAGGCTTAGAAGCCGGCTCGCTTGTAGTGGTGCGGGGTCAGGATAGTCTGCAGGATGGCCAGCAAGTGGATGCCGGTCTCGTGCGCGTTCAGCCTTAACTCCGTACGCGAGAGATCGCAGCCCGCACGTGACCTTCTTTCAGGCGCTTCTCAGTAACCGACCACTGGCCAATATTGCCTTTGTGGTCGTGCTGCTTCTTGGGCTGATGAGTTTTCTATCGATGCCCCGAGAGCAGGATCCCGAGATCAACTTTAACTGGGTTGCGATCAGCGCAAATATGCCAGGCGCGAGTGCCGAGGATGTCGAGCGCCTGGTGGTGAACCCCCTGGAAGACGCGATCAGCAATGTTTCCGATATCCGGTTTGTCTTATCAACTGCGCGCGAAGGAGTAGCCACACTTCTTGTTCGTTTTCAGGAGTTATCTGACGCAGCCTTTGATAAGCGGATGAATGATCTTCGGCGGGAGATTCAGAATAAGACAGGTAGCGAACTGCCCCGAGAGGTTAAAGACCCTGTAGTGACGGAGATCACGACCTCCAATGGCTTTCCCACAGCCTCGCTCATGCTCACGGGACAGGCCGACGATGAGGTTCTCAGACGCAATGCCCGCCGGATCAAAACGGATATTGAGCGCATCAAAGGGGTGGATCGTGTCTTCGCCTCGGGGTTACGCGACGCGGAGGTTTTGGTAAGCCCCAGCCCCCAGGCATTAGCGGCTCGCGGGCTTACGGTGCTGGATCTTGGTGACGCTTTATCTGGATACTGGAGGGATACTGCTGCCGGAAGCCTGACTACGCAGGATGGCGCATGGGTAGTAAGCCTTAAGGGTGTACAGACCGATCCACAGGCCTTGGCAGAACTGCGCATCGCCGTCGCGGGGGCATCTGGCTCTCGCCTCGCGCAGTCGGTTAGGCTGGGCGATGTTGCCCGGGTGGAGCGGTCACGGGCGCCTGCAGAGCAACTAGCCTCCTCAGACGGGCAGACCGCTATTTTGTATTCTGTTACCAAGAAGTCGCGTGTAAATACGCTGCACCTAGTCGAGCGTCTGGATGGCTACATTGCCTTACAGAATGAGCAGCTCAAGGCTCAGGGTCTTTCGCTGGTACTCACCGATGACCAGACTGTGCCTACCCGCGAGGCTATCGATGTGATGCAGCGTAATGCCTTACTGGGCATGCTGCTTGTATTGGCAGTCTGTTGGCTATTTCTGGGTGCTCGGATCAGTGTGATCGTGGCCCTGGGTATCCCGTTTTCTCTGCTAGGTTCTTTCGCGGTACTCGGTGCCTTAGGCTACACCCTGAATGTCTCAGTACTGCTGGGTGTGGTCATTGCACTGGGTATGATCGTTGACGATGCCGTGGTGATTGTCGAGGCGATTTATTATCGGATCATGCGCGGTGCCCAGGCGGTGCAGGCGAGCATCGATGCCGTGGCTGAGGTATGGAAACCGGTGCTTGCGTCTGTGGTGACCACTATTGCGGCGTTTTTGCCATTGATGCTGCTTCCGGGAATTGTTGGAAAGTTTATGTTTGTGATCCCTTTTGTGGTCACGCTAGCGCTTTTAATCTCACTTGCCGAGGCATTCTGGATTGCTCCGGTGCACGTCTCGTCGTTGGGGGTGTCTCGCCCGGCACCGGGATCGCTCGCTCTGACGAGTCATCCTGCCTGGCGGGTTCGATTCAATCGGATGCTACGCCTTCGGTATGGTCAGCTTCTGGTTAAGGTCTTACGGCGGCCAAAGGCCTCCGCGGTTGCGGCCCTGGCGAGTCTGGCCCTCGCGGTAGGGCTGGTGGTAACCGGACTGGTGCGCGTACAGTTTTTTGCCTTTGATCCTATTCGTCTTTTCTATGTAAATGTAGACATGCCTGCCGATGCCACCTTGTATGAGACCCTCGCAGAGACGGAAGCGGTCGAACAGGCGGTACGTCGTCAGCTTGCAGGAGTCGGCCCGGGACTAGAGGCACGCGCGGTAACCGCAACGGCCGGCTTGAAGTTCACCGATACCGAGCAGATCTGGGGAGATGCCTATGGCCAGGTCACTGTCTCCCTGCAGCCTCGATCGGAGGCCTCGCGGGATGTTCAGGTGGTTGTTGAAGAGATGCGTAGCGCTATCGAGGCTCTGCCGGGTCGGGCGAACAAAAGCTTTACGGTGATCTCGGGTGGTCCGCCTTCGGGAAAGCCCATTAACGTAAAGGTTAGGGGTGATCGTTTCCCTGAAATAGAGGCGGCGGTTGCTGCGGTCAAAGACATTGTCCGCAGGGTGCCTGGGGCTACCGATATACAGGATGATGGGCAGCCAGGCCGGCCGCAGCTGCAGCTGGTTGCGGATACCCAGGCCCTTCAGCAGATGGGGCTGTCTGCGGCCCAGCTCGCGCGACTGGTGCGGCTTAGTGTGGATGGCGAGGTCTTGTCGTTTACGCGTGATGAGGGCGATCGGATTGCCCTGCGAATTCGGTCTGCCGACTCGGTCCCGGGCGACCCGGTGCGCCGGGGTCTTGAGGACCTGCTGACCCAGCAGATAGCCTTGCCCGGGGGCGGGCTGGCCCGACTCGGGGATATGGTTGAGGCCGACGTAGTGCCCGGCCGAGGCGCTATCCGGCATTACAACCTAAGACGTACCGTGACGGTAGAGGCCAACCTGGACAAAGACCAGACCGACACCAGGGCTGCGAACCAGTTTATCGCGCAGGAATGGGACAAGATTCGTGGTCAGCATCCGGGAATTGACCTTGATTTCTCCGGGGAACTTGAAGACATCGAAGAGAGCCTAGCGGCCATGCAGTCGTTGTTTCTCTTGGGAATCGGCCTGATCTATCTCATTTTGGCAGCCCAGTTTAAAAGTTACTGGCAGCCTTTGATGGTCTTGGTGTCGGTACCCTTGGCCTTTACGGGGGTGGCCTACGGCCTTGCAATCTCACAAAATCCCTTATCGCTCTACACCCTGTATGGCGTTATCGCCTTGTGCGGTATTGCTGTGAATTCGGCCATCGTGCTCATCGATGCCGCAAATACCCGACTTGTCGCAGGCCTGTCGGCAACTCATGCGGTTATTGGGGCAGGGCGCAGACGAGTCGTTCCGGTTCTGATTACCGCCACCACCACAATTGCCGGGCTCTTTTCACTTGCCTTTGGGCTTGGAGGAAAGAGTCTTCTCTGGGGGCCGGTTGCAGCAAGTATTGTCTGGGGCCTCGCGGTCTCGACTCTTTTGACGCTTTTCGTAGTGCCGCTTCTATATCTGCTGTTCATGCGGCCTAGGGCAGCCCCCAAGGGGCTGCCCACTAGCCTGTGGCATTTTCCTTCTCTGCGGCGGAATCGGTGAAGTCGCTGTAGTGCACATAGGTGCGTTTCATGTACCACTCAAAAAATGACCAATAGCTCTGCGCCGGGTATTTGGGTGGCGCGTCTTTGGGAAGGCAACTGGGCAGACACTCCGCAACTGCCTCTAGGTTGGTATTGACAAAGCAGGCAAACGAATAGCGATCGTTGTCTTTTGGTGGCAAGACACGGTGGGGCGTTGCGCGGAACCGTTCGTTGGACCAGCGCGCTAGAAATTGCCCGGTGTTTACGATGATTGCGTCTTTGGGTACGATGGGCCAGAACCACTTCTTATCGGTGTCGAGAATCTGAAGACCCGCCTCTCGAGCGGGGGGTAGAAATGTCATGAACCCGGTGTCGGCATGGGCGCCGAGCCCAAACTCATTGTTCTGTACAAAGTCGACCTTGGGGTACTTTGCGATACGAAGATAGCAGTAGGGGTCGGTAAAGAAAGGCTTGAAAAATCCCGGTTGCAGATTTAGCGCCTCTTCCCAGACCGGGAGCAGTCGTACACCCAGAGCCTTAATAGCCTTCATATATTGGCTGACCGATTTACGAAATCCGGGAAGATCGTCTTCGTTGGGCCAGGGAGTGGGGCCATAGAACTGCGTACCCTTTTGAACCTCGGGATGTTCGGCGGGGAAGTCGGTAGCCACGACAAAGCACTCGACGCTGTCAAGCTTGGTATGTGCGTGATAAGACGAGTGGGTAATGATGGTGGCCTTTGACGGCACGAAGCCCTTTTGATCTCGGGTGACCTGAACCGCCATTTTCTGATCAATGCTAAGGGCATCATGGAAGCGCCGTGACTGCCGCTCCATGTCGTCAATTAGGGCTTTGTCGATGCCGTGGTTTACGATGCAGAAAAACCCTAGGTTCTCACAGGTATGCCGCCAGTCTGACGCGATGCAGGTTGCAGCCCCTGGCTCTCCGCGCATGAGGGGCCCGAGATCGACGACTGGGATGGCCCTGTGGTCGGTGTTTGCAGCCCGCGCATCCTGACCGTGTGCCGTGTCCAGGGCAGTGATTTCCCGAATATCTCCCATGTTTGTCTCCTTGCATGTTTTAGTAGGCGTAGCATTGCACTATGCGCGAAATTAATCTTTCGATCAATAAGCGCATTGGTGAGTCTGATGACTTTTCAGGGTCTTGCCAATAAGTTCTTAGCGATTAAGTCATGAATTGCCCCGAGGGGCAAGGTTTTTTCTGGAAGGATACGACTTGGATATGCCGAAGCAGATCGTTGGGGTGATTGGCCTGGGAATCATGGGTTCCTCCTATGTGCGAAATCTCCTGAAAAACCAGTTCCAGGTTGTCGGTTTCGATGTTGACTCCGCTAAGGCGTCTGTTTTGGCCGGGGAGGGCATGCAGTTGGCCAAGTCGAGTGCCGATGTTGCGCGGCGGGCCAACGAAATCATCACCTCTCTGCCCAGTCCGCAGGCACTGCATGATGTTGCAATGGAATTGGCTGCAATGGGGGAGCGCATCTCCGAGGTAGTGGTCGCGGATACCTGTACCCTGGCGATGACCGACAAACAGCAGGCGCGCGACATCCTGCAGGCAGCCGGAGGCATGCTGCTTGACTGCCCCGTGAGTGGTACCGGTGCACAGGCCGTTAAAGGAGATCTGATCGTCTATGCCAGCGGCGAGGAGTCGGGTATCGCGCGCATGGTGCCTGCGTTTTCGGCCATAGGCAGACTCACCCATTGCCTGGGTGATTTTGGAAACGGTTCAAAGATGAAGTATGTCGCCAATTTGTTGGTTGCGATTCATAACGTCTCTGCTGCCGAAGCGTTCGCATTTGCCCAGAAGGCGGGAGTTACCCCGGAATCAGCCTATAAGGCAGTCTATGGCGGGGCAGGAAGCTCGCGTATTTTTGAGGTACGCGGGCCGATGATGGTGGCCGGTGATTACCTCACGGGGCTTTCTGCAACCCACCGCCTGATGCACAAGGACTTATCGATTATTGGGGCCTACCTAGATGCCCTTGGCGCGGACACCCCTCTTTTTCGTATTGCGGCACAGGTGCACGAGCAGGCGATAGCCCAGGGGTTTGAGATGCAGGACACCGCTTCGGTGTGCGCGGTCATGGAAAGGCGCAACGGCATCGCACGTTAGCGCGGAGTGCGGTCTGAAGTGGGGCAACCCGCCTCCACTGTAAGATAACGTGTCATGGCAAGCTCGTCGCTTAGTCGGTTTCAGGTTTTGTCGGCGGGAATTTTCTCGTTACTGCTGACGCTTGGCGTCGCAAGGTTTGCATACACACCGCTGCTGCCACTTATGCAGGAACAGGCGGGCCTGGGTATCGCGGAAGCGGGCTGGCTGGCCGCCATAAACTATGCGGGCTACCTTACGGGGGCTCTGGTGGCCTTTGTCGTTACCGACCTGCATTTCAAGATGCGACTCTTTCGTTGGGGCCTGGTCATGGCCGTGGTCAGTACCGCTATGATGGGGATGAGCGAAAACCTTGTGCTCTGGATGCTGGCACGGTTTCTGGCGGGGCTGAGCGGAACAGCGGGAATGCTGCTGGGAACCGGGCTAATCTTAAACTGGCTCATACGCCACAACCTGCGTAGCGAACTGGGATTTCATTTTAGTGGCATTGGGCTCGGCATGATCGGCGCTGCCGTGGTAGTCGAGGGTCTCAGCCCTGGCTTCGACTGGCAGGCGCAATGGTATGTCTTTACGGCTATTGCCCTGGTGCTTCTTATACCCAGCCTAGCCTGGTTTCCCACTGTAGACACCAGCCCCTTTGATCAGACAGGCCAAAGACTCGAAGACCGTCCGCCATCAGTCGCTGCGCTGCGATTGTTTATGGCTGCCTATTTTTGTGCAGGCGTGGGCTTTGTGGTGAGCACCACCTTTATTGTCGCTATCGTAAACCGCCTTGCGGGTCTCGATGCGATGGGAAATATTGCGTTTATTGCGATAGGGGTTGGTGCTGCCCCCGCCTGTATTGTCTGGGATCTCGTTGCCCGCCGTATTGGCACCCTTGATGCACTGATTCTCGCGGCCCTTTTGCAGGTTCTGGGGATACTCACACCCGTGTTCTCGCATGGCCTGGTGACCAATCTTGTGGGCGCGGTTATCTTTGGTGCTACCTTCGTTGGCATGGTGAGTCTTGTACTCACCATGGCCGGGCGCTACTACCCAACGCGTCCTGCAAAGATGATGGGCAAGATGACGCTGGCCTATGGGCTAGCCCAGATTCTCGCCCCCGCAGCGACGGGGCTCTTGGCAGAGAAAACGGGCGATTACCGCGTGGGGCTTATTTGGGCCGCGGCTACCATGGTTGTGGGAAGCGTATTGCTAGGCATGCTGCGGGGCCGACAGAAAGATTCCCTTGTGCAAGAGTCTGGTTAGCTTTCTTACTGCTCAGTCTTCCACTGGGGAATACGCCAGTCACGAAGCACTGCCGCCACGCGCATCAAGGTGGCTGAGGATGCGCCCAGTAGCAGGCAGAGCCATTGCTCAAGTCCGAGTCCGATGGCATCGGGCAGCTGCATAGCCCGTTCGGTAAGTGCTAAGTGCCTACCCCTGAGAAAAATGAGCGAGCCCAGTGCGAGCGCAAGTACCAGCCAGAGTAGTTCGCTATGTTCCACCCAAAAGAGCGGCCGGCGATCAAGTAGAAAGTCGCGTAGGGTGCCGCCGCCGAATGCCGCCAGGCCAGCAACCGCAGTTACGCCAACGGCATCCATGCGACGCCGGGCCGCTTCGATGATGCCTGACAGGGCAAAGGCCGCAATTCCAATAACTTCCACAGCATAAAGGGCTGCACCGATTACAGAGGCGTTCATATAGAGGAGTACCTGGGGCTGAGCCGAAAGGCTCAGGCTATCTATTCCATAGCCATAAAGAATTGGCCCAGGCTCGATGTTTTAAATAATCTATCAATGTATTTTTTCAAAAGGAGAAACCTATGACAAGTTCGGCACAGTGTCCCGTAATGCACGGGGGGAACACTACCAGCGATCAGAGCCCCATGGCCTGGTGGCCCAAGACGCTTAACCTCGACATTTTGCACCAGCACGATACCAAGACCAATCCGCTCAAGGGCTTCAACTATCGTGAAGCGGTTAAAAAGCTTGACGTTGCTGCGTTAAAGAAGGACCTCACCGCCCTGATGACTGACAGCCAAGACTGGTGGCCAGCGGACTGGGGCCACTACGGTGGTTTGATGATTCGGATGGCCTGGCATGCAGCAGGAACCTACCGGGTTTCTGATGGTCGCGGTGGCGGCGGCACGGGGGCGCAGCGTTTCGCTCCCCTGAATTCCTGGCCTGACAATGCCAACCTTGACAAGGCTCGTCGTCTGCTTTGGCCGATTAAGAAGAAGTACGGCAACAAGCTCTCTTGGGCTGACCTTCTTATTCTGGCTGGAAACGTCGCCTATGAGTCTATGGGCTTGAAGACCTACGGCTACAGCTTTGGCCGTGAAGACATATGGCATCCTGAGAAAGACATCTACTGGGGCTCTGAGAAAGAGTGGCTTGCAGCCAATCGCTACGAAGGTGCTGGTGAGAACCGTGAGTCGCTGGAGAATCCGTTGGCCGCAGTGCAGATGGGCCTGATCTATGTGAACCCCGAGGGTGTGGGCGGCAAGCCCGATCCCTTACGCACGGCCCACGATGTGCGCGTGACCTTTGCCCGTATGGCGATGAATGATGAGGAGACCGTTGCCCTTACTGCTGGTGGCCACACGGTGGGTAAGGCCCACGGCAATGGCAGTGCTGCTGATCTTGGTCCGAGTCCAGAGGGTGAAGAGGTTGAGGCACAGGGCCTGGGCTGGCTCAATAAAAAGGGCCGTGGTGTGGGGCGTAACACCGTGACCAGCGGCATTGAGGGCGCATGGACCACGCATCCGACCCAATGGGATAACGGCTACTTTCAACTGCTTTTGAACTACGACTGGGAACTGAAAAAGAGCCCGGCGGGGGCCTGGCAGTGGGAGCCCAAGAATATTAAGGAAGAAGACAAACCGGTGGGTGTGGAGGATCCTTCGATCCGCTACAACCCGATCATGACCGATGCAGACATGGCCATGAAGATGGATCCTGCGTACCGCAAGATCTCTGAGAAATTCTACAAAGATCCCGCTTACTTCTCAGAAGTCTTCGCCCGCGCATGGTTCAAGCTGACCCACCGCGACATGGGGCCGCGTACCCGTTACATTGGACCCGAAGTGCCCAAAGAGGACCTGATCTGGCAAGACCCGATTCCCGCCGGCAATAGTAAGTACGACGTGGCTGCCGTGAAGGCCAAGATTGCTGCGAGCGGCCTCTCGATTGCGGAGATGGTTGCTACTGCATGGGACAGCGCGCGCACCTTCCGTGGCTCCGACTACCGCGGTGGCGCCAACGGTGCCCGCATTCGTTTGGCTCCCCAGAAGGACTGGGAGGGCAACGAGCCCGCCCGCCTCTCAAAGGTGCTCGGCAAGCTCGAGGCGATTGCCAAAGAGACCGGTGCAAGCGTGGCCGATGTCATCGTTCTGGCTGGCAATGTCGGTATTGAGCAGGCGGCCAAGGCCGGCGGTGTTAATGTCACCGTGCCTTTCCATCCTGGCCGTGGCGATGCCACCCAAGAGCAGACCGATGTCGAGTCCGTGGGCGTTCTTGAGCCCCTGGCCGACGGCTATCGCAACTTTGCGAAGAAGTCTTATGCCGTGATGCCCGAGGAGATGCTGCTCGATCGCACCCAGCTCATGGGCCTCACTGCCCAAGAAATGACTGTTTTGGTCGGGGGCATGCGGGTACTCGGCACGAACTTCGGCGGCACCGCCCATGGCGTGTTCACCGATCGTGTGGGGGTCTTGAGCAACGACTTCTTTGTCACCCTTACCGACATGTCTTATGACTGGAAGCCCACTGGCAAGAACAGCTACGACATTGTTGCGCGTAAGACAGGCAAGGCGAAGTTCACTGCCACCCGTGTCGACCTGGTCTTTGGCTCGAACTCGGTCTTACGTTCGTATGCCGAGCTCTATGCCCAGGATGACAACCAGCAAAAGTTTGTCGAGGACTTTGTCGCGGCCTGGGTTAAGGTGATGAACGCCGACCGGTATGACCTGAAGGTGTAACACCCGCAGTAATCGCATCTTCCAGTGTCTGCCACTCGGCGGACACTGCCTGAAGATGACGGTGTTTTACGTGGCCGTATCCTCGAATCTTCTCGGGGATACGGGCCCATTGCACGAAAGATTCCAGAGTATCGGCACGAAGCTGCGGCAATGCTTTTAAGACGGTTGCCTCATAGCGGCTGATGAGCGCGCGTTCAGTGCGTCGTTCCTCGGAATAGCCAAAGACATCCAGCCTACTGCCCCTCAGAATTTTCAGCGGTGTAAGAAGCCGCATGGCAAACCGCACCCAGGGGCCATACCGAGACTTTACGAGCTCACCCTTGTCATTGCGCCGTGAAAAAAGCGGCGGCGCCAGATGGTGCACGATGCGAAAGTCGCCCTCAAACTGGTTCTTGAGTTCGGCAATAAATTCTGGACGGGTATGCAGGCGCGCGACCTCGTACTCATCTTTATAGGCCATGAGCTTAAAGAAGTACCGGGCCACTGCCTGGGCAAGGCGTTGGGTACCGGTTGCCTGTTGCTCTGCTGCAGCCACCCGCTGCACGAGTGACTGGTAGCGGGCCGCATAGGCGGCGTTTTGGTAGTCGGTGAGAAAGGCCACGCGGCGATTGATGAGCGACGCGAGGGTCTCGGGCGCTGTAATTTGAATGGGCTTAACCGATGGCTGGGTCTGTGCCTTATGGCCTGAGAGCATTGTGCGCACGGCCTCGGGCGCATGGGCGAGCTGTTGACCCCATGCAAAGGCCTGCTGGTTGCGCTCCACCTGTACTCCGTTAAGGGCCATAGCCTGAAGAATGGTTTCGCGCAGAAGCGGTACCCAGCCCTTTTGCCAGGCAAAGCCCAAGAGCATGGGGTTGGCATAGATTGCGTCCCCTAGAAGCGCCACAGACATGGCCTGGGCATCAAACCCGGCAATATGGTCGGTGCCTGCCGCGCGCGCGAGGGACGAATGGCAGGCCTGCACAGGAAACTGCCAGTCGGGCCTCGAGATGAATTCCGCGGTGGGCGTGTGATGCTCGTTGAGTGCAATACGGGTGCGGCCTGTCTGCATCATGGCAAGGGTGGTGGTGCCTGCTGCCACAATGCCATCGCAGGCTAAGATCAGGTCGGCCTTGGCCATGTCGATCTTGGTGGCAGCAATCGCATCGGCAGAGCCTGCCACCTGAATATGACTCCAGGTGGAACCTCCCTTCTGCGCAAGCCCTGCAGAGTCCTGGGTAACCACCGCCTTGCCTTCCAGATGCGCGGCCATGCCCAGTATCTGGCCGATGGTAATGACCCCCGTACCCCCAACGCCAGCGGCCACGATTCCGTAGGCCTGGGCGGCAGAGGGCAGGACCGGCTCTGGGGGTGGGGGCAGGGCGCTGAGTTCGGGAGCCGCGCTCGTTACGCCATCTGCCGTCTTACCCGGTTTTTTGCGGGTAGCGCCCTCAACCGTCACAAAACTAGGGCAGAAGCCCTTCAGGCACGACTCGTCTTTATTGCAACTGCTGAGGTTGATCGCGCGTTTGCGGCCAAAAGGTGTCTCTTTGGGTTCCACCGAGAGGCAGTTGCTCTGGGCGGAGCAGTCGCCACAGCCCTCACAGACCAGGTCGTTGATAACGACAAATCGGTCGGGATCGGCAAGCCGCCCGCGCTTTCGCCGACGACGTTTTTCGGTGGCACAGGTCTGATCGTAGACGATGACCGTGGTACCAGGAACCTCACGCAACCGCCTCTGTAGTCGGTCGAGTGCGTCGCGGTGCAGCACCGATACCCCAGCATCGAGCGGGACGCCCGCGTACTTTTCGGGCTGGTCGGTGACTACGGCCACTTCGCGTACGCCCTCGGCAAGACAGCTTTTCACGATCTGTGGCACCGAGAGCCCTTCGGGCCGCTCGCCAACCTGCTGGCCTCCGGTCATGGCCACGGCATCGTTGTAGAGAATCTTGTAGGTGATGTTGACGCCCGCGGCCACGGCCTGTCGAATGGCCAGAGATCCGCTGTGAAACCAGGTGCCATCGCCAATATTGGCAAAGACGTGGCTCTCGGAGATGAACGGCGACTGGCCCACCCAGGGCACGCCTTCACCCCCCATCTGGGTGAACGTGGTGGTGCTGCGGTCCATCCAGAGCACCATGTAATGACAGCCAATGCCCGCTAAGGCACGACTCCCCTCGGGCACGCGGGTACTGGTGTTGTGCGGGCAGCCGCTACAAAACCAGGGGGGCCGGTTGGCTGTGTTGCCGGCAGCCTGTGTTTCGCGCAGCGCCTCTTCTTTGGCCTGCAGCACCGCGAGCCAGGCCCGCATTCCGGCAGCGACGTCGTCGGGTACGCCCAGCCTGAAGAGCCGTTTGGCCAGCGCTTTGGCAATCAGCGCGGGCGACAAATCGGCCTTTGACCGCAGCAGCACATTGCTTGTGGGGTTGGGCTGAGACCATTCCCCACCAGAGTGGTCTCCTTCGGGTTCGTTGAATTTGCCAACGACATCGGGCCGCACATCGGCGCGCCAGTTGTAGAGTTCTTCTTTAAGTTGGTATTCAATGATTTGGCGCTTTTCTTCCACCACCAGAATTTCCTGCAGGCCCTGGGCAAAGTCCCGGGTAATCGTGGGCTCAAGCGGCCAGACCATGTTCACCTTATGCAGCCGCAGTCCAACGCGCTGGCAGACCTCCCGGGTGAGGCCCAGGTCGTTGAGGGCCTGCAGCGTGTCTTGAAAGGCCTTGCCACTGGCGATGACGCCGAACCGGTCGTGCGGGCCCGCAATGACATTGTGATTGAGCCGATTGGCCCGCACATAGGCAAGCGCCGCATACCACTTGGTTTCCATAAGCCGCGCTTCTTGGTCGAGCGGCGCATCGGGCCAGCGCAGGTGCACGCCATCGGCGGGCATGGGGAAGTCGTGGGGGAGCACAATGTGTACTCGGTCGTTGTCGACCTCAATGCTGGCTGAGGACTCGACCACATCTTGGATTGTCTTCATGGAGGTCCAGACCCCAGCAAAACGGCTCATGGCTAGCGCATGCAGCCCCATGTCGAGAATGCCTTGGACGTCAGAAGGAAAGAAGACGGGCAGGCCACAGGCCTTAAAAATATGGTCGCTCTGGTGGGCCGCAGTGGAACTCTTGGCGACATGGTCATCGCCTGCGAGGGCGAGCACGCCGCCGTAGCGGGAGGTTCCGGCCATATTGGCATGTTTAAAGACATCGGAGCAGCGATCAACGCCCGGGCCTTTGCCATACCAGATGCCGAAGACGCCATCAAATTTTTTCGTGTTGGGAAAGAGGTCGAGTTGCTGGGTGCCCCAGACGGCGGTTGCCGCCAGTTCCTCGTTGACCCCGGGCTGAAAGACGATCTGCTGTGCGGCCAGGTGTTCTTTGGCGGCCCAGAGAGCCTGGTCGTAGCCACCCAGAGGGCTGCCACGATAGCCGCTGATAAAGCCTGCGGTCTTAACGCCTTGGGCAGCATCGCGGGCCTGTTGCATCATGGGCAGACGCACCAGCGCCTGTACCCCGCTCATAAAGGCTCGGCCTTTTTCGAGACGGTACTTGTCGTCGAGCCGAACCTGCTGCAGCGCCCGCAGAATCTGCGGTTCTAGGGGTGCATTCATTATTTCTGTTTATCGCTCCAGAGTTCGCCGCCAGTGGCCCAGTGGCGCGCGGGTAGTTCATAAAAAAGAATATCAACCGACTCCGGGCTACCCCCGAGAATCTTGGTGGTGATCTCGGTGAGGGCCTTGGCATACTCGCGCTTCTGGTCTTCGGTACGGCCTTCAAACATTTCTACACGAATAGTGGGCATAGTGGGGTCCTTGATAGCTATTGGGGAACATTGATATAGGCAGGGCAGGACGAGCCTTTGGGGATAACCTCTGCCTCTGTTTTGCCGTTGGGACATTTGTAGAGGCACTTGATTCGAGTGTTGTCCCGATTGGGATCGCGACTGGCAATGTGGCAGTTCATACTCTTACTGGCTTTTGCCTGAGATTGGATGAGCAGCAATGGGTCGGCTGATCTTTGTGCAGTGAATCCTCCATAAAGAAGAAGAACCGAAGCGATTGCCGCAGAAACTGTAGCCATGTCAGGCTCCTGAGGAAGACAGTGCGCCTTATGGTAAGCCCTTTACCGGGATAGGGCCAGCCTGTGCGGGTAAGTCTTTGCTGTAGAGTAAGGTACCTGGCGGCCCCCCACTAGAAAGTATCAAATGCCTATGCATAATCCCGGCTCTGTGTCGGGCTTTTTTTGGATGATCCTGATCTGCACCCTATGGAGTACTGCAGGCGTGGTGTCGCGGCAGCTTGAGTCGGCAGCCTCTTTTGAGGTGACATTCTGGCGAAGTTTTTTTTGTGGCCTGACGCTGGTTCTCGTTTTGGCAGTGCAAAAGGGCCCCGTGGGGCTGGTTCGCCTGGTTCGCAGCATGGGACTTCCTGGCCTGCTATCGGGGCTTTTCTGGGCCACGATGTTTACCTGTTTTATGGTGGCCATTCAGCTGACCTCGGTAACCAATACCTTACTGATCGTGAGCCTGGCGCCTTTGTTTGCAGCGATACTCGCTCGCTGGATTCTCGGGGAACCGATCTCCAGGGTCACGGCAATTTCGATACTGGTGGCTGGTATTGGGCTGTGGTGGATGCTGCGCGAGGGGCTCAGTGGCGATGGCTTATTGGGGGTGGTTATTGCACTGGGTACCCCTATCGCAGCCGCCTCTAATCTGGTGCTTTTGCGACGGTTTCGAGGGGGCGTGAGCCTGATTCCGGCGGTCATGCTCGGCGGTATTTTTTCTGCGCTATTGATGCTCCCCTTAATTTTTCCGTTAAGGGCAACCGAGTCTGACCTTGCATGGCTCGCTTTTCTCGGAGTCTTCCAACTCGCGGTGCCCTGTAGCCTAATGGTCTGGCTTAGCCGTTACCTGCCTGCCCAGGAGATTGCGCTGCTGTCACTATTTGAGGTGGTGCTTGGGCCCATATGGGCCTGGTTATGGGGGGGCGAGGTAATCACTGTGGTGACATTGCAGGGTGCGGGCTTAATCCTTGGCGCTCTGGTTTTTAACACTGTTTCTCGTCAGACCATCCCAGGCAGTAGGTAGCATGAATATGGCGCGGTCAGTCCCCACCCGAGTCGGTCTTTTATTTAATTACGACTGGGATGCCTCTGCCCACCACGAGGTTCTAAAGGGCCTAGCTGCTGACGATGCGGGTTTTAATCCGATCTCGCTCTCCGGTGTGTTACGCCTCTTGACTCTGGACCTAGACCGGTATGCTGACCAGATGGCTAGGCGTGGCCGAGCTAGAAACTGGGCCGCCGTAGTGTCGCATCATGAACTCTACGGCACCCTTGTGGCGGCCATGATTGCCGAGCGTCTCGGCCTTGCCGGCCCGAACGTGGCTGCGGTGCTCGCCTGTCAGCACAAGCTGTATGCGAGACGCGTATTGCAGCAGGTCTGTCCGCAAGAGAATCTTCGTTTCACAGCAGTGGACGCCCGACTGAATGAAAGCCCTCCTGAGTCTCTCGGGCTTCCCGTTTATCTAAAGCCCGTGCGGGCGACCTTTTCGATGCTCGCCCGGGGTATCGATGGCCCGATGGCCTGGCGTGACTATTTTGCGAATGTGTCTGCGGATAGTTGGCTAATGAGACGGCTCCTAGCGCCTTTTGAACAGGCAATTGCGCGACACCTGCCTGAGGCAGGACCGTCTCTCCGGTTTCTTGCTGAAGAGCCTGTCTGGCACCCGCAGTACAACCTGGATGGATATAGGGATCAGTCCGGGATCCATCTGCTCGGGGTGGTGGATGCAGTGTCCTATCCAGGAACACAGGCGTTTCAGCGCTGGGAATTTCCTTCTAGGCTTCCTCAGACGGTTATCGCACGGGCCTTAGCTGTAGCCCAGCGTTTTCTGGCTGCGGTGGGTTTCGGTCAGGGGTTCTTCAATATGGAATTTTTCTACGATAAGGTCTCGGACCGCATCTCGGTCATTGAATTTAACCCGAGGCTGTCTTCCCAGTTCGGAGACCTCTATCGCGGGGTCTTGGGCCTCAATCCACATGCTATGGCCTTGGCAATCGCGCTGGGGCGCACAGGCAGTTCGGTTTCTCGACAGCCACCTACTGGGAAGGTCGGTGCAAGCCTGGTCTGGCGTGCTTTTGCCCGCGACGAGTTGCCGCCCCGTCCGCCAAAAGGGGCTATAGCGGCTTTGTCTCGGGAGTTTCCTGGGGCACAGCTCGCACAGTTTTCGCGCGTACCCTTTTCAGTACACAGGGAACTGGCCTGGATGGGAAGCCATCGGTACGCAGTGGTTAACCTGGTGGCTGAGGATTCCGAGTCACTGCTTCGGCAGTCATTCCGGATCTCGAACCTTCTGGGCTGGCCCAATGCACCGTACGCGCAGTCGTTGTCTGAACTCGCTCTTGGTCATGGGGAGTGGCTTGCCCGATGGCGCTAAGCATGGAACAGGCGACTGCAGCCAGGTAGGGCAGTGCCTGAAGCCCCAAGATGGCAGACCAGGCAAGCCGGTTATCTATGGGAATAACTGGCGACTGTGGCAGAGCCCAGAACAGGCACAGCACAGAAACCAGTATTGCGAGAAGCAGTAGTTCTTCGCGTGCTGCGACAAGGTGGCTCCAGACGATGTCTTTGAAGGATTTTTTTTCAGCCTGTCGGTGCGTGCCGGCGGGGTTCAGGGCCTGGCTGTGTTCCCGGGACTTGCGGGTTATCTCAAAGCGGGCAGCGCGTCCGGAAAGACCGCTCAATATCCCTCGGGCAATGATATGGGAGAGGGCCATTCCGGCTAAGCTTGCGCCAAGGCTCTCTCTCCACCCGCAGTCAACCCGACGGGAATAGAGCGCCAGTGCGCTGGCTAATCTAAATAGGATCAGCCCAAGAAGCGGAACGACGAGCATTGGGGTCGGCAAGGGAAAAAGCGCCGGTGCGATGATTGTTCCCAGGCTCCAGCCGATTGCCCCAAGCGTGAGGACGAGGTGCAGGGCATCGCCCATCCAAGGCAGCCAGCCTGCAAGAAAGTGATAGCGCTGCCCGAGGCGCAGTGGTGATCGGCCGATAACTGACCCTATATGAGACTTGAGAATCTGCATAGCCCCGTGGGCCCAACGACGCCGCTGCCTGCGGTAGGCCATGAAGTCTGCGGGAAGTAACCCGGTTCCGTATACCTGGTCAACATATACTGCCCGGGCACCAGTGGCCAGGATGCGCAGGCCAAGTTCCGAGTCCTCGCATAGACAGTGGACGTCCCATCCGCCCAGTCTTCGGAGGGTCTGGGCACGGATCAGGGTCATGGTGCCGTGCTGAATGATAGCGTTACGCTGGTTACGGTGATGCATACCAATGCGAAAAAACCCCTCATATTCCCAATAGGCCATTCGTAAGAATGGCTGGTTAAGGGGGTCACGATGCGCCTGGGGCGCCTGTATTAGTCCGACATTCTCTTGGCGAAAGTATCCTGCCAACTGGGCGATCCAGTCTGCATGCACCTGATAGTCGGCATCTACCACCCCAATCCAGGAGGCCTGAAGGTCTGACTTTTCTAGCGCAAAGTTCAAGGCACCTGCCTTAAACCCTGGCCAGTGCGGCAGGCTAAAGAACTGCAGCCGAGGGTCTGCGCGGCTACGAACAAAGTCTGCAAGCGGCGCAACGAGACCTGGGTCACGGGTGTTGTTGTCGACCACCACAACTTCCAGTGCGGGCCAGTCTATTGCCAGTAACTGGTCGATCGCCCGAATCACCATGGCAGGCGGCTCGTTGCTGCAGACTAGATGCAGACTCACCTTGGGTGCGTCGTGGGGTTGCAGCCTCAGGGGAATCGGCGGATCGGATCTTAGGCTACCGGGCCAGAATACTTCACTAAACTCGAAAAGCAGGGCAAGCATCAGCGCTGCGATGAGTGTGATTGTTGCGATGAGCCCCAGGGCCATAAAAAGCTCGGATGGCCTCAGGTAGTCTGAGAACGGCCAGCAGGCGAACCAGACAAAGGCGTATCCGATCATCTGCGTTCCAACCAACAGGGTAACCCGTGCCTGTAGGCGCATCCGCCTAATTCCAAAGAGGACTGGGAGCGCAAGCACCAGGCCAAGAATAGCGGCCCCGAGCGCGACCATAGTTGCCTGCGGGTCTGGCGCAAGCAGCCCTGTCCATGCAAATTTCGGTGACCGGGACACATCCCAGATGCCCCAGTGGCCGCCTGCCTTGCCCTCTTGTAACCGCTTCCAGGGCTGGTCAATGGCCTCCATAAGGTAGTAGTCCAGCCCAAGTGCCTCGGCCCGCTGCACGAACTCTCGAATAAATGCCGCCTGTATCTGCGGAGAGGCCTTTGCATATCCCTGCACCGTACCTTGGCTCGGCCAGCCTATTTCTCCAATGACCACGGGCATCCGGGGGAATCGTGCCTGCACCTCGGCCAGGCGATCTAGGGCATAGTCCACTGCTGACTCGGCGGGTATTCCCTCCCAGTAGGGCAAGAGGTGTACCGTAATAAAGTCGACGTGTCGGGCGATCTCTGGCTGCGATAGCCAGACATGCCAGGGTTCGGCCGTGGATACCGGAGTGCGCAGCCGCACCCGGGTCTCATCGAGTATCTGATAAAGCGCTTGGGCAGGCAGCCTTTTGGTGAGCTGCGTCTCGTTTCCCAGAATAAGTCGGTCTACATGGCTGTGGGCCTGCGCAGCAAGGACAGCAGCAGCGAGCTCCTGGTGGTTACGCCGGGAGTCTTGATCCAGCCAGGCCCCAAGGCTCACCGATAGGCCATGTGACCTGGCATGCTCCAGAAGGCTGGGCATCTCCGTGCTGCTGTAGGTACGTATGCGTTTGGTAACCGAAGCCAAGAGCGCTATATCGTTTGAGACCTCTTCGGCAGAAGGCGTTGCTGCTGCCTGGGGGCCGTTCCAGCGGCCGTAGCCGTTGTAGGCTATGCCTGCCGTGGGACCATGAATCTGGGGTGCGGCTGACTCAGGGTTGCCCAGCCTCCAGAAAAGAAAGTGCGCCGCCAAGACCAGGATCATGCCAGCCAAGCCCATCATGACGCGCGCAGGATTCCTGCGTAGGCTTTTTACGACTACCGGCGGAGCAGACTGTGGTGGGATCATGCCTTAGGCGTTTGCATGGCGTTGTTCAACCGGAAGAAGAGTGACAGGTTTATCGAGAATGCATGACACCGCAGACAAGATATGGCGCTCAGGCGTCAGCCCTCGTGCAGCCTTGGCGGTTATTTTTGCTGCCTGTCTGGGCCTGAGCCTTTGGGCAGGACAGCGATTCTGGGAGAGGCCGCTGGCACCCTTGCCTTCTGCCATTCTGCCATGCGTATCGTATGCCCCTTTTCGGCACCCCGCCGATTCACCCTTCGACCCGATGCTGCGCTTCTCGCGAGAGCAGTTGCAGCGGGATCTGCAGCAGATCCGGACCATAAGCCCCTGCCTGCGTACCTACGGCCTCGACCAAGGAATGGAGGCGATTCCTGAACTTGCCCGGTCTATGGGGCTGCGCCTGCGCATGGGTGTCTGGATTGGCCCAGATCGGCAGGCCAATCGCCGCGAGATTGCACGCGCGGTAGCTCTGGCTCGAGAGTATCCCGATGTGATTGAGATGGTGATTCTGGGTAACGAAGTCTTATTGCGCGGTGACCTGCCGGTTGGGGAACTGGCTAAGCTTCTTTCGGAGCTGCGGGCAGCGCTCGCTATCCCGGTTACCTATGCCGATGTCTGGGCTTTTTGGCAGCGGTATGCCCAGGATCTACTGCCGCATACCGACCTGGTAACGGTGCATATCCTTCCCTACTGGGAGGATGATCCGGTTGGGGTCTCTCGGGCGGTCGACTATGTGCACGAGCGCTATGCCGAGATGCAAAGGCTTTTCTCTCCACTGCCTGTCTGGGTGGGAGAGACTGGCTGGCCGGCCTGGGGGCGGGCGCGAGGGCCTGCGCTACCAGGAGTGCAGGAGCAGCGTTACTTTGTGCATGGCCTACTGACGCGTCAGGATGTCACGCCTATTGATTTCAACCTGATTGAGTCCTTTGATCAGCCTTGGAAGCGGGTACAGGAGGGGGCAATGGGAGGTTCCTGGGGCGTCTTTGCCTCTGATGGAAGCCGACGGGTTGACTGGACCCAGTCGTTGTCGCAGACGCAATCCTGGGTTTTTCTGACAGGTCTGATGGCCGGCTGGAGCCTATTGCTACTGGCAGGGCCGCGTCTTCGGTGGGCTCTGTCCATCGGGCTGTTGATCGCTGGATTAGCAGCCGTTCAGACCGAAATGGCATGGCTATGGAGTCGCACTGCAGCCGAGTGGGGCGTTGCCATGGCCGGCGTTTTTATTTCCACAGCGCTTTGTCTTGGTCTCGCCCTTCGTCTGCCCCGGCAGGCTGGTGGTCATAGTTTCGCCATTGCTATTGCCGGATATGACAAGGCGCGTGATAAGGGCATTGCGACCACTGGCGGCCTTTTCGGGGACGACCCAAGGCTGTTACATCAGACGGACCATCTGCTTCGGGGGCTGATATTTCTGTGGCTCTGTCTGGTGCTCTGGCAGGTCTATTGGCTGATCATGGATGGGCGCTATCGCCCGTTTGGCTGGCCGTTACTGCTTGGCCCAGTGGTGTTTGCCGCTGCATGGCGCCTGAGCGACGCGGTGTGGGCCTACCAGTGCTGGCGTCCGTGGCTGCTGCGCGTCATGGCGGTGACTGCCGGCCTCGCAGGAATCGGATTGGCCTTGCTAGAGGGGCTAGAAAATCCTCAGGCGGTCACGATGGCGGTGTTGTTGGTCATGACAGGCCTGGTCTACGGCCTGCCGGGGGCCGGAGTTGACCAGACCTGAAGCAAAAGGGCGGGTAGCTCGTGCAGGCCTCCTAGTATCGCGCGGCTGGCGTTTAGCCCTTCGGAGAATCCAGCCGCGAGAAGTGGCTGCAACAGGCTGGGGTCTCTGCTGATGATATGAACCGGGACATCCCATGTCACGCCCTCTCCGCTGACGTTTGCCGTGGGCTGGTGATCCCCGATAAGCAGATAGACCGTATCGCGTGACTCTGGCAGAAGAAAAAATCCGCTGAGCCACTGATAAACATAGTTCACCATGCGTAGGTAGTCGGGGCGCATATTGCGCCAGTTGGGTTTCTCGGCTAAGGCAATTTCGGTATCTCTGTCGCCGAAAGGCTTCTCGGTGAGAACCTGCCGCCAGTCTGGCTGATAGGGGGGCACGGGGCTGAAGGGAAAGTGCGATGTGATTGTGGGGAAAAGAAGAAACCGGGGCGGGGTTTCCGGCCGAATCGGATGCAGATCCATAAACCGTGCGATGGCAAATTGGTCGGGAATGGACCAGAATCCGAGTGGGGGTCCCTGGTAGCCCAGAGACGGCCCATCAAGGTAGTGGTCGAACCGGTAGAAAACGCGTTCCGGCCAGGGCCAAGAGACGGCATGGTAAAGACCGAAGGCCTCATACCCTTTTGTCTGTAAGAGTTGAATGAGGGTGGGCCTGCCCGTAGTGAGCAGCAGATCGTGACGCCGAGGGTCGCTTAGGTCTACGCCAGACAGTACAGACATATGCGCAAGGTCAGAGGCGCCACCGATCGTAGGAGAACGGTAAAAGGCTGTGACCACACTGCGTCCGCTTGCGGTAATGGCCTGGTGTAGGGCGTTTCGTGCGGCGGCAGTGTCCTTGGCTGCCTGGGGGTCATCGTAGAGCATGGCCCCGAACGATTCTAAAAAGATAATGCTGAGGTCACGCTGCCTGAGCTGCCCGAGCACGGCATCAGGCGGATGCCTCAGTGCCGATTCAATGGGGGTTTCATCGGGCAATAGGCGCGCAAGAGACTTCGGTGACTGGGCATCCCATAGGATTTCCAACTGTTGGTAGTAGGTGGGAATGACCGGCTTAGAGACATACGGCCAGGTTGCCTGAACGCCCGCATAGTTTGCCGAAATCAGAGCGGTTGCCAAGCCTGTGACGATCCAGAGCCAGGGCCTTTTGCAGAGCGGGATGGCAAGGCTGCTGGTGGCCATACGGATCGACCAGGAAATCAGCCCCACCAGAATACTGATGCCGATTCCCATGCTGGCAATCGTTAAGGGGCCGAGCCACCATGGCCCCTCGGAGGCGGATACCCAGAGAAACCGAGGGATCTGGGGAATGTCCCAGTAGAGGCTTACGGATCTGCCAAAGAGCGCGGGCGCGGTGACATCAAGATAACGGGCGAAGACAAATACGGAGTAGATTAACGTGAGTGTCCAGAGTAGGGGTCGCGCCAGGCTTCCGTGCAGTCGCGCAATAAGCAAGAGTGTCAGCCAGAGCAGGACGAACTCGGGCGCAATGCGAAGATCGGGAAGCACCGCAGGGGTTGGCCACCAGGCGGTGAAGCTCAACAGGCCATTCAAGATCACCAGTGCGGCGAGCCCCGGCAACCAGCCTTTCTGGTTCATGCGTCTGAGGGGATTGCCTTTACCCGTCCGAAGGCAATGTAGCCCATGCCCCATTGGGTAGAGGTTCTTTCAAAGTCATCGAGATACGGGGCGATGCGGTCCCAGGGCGATCGAAGGTCGCCTGGTGCGCCGTTATAGCCATAGTTCTTGAAGTAGACCCAGAGGTTGAGTGGCGCCATCCATGCAGGAAAATATTGAATGCCTGCAATAGCAACCCGTGCACCGGGCTTGGCCCAGGCCAGCAACCGGGAAATGGCTGTGGGGGATCGCAGAATGTCATGCGTGTAGTGAAACAAAAAGGCGTCTACCTTCTGGGGAAGGGTGAGAGACTGGGCGCTGCAAGCAAAGACCTCTACCTGCGACCAGCCTTCTGTCTGCACCCGGTGCAGGGCCTTCGCCAGCATATCGGGGCTTTGGTCAAAGCCGTAGACCTTACCGGATGTTCCCACGGCCGACTGCAAAAGTGGCAGGCTCAGTCCGGTACCACAGCCCACGTCGAGGACCACCTCCCCGGGCTGCAGCTGCAGACCAGCGATAGCCCGGGTGCGAATGGGCCAGGTGGGCCCGCATGACTTGTCATAGCCTGCGGCACGCCTCTGGTATTTCGCAATCGAGACTCTCTGTATCTCGGCCTCTGAGGGCAGGGTCATACCCAGGGGTTTCGACCGCAGACTACTTGGTTACACCCACACCCTGAACGCGCTTGGGTAACTGGGACCGGCCTTCTTTGAGGTCTTGGGTGCAGGCTACAGTAAACGACTCGCCGACCTGCTCCTGTACCTCTTTCATACGCGCCTGGCAGGCGGATTCAGACCAGTGCTGCTCTACCACCTGCATATTCGTAGAAGTTCCGATCCAAACAATGAGAAGCCATTCTTTCATGATGCGTCAGTCCTCATTAAACACCAGAAGGGCGCTGTTGTGCCTTGAGCCTATCGCCCGTAATAAGGGTAATGCGCAGGGTAACGCCTTCACGCACGACCGACAGTGCCAGCGCGCTGCCGGTTGGTCCCGATGCCCAGATTCGACGATAGAAGTCAGCAAGGCTGAGAATAGCCTGGTCTTGTAGCGCCAGAATGCGATCTCCCTGCTGCAGTCCGGCCAGCTCAGCCGGGCTTTTGGCGGCAATCCGTTGGATAACCAACCCCCCTTGAGGATGGGGTTCGCTATGGACTCCGAGCCAGGGCTGGGCAGGGCCAGACCGACGACCAAACCTGAGTAGATCCGGCAGAACCGACTTAAATAAATTGATCGGAATGTACAAGTTTCCGGGGCGGGGCCTGGGCTCATCGGTTGCATCGGCGACAAGGAGCGAGCCCAGACCCACCAGGGCGCCTCGGTCATCAAACAGCCCGGCGCCGCTCCAGTTATTAACTGCGGGTATCGTTAGTAGGGGAGCATCCACCAGATACTCCCAGTTTCCCGCGAAGGGCTTTCGAGACGCGAGCAGGAGTTCGGTAACCTCGGACTCCCCCTGCCCCAGGGTGAGCAGCCGCTGCGGCGAGGCTAGGAGGTCGGAGTCTCCCAAGGTCACAGGGAATTGTTTTAAAGGAATCAATGTCTTCAGAAGGCCAAAGCCACTGACCGGATCATGCCCCAGTATTGTTGTGGGGATCTTTCGGCCCTGGTTATCGATGATGTCAGCCGTCTCGGCTTCGATGAGCAGGTAGCCTACGGTAACAATGGTATCGCGGTCTATGACGATGCCGGAACCTTCGCGGTAAGGCCCGAGACTCTGGGCGCTAGCGGCATTAGGGCTGGCGATGGCCTGTACCGTTACCACGCTCTGCATAATGCGGGCGACCACTTTTTCCTCGGGTTTCGTGCGCACTGTTGATTGTGGTAGCGCCGATACTGCAGGCAGCGTAAGCATGACGGCGAGGCAGAGTGTGATGCCCAGCCTTTTGCTGCACCAACTCTTCGGCTTTATCTCCGCATTGCAATAAATGTTTAAGCGCATAGAAATCAGCTACCCTTTTTATTTCATGTAACCGTGTTCTAAAAATACGAACACAAGAAAAGACTTCGTAGATTACTTTAAACTCTCTCTATGAATAAAAAAACCTCTTCCAACGCAGCAGCAAACATGAGTGCATGGTATGGCATTCGGTCCTTTGCCGAAAGGGCCATTGCGGAAAGTCCATTGCGCGCTCTCGACACCCTCTCTATTCGCCTCGTCGACTGGATCTACTCGGCGCGGTCGTCGCCAGAGCCGTTGTATGTGCAGACGATCATCACCAAGTCTAAAGTGGCTTCGCCTGCGACGCTGCATAAATGCCTTTCTGCCTTGCTCCGTGAGGGGCTTATTCAGGCTGAGGTCGATGCGATAGACACGCGGCGAAAAGTGATCACAGTCACGCCAAAGCTGGTTCAGGCTATCCAAGAACTGGATCAGAAGACCAAGCGGTGGCTACAGACCCATCCAAAAAGGTCGTAACACTTTTGGCGGCGACTGCGCCGCCGTACCGAAGGCTTTGTACTGACTGCGGGGTGTCTCGGTCTTCTTCTCCTAAAAACTGCGCAACCGCGTGCCAGTTTATTGCGCCAGACTATCCGCGCTGGGAGCGGCAGGTGCATGGTGCGCAGCGCGCCCTAGAAGACCCCAGCCAGCTCTACTTTGGTCCGCACCAGGCTATCTGGCGTGCCCGTCTGCGGCAGCCATTGGCGGGGGCTCAATGGACGGGGATTACCACCCGTATGGCCGAACGGCTGCTTGAAGAGAATCTTGTCGATGCTGTGCTTACCATGAAGCCCGCAGCCGAGGACCGTTGGCGTCCGGAGCCGGTACTCGTGCGTAAGCCAAGTGATATTGCGGCCTGTCGGGGTATGCGCATGGGTTATGCTCCTCTGTTGTCGCTGATAGAGCCCGCGTTGGCGCAGGGGATTAAAAGGCTTGCTGTTATCGGAATTCCTTGTCAGGTCTATGCACTGCGCGCCCTTGCGGAGCAATATGGCTTTGCCGACCTATGGGTGATAGGCACACCGTGCTCGGACAACACTACGACAGAGAACTTTCATCTGTTTCTGGAAAAACTGACCGAGACTCCCCAAACAGTGAGCTATCTTGAGTTCCGGGCCGATTACCAGGTGGAGTTGCGGTTTGAGGACGGGCGTAAAAAGCTTATCCCCTTTCTGCAACTGCCACTGGCAGACCTGCCCGCCGATTTCTTTCCGCTCACCTGCCGTACCTGTGTCGACTATGTCAATGCATTGTCCGACATTACCGTGGGCTATATGGGCGGAGAAGGGCAGCAGTGGCTGGTTGTGCGCAATGCCAAAGGCCAGAAACTGGTAGAACTGCTTGGCGATGAACTGGTGCTGACAAAGCCCACCGATTCGGGGAATCGTCATGCTGCGGTGCGGGGATTTGTTGAGAATACGCAGCGTGCGGCCGGGGGTCTTCCGCTTCGGCGCATGCCGAACTGGTTACGCCCAGTTGTAGGCCGTCTGATGACCTGGTTTGGCCCCAAGGGCATGGAGTTTGCGCGTGCCCGAATCGAAATGAAGGCTGCCGAAACGGTAATTCACCTATCGCGCGAGCTACCCGCAAAGATGAAGACCATGGTGCCGGATCATGTACGGCGGGTAGCAGAGCCGGTTCTTCTGAAAAAGACCTAGGGAAAACACTCCACCCACGTTGCTAGTGTTTTTTCCGATACAGATATAAGGTAATGCGGTTTTAACCAACTCTTTATGGAGACATTATGAAAAGACGTGATTTTGTTGCCGGTACTGGGGTAGCCGGTATCCTTGCCACTGGGGTTGCGCCCGCGGTTCGGGCCCAGGAGGCCATCCGTTGGCGGCTCGCATCAAGCTTCCCAAAGGCTCTTGATACTATCTTCGGCGCGGCTGAGACTTTTGCGGCAAGAGTTAACGCCGCCTCAAACGGGCGCCTGACCATTTCGGTTCATGCGGGCGGTGAGCTTGTCCCCCCGTTTGGGGTGGTGGACGCGATTCAGCAGGGCACGGTGGAAATGTCGCACACTGCACCGTATTACTTTTTCGGTAAAGACCCAACGTTTGCGATGGATTGCGCTATCCCCTTTGGCCTGAACTCACGCCAGATGACCGCGTGGATGTACGACGGCAACGGGCTGAAGCTTTTCCGTGAGTTTTATGCTGATTACAACATCGTTAACTTCCCTATGGGTAATACCGGCGCGCAAATGGGCGGGTGGTATCGTAAAGAAATTAAGACACTTGCCGATATCAAGGGCCTTAAGATGCGTATTGGTGGTTTTGGCGGCAAGGTGCTCGAGCGTATCGGTGGGGTTCCGCAGAATATTCCCGGCGGGGAAATCTATCCGGCCCTTGAGCGAGGTACTCTAGACGCTGTCGAATGGGTGGGTCCGTACGATGATCTTAAGCTCGGATTTTTCAAAGTCGCCAAGAATTATTACTATCCTGCTTGGTGGGAGGGTGGCCCTCAATTGTCCCTTTATGTGAGCAAGAAGGCCTATGACGCCCTTCCCAATGACCTCAAGAACATCGTCGAGACTGCTGCGGCGTTTGCGCATAATGAAATGCAGGCCAAGTACGATGCCCGCAACCCCGCAGCCCTTCGTGAATTAGTGAAGAATGGCGCTAAGCTTTTTGCAATGCCCAAGCCAATTATGGATGCAGCGTTTAAAGAGGCCACCGCCTACTATTCCGAGCTCTCTGCTTCAAACCCGCGTTGGCAGAAGATTTATGCGGACTACTCAGACTTCAGACGTAACGTCAACCAGTGGTTCAGATTTACAGAATCGCGATTTGATAGCTATATGCAGGGACTAAAGCTGTAGCCCTGTAGCTCGGTTTTGGTTGTTCGTTTCTCTTAGAAAATGCCCAACTTCGCCGTTGGGCATTTTCTATTTCTGCTGCCTCATTTCCCGAAGTAGCGCTGCGCCTGGATCAACATCAGACTCTTCTTCCGAGGCAGTGTCTTCGCTTTCAGAGTCGGTTTCTGTGTCTGAGGGATCTATAGCTGCATCTAGCGGGTCAGCGACAGGAAGTTCGATACCGCCGCTGTAAGAGGGGGATGCACTCTTATAGTTTCCAAGTAAATGACTCGGGTAGAAGATCACCGCAAGAGTCATAAGAACCTGTAGCACGACGAAAATGAACGCTCCACGATATATTTCTGCGGTCTTGATGCCTTCTATGAGCTTTCCATTTACCTGGTCAACATAGCCCTTTGAGGGCGCAACACTGCGAAGATAAAAAAGCGAAAAGCCGAAAGGTGGCGTAAGGAATGACGTCTGAAGAATCATTGCCAGCACGATGCCAAACCAGATGAGATCGATTCCAAGGCTATTCGCGACTGGAACCAACAAGGGAACGATGATGAATGCAATCTCAAAGAAGTCGAGGAAGAACCCCAGGATAAAGACGAGCGCCGTTACTAGAATCAGAAAACCTGTTTGACCGCCCGGAAGCTGCTCGAACAGCGACTCGACCCATATGTGGCCGTCGGCGGCATTAAACGTGAAAGAGAAAATCGTAGAACCGACCAGAATAAACATTACGAATACGGAGAGTCGGGTGGTCTGGTCCAGAGACTGGGTGAGAGTCGCCATGCTCAGTCGCCGCTTTGACAAGGCCATCAATAGGGCACCCACGGCCCCCATGGCTCCCCCCTCTGTGGGCGTTGCTACCCCAAGAAAAATGGTTCCCAGCACGAGAAAAATGAGCACGAGCGGAGGAATGAGCGCGAATGTGACCCGCTCGGCAATAACAGACAAAAGCCTGAGCCCCGAGTAGCGATTGATTAGCGCAACAGTTAGTGCAAGAAGGCTGGCGATGGTGACCGACAGCACCGCGACCTCATCAGCGGGTGCTGGGTCGACGCGGCCGAGCAGCGGTCCCATGACACTGTCATGCACCGAGTACCAGAGGAAGCCTCCAAGGCCACAGAAGCTCAGTAGAACCAAGAGCGATCGGTAGCCAGCGCTACCGTCGGGTTCTTTATAGACCCGAGCCTCAGGGGGCAAGGCAGGTACCGCCGACGGACGAATAAAGGCAAGAATGGCGAGAAAACCAAGATAGACCGCGACGAGGACGAGGCCGGGCTTAATGGCGGCGCTGTACATATCGCCCACAGAGCGTCCCATTTGGTCGGCGAGGACAATGAGGACCAGAGACGGTGGGATGATCTGAACGAGTGTACCCGCAGCCAGAATAGAGCCCGTGGCTACAGAACGGTTGTAGCCATAACGTAGCATGATGGGCAGTGAGATCAACCCCATCGAAATGACCGCCGCAGCAATGACGCCTGTGGTTGCCGCCAGCAGGGTGCCCACGAGGACCACTGCGATGGCAAGCCCCGAACGTACTGGGCCAAAAAGCTGTCCGATGGTGTCAAGAAGGTCTTCGGCCATGCCACTGCGCTGCAGGATGATTCCCATGAGCGTAAAAAAGGGAATGGCCAACAGCGTATCGTTTTGCATGATTCCAAAAATGCGCAGGGGCAGGGCCTGAAACAAAACCGTTGGAAACAGTCCGACGGCCACACCGATGAGCCCAAAGCCGAGGCCAACGGCGGCAAGCCCAAAGGCGACAGGAAAGCCGCTGATCAGGAGCACAAAGAGCCCCAGAAACATAAATACCGGAAATTGTGCGGCGAGCACCTCAATCATGGCTGCGGTTTTTCCTCGTCATTTTTCACGAGGTCTGCATCCTTGCTACCGACGCCTGCGAGTGGGTCTGGGCCGAGACCCGCCAGAAAACCGAGCCGCTTGTGTAGTTCAGACAGCGCCTGCAGAAATAGGAGGGCCATACCCAATGGGATCATCAAAAGCACGGGCCATCGAATCAGCCCGCCGGCATTCTGCGACATTTCGCCACTCGCAAATGCGATCGAGAACAAGGGCCACGATAGCCACACCACAAATGCGGATGTAGGCATCAAAATCAGGATGATTCCGAAAATATCAATCAGGTTTCGTGATCTTGCAGAAAGGCGCGCCGAAATAAAATCGATTCGAACATGGGCGTTGTGCAGGAGTACATAGCCCGCCCCGAGCATGAAGACAGCCGAGAAGAGATACCACTGCCCCTCAAGCAGGGCGTTGGAACTCGTGGAAAACGCCTTGCGAACCACGGCGTTACCGGCGCTGAGCAGAACTGCTGCTAAAACCAACCAACGCAAGACACTTCCGATTATTCCCGAGAGCCTGTCAATGGCCCGGAAGAAGGGAGCGGTAATAAGAATGCCTGATTTCACACAGCGGATTGTGCCTGATCTTTGTTGTCATGCCCCATTTTTCCACCGCAGGTCTCGGGCTAATGGATCAGCAATTTCCCTAGTTCATCGTACAGTATGGGTTATGGAAGCCGACTTAAACGAGCAGTTTTGTCATTGCCAATGTGTCCTTTGATCCCTGGCAGCTTATGCTGTCATCTTCGGTGCCTTCTCACAGTGCTCGCCTTATCGGTATTAGTGGCCACTGGGTGCAAATCAGAGGCAACGCGCGACTGCCCCGACCCGGTGGCGCAGTCTAAGGAGTACATGACCGAGACCGAAAAGAAGCTTGCCCGGCTTAAAAAGGGGTTTGACCCGAACTGTAAGTAGTCACCTCTGGCCCCACCGGTCCGGGCGCGAGCGGATGGGCGGGGCGCAGCCCATCGATAACCATGGGCTGCCCGAGGGTGGTCACTGCGGGAAACCCATCGCTGCCTTCGGACGACACGCATAGCGCCCGTTCGGTCACCTGTGGCTCAGAGAAAATCTCGTTCACCCCTAATACCGGTGTGCAGGGCACGCCCAACGGTGTGAGTAGCCCAATCCATTCCTGGCGGGGCCGCTGAGACAGAATTGGCGCGAGCACCTGGTTGAGGGCATCGCGGTGGGCAACCCGGGCAGGGTTTGTGGCAAACCGGGCATCGGCAATCCAGTCGTGCTGCCCCAGTGCCTGGGCTAAGGCGGCAAACTGGCCGTCGTTGCCAACGGCAATCACCATGTAGCCGTCTGCGGTGGCATAGGCCTGGTAGGGAACGATGCTGGGGTGGGCATTGCCCAGACTCTGCGGCACCTTTCCCCCCACCAGAAAGCCTGCCGCTTGGTTGGCCAGAAGGGCTACGCCGGTGTCGAGCAGGGCGCAGTCAATGGTTGCGCCTTCGCCCGTGCGGCCCTTTCGCAAAAGCGCTGCGGTAATGGCATTGCAGGCGTAGAGACCCGTAAAAAGGTCTATCACCGCGACACCGACTTTCTGTGGCTCTCGCCCGGGTTCGCCCGTAATGCGCATGAGTCCGGTGTAGGCCTGCAGCGCAAAGTCATAGCCCGCCTGGGAGGCCAGCGGACCGTTCTGGCCAAAGCCACTAATCGAGCAATAGATAAGGCCGGGGTTGGCTGCCCGCAGCGACTCGGCGTCTAGGCCAAAGCCCTTGAGCTGCGCGACCTTAAAGTTTTCAATGACCACATCGGCTCGGCTGGCCAGCAGCCGAATCTGCGCGAGATGTTCCGGATTTTTGAAGTCCGCCGATAAGGAGACCTTACCGCGGTTGGTACAGGTGTAATAGCTGGCAATTTCAGGCGTATACCAGGGAGGCCCCCACTGTCGGGTGTCATCACCGGGGCCCGCCCGTTCGATCTTGAGCACGGTGGCCCCAAGGTCTGCCAGTAGCTGGCTGCACCAGGGCCCTGCCAGAATACGAGACAGGTCGAGCACCCGAACGCCCGACAGCAGATCGGCCTGCCCGTGGCGGATTGCGGATGCCCCGCCCGACATTAAAAGAATGCCTGAATGCCAGTCTGCGCACGCCCAAGAATAAGCGCGTGGATATCGTGGGTGCCTTCGTAGGTGTTGACGACTTCAAGGTTCACCATATGTCGCATCACCCCAAATTCATCGGTGATGCCATTGCCCCCGAGCATGTCGCGCGCGGTGCGGGCGATGTCAAGCGCCTTGCCGCAGTTGTTGCGCTTGAGAATCGAGGTGGCCTCGACCGAGGCAGTACCTTCTTCCTTCATGCGGCCCAGCCGTAACGCCGCCTGGTAGCCCAGGGTGATCTCGGTCTGCATGTCGGCAAGCTTCTTTTGAATAAGCTGGTTGGCTGCCAGTGGTCTGCCAAACTGTTGGCGGTCCATGACATACTGCCGTGCCGTGTGCCAGCAAGACTCGGCCGCGCCGAGTGCGCCCCAGGCGATGCCAAACCGTGCGGAGTTCAGGCAGGTAAACGGCCCTTTGAGCCCGCGAATATCCGGGAAGGCGTTTTCTTCGGGAACAAACACCTGGTCCATCACGATTTCGCCGGTGACGGAGGCGCGCAGTCCGATCTTTCCATGGATGGCAGGGGCGGAGAGGCCCTTCATGCCTTTTTCGAGCACAAAGCCCCGGATCTCGCCGGCATCGTCTTTGGCCCAGACCACAAAGACATCGGCGATGGGGCTATTGGAGATCCAGGTTTTGCCCCCCGAGATGCTGTATCCGCCATCGACCTTCTTGGCGCGGGTGGTCATGCCGGCGGGGTCAGACCCATGGTTGGGCTCGGTAAGCCCAAAGCAGCCGATGAGCGTTCCCTTGGCCAGGCCGGGCAGAAACTTTTGCCGTGTGGCCTCGTTGCCGAAGGCATAGATTGGCAGCATGACCAGAGAACTCTGCACGCTAAACATGCTGCGGTAGCCACTGTCCACGCGCTCGACCTCGGCCGCGATGAGGCCATAGGCAACATCGCCCACGCCGGCCCCGCCATATTCGGTGGGGATGGTGGGGCCGAGAAATCCCAGGCTGCCCATCTCGGGGAAGATCTCGGGCTCGACCTTTTCATGCCGAAAGGCCGCAAGCACCCGAGGCGCGAGCTTGTCCTGGCAGTACTCACGGGCGGCCTGCCGGATCATCCGCTCTTCATCGGTAAGCTGGTCCGACAGGAGCAGCGGGTCTTCCCACATAAACTTTGTCTGCGGCTTGAGCATGGCGACACCCTTTCCTTGGTTGCTGGATTTTCTGATGCTGAAAGACTAAACCAATCGCGGATTGTTTGGATACCTGCCCGGCCTTATTTAGCTATCACGCTGGCAATGGCCTGACACACCTTGGGAAGGTTTTTGCTGTTTAGGGCGGCAATACAAATGCGGCCGGTTGCCACGGCGTAGACCCCATGGTCTTCACGCAGTCGGGTCACCTGCGATTCGGTGAGCCCAGAGTAGCTGAACATGCCTTTTTGCTGGGTTACAAACGACATGTCCTGCCGGACACCCTGGTCTTTCAGGCCCTGCACCAGGCCCTCACGCATGCTGCGGATGCGGTCACGCATGGCGGCCAGTTCCTCTTCCCATAGGGCCTTCAGCGCAGTGGAGTTCAGCACCATGGTTACCAGGGCGCCACCATGGGTGGGCGGGTTGGAATAATTGGTGCGGATCACCCGTTTTACCTGGCTTAGCAGGTGCTTGGACTCTTCTGCGCTGCCAGTGACGATGGATAAGGCGCCTACCCGCTCGCCATAGAGCGAGAACGACTTCGAAAAAGAACTCGAGACAAAAAAGCTCAGGCCTGCCTCGGCGAACTTGCGCAGCGCAGCGGCATCTTCGTGCAGGCCGTGGCCGAACCCCTGGTAGGCCATGTCGAGAAAGGGAACCAGGTTACGGGTAGCACAGACAGACACCACCTCGTTCCATTGGCTGTCAGTAAGGTCGGCCCCAGTGGGGTTGTGACAGCAGGCATGCAGCACCACGATGGTCTGGGCTGGCAGGGCCTTGAGGCTTGCGATCATGCCGGCAAAGTCCACGCCTCGGGAGGAAGGGTCGTAGTACCTATAGTTGTGCACCGCAAAACCGGCGGCCTCAAAGAGTGCCCGGTGGTTTTCCCAGCTCGGATCGCTGATTGCAACGGCCGCATGGGGGAGAAGCTGCCTAAGGTAGTCAGCCCCCACTTTGAGAGCACCGGTGCCGCCAAGGGCCTCGATAGTAACTACCCTGTCTTGGGCCAGAAGGGGATGGCCAGCACCAAAGATCATCTGCTGCACGGCCTTGTTGTAGGCCGCGGCACCCTCTATGGGCTGGTAGCCCTTGGCGAGTGATTGGGCGGTTCTTTCTTCTTCAGCGGCCTTTATGCACTTAAGTAGCGGTAATTTGCCGTTTTCGTCGTAATACACTCCAACGCCAAGGTTAACCTTGTCGGCCCGGGTATCGGTGGCAAAAGCCTCGTTAAGGCCAAGAATGGGGTCGCGCGGAGCAAGGTCTACCTGGGCGAATAAAGAGGGATGCGGGGCGTTCATAGGCGGATTAAGACCTAAAGTCAATAGGTTGGAATGAAAAAAAGGATTGGAAATTTGGCCTAGGCCTCGCCACAATATGCGGTTGATTCCTATTAGCGCTCTTTGAAACACGAACACTCACTTTACCATGTCTGCTCAGACACTTAGCCCATTTCACCTGGTAAGCCCTTTTGCGCCTGCTGGCGACCAGCCGCAGGCTATATCGGCGCTGGTGCAGGGCGTTCAAGATGGGCTTTCCTTTCAGACGCTCTTGGGCGTTACGGGCTCAGGCAAGACCTACACTATGGCCAACACCATTGCGCAGCTCGGACGCCCTGCTTTGGTGCTTGCCCCGAATAAAACACTGGCGGCGCAGTTGTATGCGGAGATGCGCGATTTCTTTCCGCGTAATGCCGTTGAGTACTTTGTTTCGTACTACGACTATTACCAGCCCGAGGCCTATGTGCCGCAGAGAGACCTCTTTATTGAGAAAGACTCTGCGATTAACGAGCACATCGAGCAGATGCGGCTGTCGGCCACCAAGTCTTTGTTAGAACGCCGAGACACCATTATTGTTGCTACCGTCTCTTGCATCTACGGTATTGGTAACCCTGCCGACTACCATGCCATGGTGCTCGCCATGCGTTCTGGCGACAAAATGAACCAGCGAGAACTTATTGCCCAGCTGGTGCGTATGCAGTATCGGCGTAACGACCTCGAATTCACCCGTGGCGTGTTTCGGGTGCGCGGCGACACCATTGACGTATTCCCCTCTGAGCATGCGGAACTCGCCCTGCGGGTCGAGCTCTTTGACGACGAGATCGAGTCGTTGCACTTGTTCGACCCGCTCACAGGGCGCATTCGCCAGAAGATCACGCGTTTTGTGGTCTACCCATCGTCGCACTATGTCACCCCCCGCGAGGTGGTGCTTCGGGCAATCGAAACCATCAAGGCCGAGCTCCACGATCGGGTGCAGTTTTTTGTCTCGCAGGGCAAGCTTGTTGAGGCCCAGCGGCTCGAGCAGCGTACCCGGTTCGACCTTGAGATGCTCGGAGAACTGGGTTTTTGTAAAGGCATTGAAAACTATTCGCGCCATCTCTCCGGTGCTGCGGCCGGTGAGCCGCCGCCCACCCTCATCGACTATCTGCCGAGCGATGCCTTGATTTTTCTTGACGAAAGCCATGTCATGGTGGGCCAGCTCGGAGGCATGTATCGAGGCGACCGGTCGCGCAAAGAAACGCTTGTGGAATATGGCTTTCGACTGCCCTCGGCGCTCGATAACCGGCCGCTGCGGTTCGATGAGTTTGAGCCCAAACTACGACAGGCAGTCTTTGTCTCGGCCACGCCTGCGGCCTATGAGCTTGAAAAGTCACAGGGGGCTGTCGTCGAACAGTTGGTACGTCCTACGGGCCTCACCGATCCCGACATTGAGGTGCGCCCCGCGCGGGCCCAGGTGGACGATCTTTTGTCCGAAATTCGGCTGCGGGTGGGCGTCTCTGAGCGGGTGTTGGTTACCACGCTTACCAAGAAAATGGCCGAGCAGCTCACCGACTACCTTGCCGAAAACGGGGTACGGGTGCGCTATCTGCACTCGGACATTGACACGGTTGAGCGGGTCGAGATTTTGCGCGATCTTCGGCTTGGCAGTTTTGATGTGCTGGTGGGCATTAACCTGCTACGAGAAGGACTCGACCTGCCCGAGGTTTCGCTGGTCGCTATTCTTGATGCCGACAAAGAAGGTTTTCTGCGGTCTGAGCGTAGCCTTATTCAAACCATAGGCCGTGCGGCCCGGCATCTGAATGGCAAGGCAATTTTGTATGCCGATCAGGTCACCGACTCGATGCGCCGCGCCATTGATGAGACCGACCGCCGTAGAGCCCGTCAGAAGGCCTTTAACCTGGCCCATGGCATCGCCCCACGGGGTGTCGCAAAAGACATTCGCGAGCTGATCGACGGCGCGGTAAGTAACAAAGAGCAGCAGCGCCGGCAGGCTGGAATTGCGGCGGCCGGGGCGCTGTCGGTTGAGGGTATGTCAGAGAAGGCCTTAGCCAAAGAAATCTCCCGCCTCGAAAAGGCCATGCTGGAGCATGCCCGCAATCTTGAGTTCGAAAAGGCCGCGGCCGCCCGCGATGAACTCTCGCGACTCAAGGCTCAGGCCTTCGGGGCGGGCCGCCTTGAAGACCAGGTTTTAGAAGCACCGTTGTCCTCCCGCGTGCAAGGGCCACAAGCCCGCGCCGCATAACCTTTGAACGTTCGTATAAAGGAACTTTTGAAAATGAGCCGTACCCAGAATAAAAGAATAGACACTCCTTCCGCCAAGCCATTAAAGCCCGTAGGTGTCAAAACCCGGGTCTTGTTTGTCTGCATGGGCAATATCTGCCGCTCTCCCATGGCTAAGGGCGTCTTTGACTCGATGGTCAAGGCAGCTGGGCTGTCTGATCTGGTGGTGTCCGACTCTGCGGGTACGCATGGCTTTCACGCCGGAGAGCCCGCCGATCCAAGGGCGGTTGCCGCCGCGCAGAAACGGGGCTACGACCTCACCGAGCACGTGGCCCGCAAGGTAGAACTTGCCGACTTCAGCGAGTATGACTACATCCTCACCATGGACTGGGATAACCTGGCGTTGTTGCAACGCTCCTCCCCAAGAGGGTTACAGCACAAGCTGCAGCTCTTAATGCGGTTTGCGACTGAGTTTGAGGCTGCCACAATTAGCGATCCCTATCACGGCGGAAACCAGGGTTTCGAGCAGGCCTTAGACTACATTGAAGACGCCTGTAATGGCCTGATGGAGGTGGTGCGGCGCCGGGCGAGTATGGTGGCTGCTGCCTAATGTGAGATGTGAGTTTCTGAAGCCTGTGCACTGAAGACCTAGGGTTTGCAGGGGCAATGCCCCCAGTAGTTGAGTAATTCGCTCAACTTCCGTAAACTACCAAGTAAATTAGTCGGAATTAACCGACATCAGGGAGCCTTCCCCCGCTGGTTTGCTGGTGGGGGTTCTCGGGCAAATAGTGCACAGGAGGTCGTATGCGTCTCACAACAAAGGGTCGTTTTGCGGTAACCGCGATGATTGATCTGGGGCTGCGGCAGGATAAGGGGCCGGTTACCTTATCGGCGATTAGCCAGCGTCAGAAGATCTCCCTCTCGTATCTTGAGCAGTTGTTCGGTCGGCTGCGCCGGCACGAACTCGTTGAGTCGATGCGGGGCCCCGGCGGCGGTTATCGCCTTGCCCGCGCAGGCCGCGACATCACCGTGGCGGACATCATTTACGCGGTCGACGAGCCTCTCGATGCCACCCAGTGTGGGGGCAAGCAGAACTGTCTTGATGATCAGGTCTGTATGACCCACGAACTCTGGGCCAGCCTTAATCGCCATATGGTTGATTTTCTCGATTCGGTGTCGCTACAAGACCTCGTAGACGAGCAGCGCCAAAAGCAGCGCCCCGGCGCTGACGCGCCTGTCACGCGCCAGGTGGTCTTCCACGAAGACCGTGAACGTCGGCCTGTGGTGGCAGATCCTATAACCAGTGCCGTGGTAAGCCGTTAGAGCGGGTGGCTATGAATACTCCGATATACCTCGATTATTCGGCCACAACGCCCGTAGATGAGCGGGTGCTCAACGCCATGTTGCCGTTTCTGCGACAGGATTTTGGTAATCCTGCCTCGCGAAGCCATGCCTTTGGCTGGAAGGCCGAAGAGGCAGTGGAGCATGCGCGGGGGCAGGTGGCACGACTGGTGCACTGCGACGCAAAAGAGCTGGTCTGGACCTCTGGCGCCACCGAGTCGATTAACCTGGCGCTTAAGGGTGCAGCGCACTTTTATAAAGACAAGGGTCGTCACATTATTACCGTGAAGACCGAGCACAAGGCAACGCTGGATACCTGCCGCGAACTTGAGCGCGAAGGATTCGAGGTTACCTATCTTGATGTTTTACCCAGCGGCCTTCTCGACCTCAAGGCCTTCGAGGCCAGTCTTCGGCCAGACACCATTCTGGTGTCGGTAATGTATGTGAATAACGAGATTGGTGTGATTCAGGATATTGCCGCGATTGGTGAACTCTGCCGCGCGCGGGGTATTGTGTTTCACGTGGATAGTGCCCAGGCCACCGGCAAGGTGATTATCGACCTTCAGTCTCTGAAGGTTGACCTCATGTCATTCTGTGCCCATAAAACCTATGGCCCTAAGGGCGTGGGTGCTTTGTTTGTGCGCAGAAAGCCCCGGGTACGGCTAGAGCCCTTGATTCATGGCGGGGGCCATGAGCGTGGCATGCGTTCGGGTACGTTGCCTACCCACCAAATCGTAGGCATGGGCGCCGCGTTCGAGATTGCCCAGGCCGAGATGGCCACCGAAAACGAGCGCATTCGCATGCTCCGCGACCGACTCTGGAATGGCTTGTCTCAAATTGAGGCGGTCTACCTCAATGGCGACCTTGACCATCGCGTACCCCATAACCTCAATGTCAGCTTTAATTATGTAGAAGGGGAGTCGTTGCTGATGGCGGTCAAAGATATTGCGGTCTCTTCAGGCTCAGCCTGCACCAGCGCTAGCCTAGAGCCCTCTTATGTCTTGCGTGCGCTTGGCCGCAGCGACGAGCTTGCCCATTCGTCAATTCGCTTTTCGGTGGGGCGGTTTACCTCCGAGGCGGACATTGATTTTGCGGTTTCGTTGTTAAAGGAAAAAGTTGCCAAGCTGCGCGAGATGTCGCCGCTGTGGGAAATGGTGCAAGAAGGCGTTGACCTCAACAGCATTCAATGGGCTGCCCATTAAGGCTTGGTTTTTCTCATTCCTCTTATTTCGTTCACCGCTATCTGAGTCACATTCTGCACTGCGTTTTATCTGTTAGAGGAAACACACAATGGCATACAGCGACAAAGTAATCGACCACTATGAAAACCCCCGCAATGTGGGGGCGCTTGACAAGAACGACCCGAGCGTGGGCACTGGCATGGTGGGTGCCCCTGCCTGCGGTGATGTGATGAAACTTCAGATCAAGGTGAACGACCAGGGCATTATCGAAGATGCCCGCTTTAAAACCTACGGCTGCGGGTCTGCCATTGCGTCCTCCTCGTTGGTTACCGAATGGGTGAAGGGCAAGTCGCTCGATGAGGCGATGACCATTAAAAATACCCAGATAGCCTCGGAGTTGTCTTTGCCTCCAGTGAAGATTCATTGCTCTATTCTTGCCGAAGATGCCATTAAGGCGGCAGTCGAAGACTACAGGAAGAAGCATGTCGATCTCGTTGACTGAGGCGGCCGCCCAGCACGTAGCGCGGTTTTTGGAAAAGCGCGGCAAGGGCGAAGGCATTCGTCTTGGGGTGCGCACCACCGGCTGCTCTGGCCTGGCCTATAAGCTTGAGTTTGTTGATCAGGTGGCCCATGAAGATCTTCGGTTCGAGAGTCGCGGCGTACGGGTGTTTGTCGACCCCAAGAGCCTGCCCTACATTGATGGCACCGAGCTCGACTTCGCTCGTGAAGGACTCAACGAGGGGTTCAAGTTCAATAACCCCAATGTGAAAAGCGAGTGCGGTTGCGGTGAATCTTTCCAGGTCTGAGTCTCAGCCCGAGGGCTTGGCTCAGAAGAATTACTTTGTACTGTTTGGCCTGCCTGTTTCCTTTAGTGTCGATAGTGCCGGCCTAGAGGCGGGCTGGAAGCGGATGCAGCGCACCGTGCACCCCGATCGCTTTGCCTGCGCCGATGACGCGCAAAAGAGGCTTGCCCTGCAGTGGTCCACACTGATCAACGAGGCCTACGCGGTGTTAAAAGACCCCCTACGGCGCGCGGAATATCTCTGCGGCCTTGCCGGTGTTTCGGTGGATGCGCATTCGAATACCCGGATGCCTGAGGACTTTTTGGAGGTACAGATGCGCCTGCGTGAAGAGCTTTCCGAGATTCACGACCTCCCTCAGTCGCCAGCACGGGAGGCGGCCCTATCGGCCTTGCGCGCGCAGTGTTCACAGCAGATGTCGCAGGGCATAGATCGGTTAACCTCACTGCTAGACCCAGTGCTCGCGCAGTCCCATGGCGCAGACTCCGCGGCGCAGTCCGGCGATGTCCTACCCGATCGAGATCTTTGTCGTCTGGCTGCGGAGCAGATCAGGGCCTTAATGTTTGTCAAGAAGCTTCAGGCGGAGGCTGCCTGATGCAGTCTGCCCAACGGAGGCTATCTCATGGAGGATAGCTAATGGCCCTGTTGCAGATTGCGGAGCCGGGACAGTCCACACTTCCCCATGAGCGTCGCCATGCGGTGGGTATTGACCTTGGCACTACGCATTCCTTGGTTGCCGCGGTGCGCTCGGGGGTTGCTGAAATTCTGCCCGATGCCCAGGGCCGCCGGCTACTGCCTTCGGTGGTGCACTACAGCTCCGCTGGTGCCGACCTGTTGGGTGATGCCGCTCTTGATCAGGCTAGTCGCGATCCGGCCAACACCATAGTCTCGGTCAAGCGCCTCATGGGCCGTGGCCTGGCAGACGCCCAACGCCTGCGTGTGCCTTATACCTTGGATACCCAGGGTCAGGGCATGGTCCGTTTCGTCACCGCCGCCGGTCCTGTGTCTCCGGTAGAGGTCTCTGCCGAAATTCTGCGCCGGCTGCGTCTTCAGGCAGAGCAAACCCTTGGAGATAGTCTCGTGGGCGCGGTGATTACCGTGCCTGCTTATTTTGATGATGCCCAGCGTCAGGCGACCAAAGACGCAGCCCAGTTGGCGGGGCTGTCGGTACTGCGGCTGATCAACGAGCCTACGGCAGCGGCCTTGGCCTATGGCCTGGAGTCGGGAGCAGAGGGCGTCTATGCCATCTATGACCTGGGTGGCGGTACTTTTGATATTTCCATTCTCAGGCTCACCCGTGGTGTATTCGAAGTCGTTGCCACGGGTGGAGACCCAGAACTCGGCGGGGACGACTTTGATGCTGTGCTTGCCGAAGACTGGCTTGGTCAATGGGCGGTCTCGCGGTCTTCACTTGCAAGTGATGCCTGGCAGGGCCTGCTCAGGCTCGCGCGCTCGGTGAAAGAATCGCTTTCCTCTTGCCCAACGGATCAGACGCCTATTGAAGGACACTGGGCAACCGCAGGCAGTCCAACCAGAACCGTGACCATGACCCGTGCACGGTTTGCAGAGATTTCGCAAGGCCTGGTGGATAGAACCCTTGCCGCCTGTCGCCAGGCATTGTCTGATGCCGGCCTTTCGGTTGCTGATATTCAGGGGGTGGTCTTGGTCGGGGGCTCCACGCGTCTGCGCAATGTGCAGCATGCGGTGGAGGCTTTTTATGGTCAGATGCCGAAGGCCAATATCAATCCCGATGAGGTGGTTGCGATTGGGGCAGCCCTGCAGGCCAATCTGTTGGCGGGTAATCGGGCAGAGGGCGACGACTGGCTCCTGCTCGATGTCTTGCCGCTAAGCCTCGGCCTTGAAACCATGGGGGGGCTGGTCGAGCGCATTATTCCCCGTAACAGCCCGATTCCCGTGGCCCGCGCCCAGGAGTTCACCACCTTTCAAGACGGCCAGACAGGGCTGTCGATTCATGTCGTGCAGGGTGAGCGTGAGATGGTCTCGCAGTGCCGGTCTCTGGCCAAGTTTGACCTCAAGGGCATTCCTCCCATGACTGCGGGTGCGGCCCGCATTCGGGTGAGCTTTCAAGTGGATGCCGATGGGCTGTTGTCGGTGACGGCGCAGGAGCAGTCCGCAGGTGTCTCGGCGTCGATTGAGGTTCGGCCCTCGTATGGATTAAGCGACGCTGAAGTGGCCCGGATGCTGCAAGAGGCTTTTGCCTCTGCCCAGGAGGATAAAGATGCGCGGGCCCTTGCGGAGGCGCAGGTCGATGCCGAACAGTTATTGCGTGCGGTGAGTGCAGCGCTGGCATCCGATGGGGATCTTTTGCACGAAGAAGAACGGCGTGCTCTGTCTCAGGCGATCGACAACTGTCGGGTGCATTGCGGGGCCTCCGATCTGGCCAGTCTGCGTTCTGCGGCCGAGACCCTTAATCGTCTATCAGAGCCCTTTGCCGCATTGCGCATGAACCGCGCCATTGCACAGGCATTAACTGGTCAGTCGGTTCACGATCTGCATAGTCCGCGCTGATGCCAAAGATTCGTGTGCTTCCGCATGTCGAACTCTGCCCGCGGGGCACCGAGTTTGTGCTGCCCGAGGGTGCGAACCTGTGCCGCAGCCTGCTCGCTAATGGCGTGGAGATTGAACATGCCTGCGAGATGTCTCGGGCCTGCACCACCTGCCATGTGATTATTCGCAAGGGGTTTGATTCGCTTACGCCCTCGGACGAAGACGAAGACGATTTACTGGATCGTGCCTGGGGCCTCTCGTCGCAGTCACGGCTAAGCTGCCAGGTTGCGGTGGGCGCCCAAGACCTTGAGGTAGAAATTCCACGCTACACCATCAATCACGCCCGCGAGCAGTGATCCGTAATTCCAATTTATCTTTCCGTAATTCCAAGTTAAGTCGAATGCCCACCCCGACTGGACTTCCTTGCCTATGACCCCACCCAAGGCTCATAGATAATACCCTGACCCACCAATTGCGCGGTTCCTGCATTGTTCTCTACCGACTCCGAGAAGTCTGCCAGCACCTTGGCTCGCGTCTTCTCTGGGTTGGTTCGTATCTCGTTTAGCCACCAGTTGTAGCCAGCGGGCTCTGGGTCTCTTCCTAATACGTTTTGATACACCTTGGTTAGGTACTGCTCATCCGTGGGAGAGGTTCCGTACATCGCCCGAAACTCGTTGGAGTCGATAAACCGGGCAGCGGCCTCTATTAATGTCATGCCCGAATCCATCTGGGCGATCCAATACCCAAGCCCACCCTGGTCGGGCTCTCGGTTAAAGGCTGCCTTGTATACCCGGTAGGCCTGGCCACCGACGGCCTCAGTATCCAAAGCTACAGCTTTATCAGAGAACTTGATTCGCTCGATGTTTACGAGTGTGTCTCTCCCATTACTCCCAACTCGGTCCGTTACAACAGTGGTTGCCCCAGTCTTCTGAATTTGAAAGTCTCGGAAGCTCCCAGTAACTCTTACGATGTCCAGTTGATCCGTGGCGCCTTGAAAAATCTCGTCACCGACGCCTGCTATGAACTCTCTGCTGTTCGAGATAGGCTGCGATCGAGATGTATCGTTAATCGTGACATTCGCTGAGGCAACATCCGCGCCCTGGGGGGAACGCACCGTTACCGTCATGGTCTCGGGCCCCTCGGTGAGGTTGTCTGCAGCGATGGGAATTGAGATCGTTGCCTGTCCGTTGCTACCCACATTCACCGACCCGGTTAGCTGCCCCCCCACAATGTCTGCCGCCTGAACCCCGGAGATTACGTAGGAAAGGGCAGTGCCTGCGGCAACATTAGAGGTACTCAAAGTGAACGACGCAGTGGAGCCTTCGTTTACAGAGCTAGCAAAAGCACTCAAGCTGTAGCTGGGATTGAGCACCGGGGTCGGCACAGGCGCAGGCACTGTCTGTAACGAAAAGCTATAGTCCGTTTTTGCTCCTATTTGCTGAATCCAGACACTGTATTCACCTGCCTCAAGAGGACCACCGAGTGCATTGATGAGATTCGAACCGACTTGCCCAGGGCCAAAGTGGCTGTAGCCTTTTAGC
>VGHK01000004.1 GCA_016868305.1 Betaproteobacteria bacterium | reverse complement strand
GGATCAGGCTTGCGCCCATTGTCCAAAATTCCCCACTGCTGCCTCCCGTAGGAGTCTGGGCCGTGTCTCAGTCCCAGTGTGGCTGGTCGTCCTCTCAGACCAGCTACTGATCGTCGCCTTGGTAGGCCTTTACCCCACCAACTAGCTAATCAGCCATCGGCCGCTCCAATAGTGAGAGGTCTTGCGATCCCCCCCTTTCCCCCGTAGGGCGTATGCGGTATTAATCCGGCTTTCGCCGGGCTATCCCCCGCTACTGGGTACGTTCCGATGTATTACTCACCCGTTCGCCACTCGCCGGCGCTCCGAAGAGCCCGCTGCCGTTCGACTTGCATGTGTAAGGCATGCCGCTAGCGTTCAATCTGAGCCAGGATCAAACTCTTCAGTTCAATCTCTGTGTAAAACTATTTAAAACTCAACGCATAACGAGGTTTTAAAAAAACCTTAAATTATTGCTGTTGAGCATTTGGTTTTTAAAGCTTTGCTTTCTTTTTGCAGTGTTACCCGCAAAAAGAATGCTTGCATCGTTAGCCCAAATGCCCACACTTATCGGCTGTTTGTTTTTAAAGAGCGATTCGCGTTTGCGCTTCTTTTTGTCACAGCACCCACAAAAAACAGGGGTGAAGGAAGAGGGCAACTGGTTAGGTTGACGACCCTTGGGAATGTCAATTTCCACGCAACAATAAGATTTATGACAATCGCGTGACATTTGAAGCAGCGAAGAAGCGGAATTATGGCTGGTCTTTTTTCCTAAGTCAAACGGCTGAGACCGGCCCTGACGTGGTGGAGGCCGGTGCATACTCCAACCCCATGTGCCAGAAGACTTTTCTGGTAGCTTAGCCGGCATGGTCGACCCAGCGTTAGGCGCAGACAGGCAGCCCAGACAGTGCGAGCGCTCCCCCTTGCGCCGTGAGGATGATGCGCTTTTGCGGGGGCATGCCCAGTTTGTAAGCGACCTTCCCAAGGGCTCTGCCCTGCATGCTGCCTTCGTGCGCAGCCCCCATGCCCATGGGCGCCTTTTGGCCGTTGATCTGGGCGCGGCCCATTCCGCACCAGGGGTCCTGGCGGTCTTCAGGGCCTCAGACCTTCCCCGATTCGATCCTCTACCGGTGAATCCGGTCTGCCCGGCGCAGCCATTTCCAAACCCTGTGCTTGCGGATGGCACGGTGTTTTACGTCGGTCAGCCGATTGCCATGGTTCTCGGCGAGACCCCACAGGCCGCTCAGGCTGCCGCAGAGCAAGTGTCTGTGCAGGTGCAGGCGCTTACCCCGGTTGTGGGTATTGACCAGGCGCGGCAAGCGGCGGCGATTTTTCCGCACTGGAGCAGCAACTGCGTCTACCGCCAGGACTGGAGCACGGGCCGGTTTGAACAGGCCCAGAGACAAGCCCAGGCAGTAGTGGCAGTGCAGGTGAAGACGAGCCGGCTTGCCCCCACGGCGCTTGAGCCCCGCGGGCTTTTGGCCCATTGGGAGGGCCAGACACTGACCTGTTATCTGCCCAGCCAGGCGCCCCATCGGGCGCGGCAGACGCTGATCAAAATGCTGGGAATACCTGCCGAACAGCTGCACCTTGTCTGCCCTCGGGTGGGTGGGGCCTTTGGGGGGCGGGCATCGCTCTATCCCGAGGAGCTGGCCGTCGCATGGGCGGCCTCGCGGCTTAGGCGGTCTGTCTTTTGGCAGTCAAGCCGAGGCGAAGACCTTATCTCGGCCAGCCACGGCCGGGCCAGTGTGCTCAGGGCATGGGGGGCTTTTTCCGTCCAGGGGCGGCTGCTTGCGCTGCGCGCTGAGCTGGCATTCGACCTGGGAAGCTGGGCACCGTTTAGTGCCCTGATTCCCGGATGGAATGCCGGGCGTATTCTTCCCGGCCCCTATGCGGTACCGATTATCGAGGTGCGCAGTGAAGGCTATGTCACAACCACGGCTGCTGTCGGAATCTACCGGGGCGCTGGCAGACCCGAGGCTGCCCTGGTGATGGAGCGGTTAATGGACGAAGGCGCTCGGCGCCTGGGGCTGGACCCGCTAGCGATACGTGCCCGAAACCTGCCCGCCCCTTCCGATCATGCCCGCAGTTCAGCAGCCTGCCCCCCAGACCAAGGGCACCGAGCCTTGCAGCTTCTGGCCCAGGCAGCCGAGCATGCGCAGTACCAGACGCTAAAGTCTCAGTTAGAAAAGGAGCGGGCAGCCGGTGGCTGCGTTGGGCTCGGAATCAATCTCTATGTTGAACCCTGCGGATCGGGGTGGGAGAGCGCGCGGGTCACTGCGCTGCCCAATGGCCGGTTTCTGATCGCCAGTGGCTCGAGCAGCCAGGGGCAGGGCCACGACACCGCCTTCGCCCAGATTGCCGCCCGCGCGCTGGGCGTGTCCACCGACCAGATTGACGTGATCGAGGCAGACAGCCGCATCACCCCAGAGGGTATTGGCGCGCTAGCCAGTCGCAGCATGGCAATCGGCGGCAGCGCAGTGCTACTGGCCGCCCAGAAACTGGCCGCGATGCTGGCGCAACGGGAGGAGGCCACTGCCTCAGCGCCTGACAGAGGTGGTAACGCTGCTATGGCACTCCCGCACGAGGGTCTATCGGCTTACGAGGTCTACACCACCCCCGCAGAGGCATGGAGTGCGGGCTGCTGCATTGCGGTTGTAGAGGTTGACAAGGCTACGGGCAGTGCCCGCCTGCGCAGGGTTGTCTGGATTGATGACTGCGGCGAACTGATCAACCCTTTACTTGCCCGGGGGCAGCTTGAGGGCGGCTTTTCACAAGGCTTCGGAGAGACCTTTTGCGAGTCGATTGTCTACGATGAAAACGGCCAGATTCTCACAGGTTCTTTATTGGACTACGCCCTGCCACGGGCCGATGACCTGGTGCCTCTGGAGATTGCGCACCTTCGGCACATGGGGGTAGCCCCGCCGGGTGACAGGCCCAATCCACTCAACCTATCCGGGGTTGGAGAGTCTGGGGCCATTGCCGCGCCTGCAGCCTTGGTTAATGCTGTGGCAGATGCGCTCTGCGCCAATGGACCTGTTGGCGATATAGAACTGCCGTTGAAGCCAGAGACCATCTGGCGCATGATGCAGCAAAAGCACTAAGCAGCCAGGGAGATTGCATGCTGTACCGACGCACCGAGGCAAAGGCCTTCGCACGTTCCTATCTGAGGGGGGTCTGGGCAGCCGCACCGACACCCTTCTTGGATAACCTCGCGCTAGATGAGCCAGGCCTGCGGCGAAATCTACGCCACTGGATTGGCGCCCTGGAAGTCGATGGGCTTTTCATAGCGGGTAAGCAGGGCGAGTTTTTTTCCATGTCGGTTGCCGAGCGCAGGCGCTGCTTTGAGATCGCCGTTGAAGAGTCGATGGCGGCAGAAAAAACGCTGGGCCGGCGCGGCAGAACGATTCTGTCCTGCTCAGACCAGAACCTGGACATGGTGGTCGATCTCGCACGACACGCCCAGGCAATTGGTGCTGACTTTATCGTCGTGCATGCGCCTCTGCTGCACTTTGGAAAAGACCTCGACGCCACGGTCTACGAGTATTACCGGTACGTGGCCGAGCAGGTGGATATCGGCATCGCCATGTGGAGCCACCCCGACTCGGGCTATCTCATGTCGCCAGCCCTGTGCGCCCGTATCGCCCGCGAGGTGCCAAACATTGTGGCCATTAAATATTCGGTGCCCCGCGATATGTATGTGGAACTCACCCATCTGGCCGGCAACGACCTGATCGTAAGCACCGCCTCAGAAGAGGAGTGGCTTGATAACATCACGGAACTCAACTGGCAGGTCTATCTCTGCTCCATTCCGCCGCTTATTTATCAGACCCCCACCGACCGACGCATTCAGCAGTACACCCGGCTGGCCATGGCGGGGCGGCATGCCGAGGCCCGGGCCATTCGCGACAGCCTGCAGCCCATTCGGGATGCACTCAAGCGCTGCCGTCCCCCAGGAACCCCCCAGGCCTACCAGAAGTACTGGCTTGAACTGCTTGGCCAGGTGGGTGGGCCGGTGCGCCGCCCGCTTCTGAACCTGACTGACGCAGAGCGGGCAACGGTATATCGGGCTTTTACCAGCACCGGCCTGGTACCGCAGTCTGGTGCGGCCGAGCCCGCCCCGCCACCGAGCGCTGACTAGCACAGATTTCTCATCGACAAGGAGCACGCCTATGTCTCAGATTGCTCAGACCCTTCGGTATGGGCCCCCGCTGAACTTCGCGCAATGGATTGAAGACCATGCCGACCGGCTCAAGCCCCCCGTGGGAAACCAGCAAGTCTGGAAGGACGGAGACTTCATAGTGACGGTGGTAGCCGGGCCCAACCAACGCACCGACTTTCATGACGACCCATTAGAAGAATTCTTCTACCAGTTCAAAGGCAAGGCCAGCCTTATGGTCTGGGAGAATGGGGCGTTTGATCGAATCCCCTTAAACGAGGGAGACATCTTTCTGCTGCCGCCCCACCTGCGCCACTCGCCACAGCGGCCCGAACCCGGGAGCCTGTGCCTCGTAATCGAGCGGGTGCGGCCCGCCGGAATGACCGACGGCTTTGAATGGTACTGCGCCCACTGCGGTACCCTGGTGCATCGTACCGAGGTACAGCTGCAGAGCATTGTGGAAGACCTGCCACGGGTCTATAACCAGTTTTACGACAGCCCAGAGGCGGCACGCACCTGTCCAAACTGCGGTCAGATCCACCCTGGGCGGGACTGGAAACAATGGCATGCGGATAGGGCCGCCCGCGCTGGACTATGAAAAAACCCCGGATATGACAGACAAGTAAGCCAAACCAGGTAGCCCTCGCGCACACTAGGGAAACCATAGATCTACTTTCGGGCCAACAGGGTTTACTCTAGCGGCGTAGACAATAACTCCTAAAGGGGATGACATGAAACTAAAACAGGTAATGCGTCAGGCAGTGCAGGTCGGCAGCCTAGTGGCCCTAACGGCCATATCAGGAACGGCCCTGGCACAGGTAAAAATCGGCTTTATGGCCACTCTCTCGGGTCCGGCGGCGGCCCTGGGCCAAGACCAGTTCGACGGCTTTATGCTCGGTGTAGAGCATGTGGGCGGAAGGCTCGGGGGTGCCGCAATCGAAGTGATCCGAGAGGATGACCAGCTCAAGCCCGACCTCGGCGTGCAGACGATTCGGAAATTCCTTGAAAAAGACCAGGTCGACATCATTACCGGGGTCACCTTCTCCAACGTCATGATGGCCATCGCCAAGCCTCTGGCAGATTCTGGAATCACTTTTATCAGCTCCAACGCGGGCCCCGCCCCGCTTGCCGGTGCCCAGTGCAGTGCCAACTTCTTCTGGACCTCCTGGCAGAACGACAATCAGGCCGAGGCCATGGGCCAGTATGCCAATGACAAGGGCTACAAAAACGTCTACATGATGGCGCCCAACTACCAGTCGGGCAAAGACCAGCTCGAGGGCTTTAAGCGGATGTTCAAAGGCAATGTGGTGGGCGAGGTCTATACCCAGCTCAACCAGCCCGACTACACCGCAGAGATTGCCCAGATGATGGCTGCCAAGCCCGATGCGCTCTATGTCTTCTATCCAGGCGGCATGGGCATCAATTTTATTAAGCAGATGCGCCAGGCAGGCGCCCTGGGCAAGGTACCGTTCCTTTCTGCCTCGACCGCCGACGGCACAACACTGCCCGCACTGAAGGAAGTTGCCCTTGGGGTGATTGCCGGCACATTCTGGGGGCCAGACTTCAATAACCCAGTGAGCCAGAAGTTTGTTGCGGATTTCCGGAAGAAGCACAACCGTATTCCTTCGCAGTATGCTGCGCAGGCTTATGACTCTGCCCTGCTGCTCGACGCGGCCTTAAGAAAGACGGGCGGCAAGGCCAACGACCGTAAGGCGTTGCAGGCTGCGATTCGTTCGGCTGATTTCAAGTCTCTGCGGGGAAGTTTTCGGTTCAACCGGAACGGCTACCCCATTCAGGACTTCTACGCCTTTGAGGTGGCAAGGGATACCACTGGCGAGGTCTCGCTAAAGACTCTTGGGGTTTCTCTGCGTAACCATCAGGATGCCTATGTGAAAGACTGCAAGCTCTGATCCGTCTTGATCAGAACGGCAGAAAGGTTCTGACATCTGCCACTGCCTGGTCTGCTGCCCGCATGCCCTCATCGGGCGGGGGTGGTGGCCAGGCAGAAGGTTTTTGAGGCTTAGCCAATGACGCTTAGTCTTTTCACCGTACAGGTGCTCAACGGGGTGCAGCTGGGCATCCTGCTCTTTCTCATGGCCGCTGGCCTCACTCTGGTCTTTGGCATCATGGGCTTTATCAACCTGGCCCATGGTTCTCTGTACATGCTGGGGGCCTATTTCGCGGCCGTGGGCTACACCGCCACGGGCTCCTTTGCCTTAGCCATGGCCATAGGTTTTTTGTTCACCTTTGTGCTGGGCGGAATCGCCGATGCGGCAGGGCTCTCAGTTCTGCACCGACGAGACCACCTGGATCAGGTGCTTGCCACCTTTGGCATTGTGCTCTTTGCAAACGAGCTCGTGCGGGTAATCTGGGGCAATGCGCCGGTCTACATGGACACGCCCGAGTATCTGTCCGGGCCGATTAGCCTTTTTGGTCTGAGCTACCCCTCGTACCGATTTGCCATTATCGCAGTGGGCCTGGTTGTCGCCGTGGGTCTCTATCTGCTGATTGAACGCACCCGCGTGGGCATGCTGATTCGCGCCGGCGCAAGTAACCGCGCGATGGTCTCTGCGCTGGGCGTCAATATTGGCTGGCTCAACCGTTTTGTCTTTGCCCTGGGGGCGGGCCTGGCGGGCCTGGCCGGTGCCATGGTTGGGCCGATTCTCTCAATACAGCCGGGCATGGGAGAGCCCATTCTCATTCTTACCCTCGTAGTGATTGTCATCGGTGGCATTGGGTCGATCCGGGGGGCATTTTATGGCGCATTGGTGGTGGGCATTATCGACACCATCGGGCGTATTTTTCTTCCCATTGTTCTGCGTAACCTGCTCGACCCAAGCATGGCCAATGCGGTGGGCCCGGCGATAGCCTCGATCATGGTCTATCTGCTTATGGCGATTGTCTTGGCCTTTAAGCCCGATGGGCTCTTTCCGGTTAAGAGCCGCGCATGAACCGCATACGCACACTTGGCGTTGCGGTCTGTCTCCTGGCCTTTCTCATGGTGCCGGTCTACGCCTGGGTCACAGGCGATGTCTATGCGCTTACACTTTTTTGCCGCATTCTTGTCTTTGTGCTTGCCGCCACGGGGCTTAACCTGGCCTTAGGCTATGGCGGCATGGTGAGCTTTGGGCATGCCATGTACATTGGGCTGGGCGCCTACAGCGTGGCTATTCTCACGCTGATGGGCCTGCATTCGGGCTGGCTGCACCTTGCCACAGCGGTACTGGTCTCTGGCCTGGTGGCCATTCCAGTGGGCTGGGTGGCGCTACGTACCCAGGGGATTGCCTTCATCATGATCACCCTGGCCTTTGCCCAGCTGTTTTTCTACATCTTTATCAGCCTGAAGAATTTCGGTGGTGACGATGGCATTAGCCTGCCGCAGGTGAGCCAGTTTGGATTTCTCACGGGCAACAGCTACGCCCTGTACCTGTCGCTTTTTGTTACTGTGCTCGGGGTGTTGGGGGTCTTGATGCACCTGGTGCGTTCGCCCTTTGGCCTGGTCTTGCGCGCCTCGAAGGTTAACGAGCGCAGGGTCAATGCGGTGGGCATCCATAGCCTTCCCTACCGGCTCACCGCCTATGTCTTCTCTGCCCAGGTCTGCGCGCTTGCGGGATTTTTTCTGGCCAATCTCACCGGCTTTGTCTCACCGGACTATCTCAAGTGGTCGATCTCCGGAGAGTTGATCGTAATGGTCTTGCTCGGCGGACTTGGCACGGTATTTGGGCCCGTTGTTGGCGCGACGGCACTGCTGCTTATCGAGGAGTTCTTAAAGGCCATGACCGAGCACTGGCCCCTGGTGCTGGGGCCCTTGATTGTGCTGATGGTCATTTTCCTTCGGCGCGGCCTATGGAGCCTGCTTGCAGGTCGGGAAAAGTCATGAGCCTGTTGCAGCTTGATGGCCTGGTAAAGCGTTTTGGCGGGCTGCTCGTCACCGACCATGTGGCGCTCTCTATCGATACGGGCCAGTTGCATGCGGTGATTGGCCCTAATGGAGCAGGCAAGACAACGCTGGTAAATCAGATCGTCGGCGAACTTGCGCCCGACGAAGGCCGCATTCTTTTCTGTGGACAAGACATCACCGGCTGGCCTGTCCACGCCCGCGCTCGCGCAGGGCTGGGCCGCTCGTATCAGATTAACTCGGTAATTGGCGAGTTCACGGTACTCGAGAATCTGCTGCTTGCCGCGCAGTCGATGCGGGGCCACAGCTTTAGGTTCTGGCGGTCGGCAGAGTCTGACGACCTGTTACGAGACCGGGCCTATGCCACGATGAGCATGCTGGGACTGCGCGAAGAGGCTGGCCATGTTGCGTCCACACTGGCCTACGGCCAGCAGCGGCTGATTGAACTCGCTATGGCGTTAGTGACAGGCCCAAAGCTGCTGCTGCTTGATGAGCCCATGGCCGGACTCGGGCCCGCAGAGTCTGAGGCCGTGATCGCCATTTTGCAGAAGATTCGCAAGGACTACGCCATCCTGCTCATTGAGCACGACATGCAGGCGGTCTTTTCGCTGGCCGATACCATCAGCGTGCTGGTGCAAGGGCAGGTGGTCTTGCAAGACCGGCCCGAGGCCGTGCGCAACAGTGCCAAGGTGCGCGAGGCCTACCTGGGCGATGAGGAGATTGGCGCATGACCCCGCTGCTTGAGGTGCGCGGCGTGGCAACAGGCTACGGCCAGAGCCAGGTGCTCTTTGATATGGACCTCACCGTGGGCGAGGGGCAGTGTGTGAGCCTTCAAGGCCGAAATGGCATGGGCAAGTCCACGACCGTGAAGGCCATTATGGGGCTGCTGCCTCTTTGGCAGGGCGATATTCTCTGGCGCGGGAAGTCGATTAAGGGGCAGGCGCCGCATCAGATCGCCCAGTTGGGCATCGGGCTGACGCCTGAAGGCCGGCAGGTCTTTCCCAATCTCAGTGTCACCGAGAACCTGGTCGCAACCGCCCGGCCTGCTGCCAAAGGTATACGCGGCTGGACGGCAGACCGGGTGTTTGCATTCTTTCCAAGCCTGGCGGCCCGACGCAGAAACTTTGGCAACCAGCTCTCTGGCGGGGAGCAGCAGATGCTCGCGATCTCGCGGGCGCTGATGACCAACCCCACGCTGCTTATTCTGGATGAGGCCACCGAGGGACTGTCTCCCTTGATTCGCCAGGAAATCTGGAAGGCGCTCGACACCCTGCGGGCCGAAGGCATGTCGATTCTCGTGATCGACAAAAACATAGGCCCCTTACTGCGGCTCTGCGACTGGCACACGATTGTGGAGAAGGGCCACCGTGTCTGGGAGGGCAATTCCCAAAGCCTGGCGGCAGATCAGGCATTGCACCGCCGGTACCTCGGCGCATAGACCGCACATGGCCTCGCTCAGACAGTTATTAGAACTCTCGGGCCGCAAGGCCTTGGTCACCGGGGGGTCACGGGGCCTGGGCTATCAGATGGCGGAAACCTTGGCCGAGCTCGGGGCCGACCTGGTAGTCACCGCGCGCAAGGAAGGAGCGCTCATCCAGGCCGCAGAGCGTCTGGCGAAACGCCATGGAGTTAGGGTGGTGCCTCTGGTGGCAGACCTGTCTCAACCCGAAGCAGCAGAGGCACTGACAGGAAAGGCCCTTGAGGCGCTCGGCGGCCGGATTGATATCCTGATCAACAACGCTGGAAGCAGCTGGGTAGCACCTGCCGAAGAGACCCCCTTGGCTGCCTGGCAGAAGATGGTGTCAGTCAACCTCTCCGGGGTCTTTCTCCTGACACAGGCCGTTGCCCGCAGTGCCATGATTCCGCAGCGCGCTGGCCGCATTCTGAATATCAGTTCGATTGCTGGGCTGCGTGGCAACCACCCTGCCGACCACAAGACCGCAGGCTATAGCGCCGCGAAGGCAGGGGTGTTGGGGCTCACCCGGGCTCTTGCGATTGAATGGGCGGGCTACGGCATTACCGTGAATGCCCTTGCGCCAGGCTTTTTCGCCTCGCCGATGACCGAGAAGGCACTTGACCGGCTTGAGCCCCTACTCGCAGCCCGCACACCCTTAGGACGCATTGGTGGAGACGACGACCTGAAAGGGCCGGTGGCGATTCTGTGTTCAGACGCGGGGAAATACATTACCGGCCAGGTCTTGGCCGTCGACGGCGGCTACACCGCTGCCTAGTGGGAATTCCGGAGGGGAATGCCTAAGGAGATTGCCTGAGGGGAATGCCTAAGGAGATCGCCTGAGGGGAATACCGGAGCGGTACGCCGGGGCGCTAGGCGCCGGAGAGCACGGCGGTCGCCTCGATCTCCAGGCGTGCCTGGGGCTCGACAAAGCCGCTCACCTGCACGCAGGTCATAACGGGAAAATGCCTGCCAATCTCTTCGCGATAGATGGCCCCGAGGCCCCTAAGGCTGTCGCGATACTCCTGCATATCAAGCACATACCAGGTAAGCCGGACCAGATGCTCAGGGCCCGCCTGGGCCTCTTGCAGAACCCGCACAATATTCTTTAATGCCTGTCGGGCCTGACCAAGGAAGTCTCCTGCCTCGAAGACCTGCTGGGCATTCCAGCCAATCTGGCCTCCGAGAAAAATCATAGGGCCAGAGGCCAGGATGCCATTGGAATAGCCCTTTGGGGCAGCCCAGTCGGCGGGCTCGAGGTTTTGCTTCATAAAGTCTCCCGTAACCGAAAACGTTGGAGTTTGCCGGTTTCCGTGCGCGGCAAGGTCTGAACAAAGACAATCTCACGCGGATACTTGAAGGGCGCGATGGTGGCTTTGACATAGTCTTGTAAGGCCTTGGTTAGCGCTGTGGGGTCATCTTCGGCGTGATCGGGCTTTAGCACCACAAAGGCCTTCACCCGCATGCCACGTTCCTCATCGGGTGCGCCGACCACACCGCACTCGGCCACCGCAGAATGGGTGAGCAGAGCGCTTTCGACCTCTAAGCCCGAGATGTTGTAGCCCGCACTGATGATCATGTCATCCGTACGCGACTGGTAGTAAAAGTAGCCGTCTGGGTCACGACGAAAGGCATCGCCCGGGTAGTTCCAGCCGTCTTTCACATAGTGTGCCTGTCGGGGATCGGCGAGGTAGCGACAGCCCGTAGGGCCCCGCACCCGCAATCGGCCGATCTCACCATCGGCAAGCGGCCTGCCTTCTTCGTCAACCACCTGCGCCTCATAGCCAGGTACGACACGACCCAGTGCCCCGGGCCGCACCTCCTGCGGCGTGCTCGATATAAAAATATGAAACATCTCGGTCGCACCGATGCCGTCTGTCAGTTCGATACCGGTTCGGCTGCGCCAGAGATCGCGAATCGCAGGCGGCAATGCCTCGCCTGCCGAGACGCAGGTGGTAAGGCTTGGCAGCCCCCCTGGCGGAATATGCTCTGCCATCTGTCGATAAAAGGTGGGGGCGGTATAGCAGGTAGTGGCACCGACTTGGGCAATCGTCTTCACCAGAGACTCCGGGGTGTAGCGGGCCGCAGGGTAATAGACCGAGGCCCCAGCCCAGATCGGAAAGACCAGCATGCCCCCAAGCCCAAAGGTGAAGGCCAGCGGAGGCGAGCCCACCACAAGATCGGTAGGCTGCGGTTTGAGCACCGAGCGCGGCCAGGCCTCGCAGGCAGCAGCGACATCATGGTGGGTATGCACCACTGCCTTGGGGTCTCCGGTGGTGCCTGAGGTGAAGGCCAGGAGGGCAATGTCATCGCCATCGGTGTCTGCGACAAAGGCCGCATTGGCGAAGTTCGCAGGCTTGGCAGCATTGCTGATACTGGCCTGGTTTACCTCTGCCTGAGGCGACGGCAGCCGGGTCAGTAACGCGCCAAGTACCCCCGCATCGAGCGGTGCGGGCACCTCGGTAGGGAGAGCTCCAAGGGTAATAACGCGCTGAAGACTGGGGGCCTCCTGGGCAGCAAGCACCACCTCCTGCGCGAGCGCCGGGTGCACCACCGCCCAGGCAACCTCTGCCTTGCGAATCACCTTGCCCAGTTCCTTGGCGCGCAGCAACGGCATGGTGGCCACCGCGATCATTCCCGCCTTTACCAGCCCCAGCCATACCAAGGCGGTCTCAGCGCTATTGGGCGCATGAATCAGCACCCGACTGCCCGAGGCCAGCCCCAGTTGGTGCCTTACAAGATGCGCGATCTGGTCGACACGCTGGGCGGCATCGCCATACGAGAGGGCTCTGCCGCCCGGTTCCTGGCTAAGGAACAGCGGCGCCTGCGGGCCACGGTGCGCAGTGCCCTTTTGGAAAAGGTATTCCGTGAGGTTGAAGGCCGAGGGGAACTGAAACTCAGGGCGCGCGCGCAGAATCTGCGGCTGCTGCGCCAAGGGCGGAAGTCGATCGTGGACAAACCGGTCATGCTGAGGCATCGCGATCCTCCTGAAAGAGACTGCGGCCGATGATGAGACTCTGGACCTCACTGGCCCCTTCATAAATTCGCATGGCGCGAATGTCTCTATAAAGCGCCTCGACCTTCTGGCCCACCGTAACGCCTAAGGCGCCATGCATCTGAACGGCTCTGTCGATCACCCACTGGGCCGACTCGGTGGCAAAGAGCTTGGCCATGGCTGCTTCTCGGGTGGTGGCGGTCTTCTGAACATCCTTCTGCCAGGCGGCGCGATAGCTCAAAAGTGCCGCGGCATCGATGCGTAATGCCATCTCCCCGGTGGCAGACTGGGTGAGCTGAAAGTCAGACAGATGCTGGCCAAACATCGGCCGCTGGCGGGCATACTGCCGCGCCTCGGCAAACGCCCGGCGGGCCAATCCGAGTGCGGCGCCTGCAACCGACACCCGAAAGATATCCAGGGTCTGCATGGCGAGCTTAAACCCCCCATGCAGGGGCCCGATTCGCTGCGTATCGGGAACACGGCAGGCATCGAATCGCAGGCGGGCCAAGGGATGGGGGGAGATGGTGTCGATGCGTTCTGCCACCTGTAGGCCTGCTGTCTGGGCGGGCAGATAGAAGCAAGAAATGCCACGGGCTCCGGCTGCGGCATCGGTCTTGGCAAAGACCAGATAAAAATCGGCAATGCCGCCGTTGGAGATCCAGGTCTTCTCACCCGAGACAATCCAGTTGCTGCCCTCTGCCACCGCGGTGGTCTGCATGGCAGCGACGTCGGATCCTGCCATCGGCTCAGACAGGGCGAAGGCGGCAATGGCCTGGCCGGCAGCCACCCGATGCAAAACCTGCTGTTGAGAATCGGTGCCCGCCAGACTCAGAGGGCCACTGCCCAGGCCCTGCATGGCAAAAGCAAAATCGGCCAGGGCCGAATGGAAGGCCAGCACCTCGCGGATAAGGACGAGGCAGCGGCTATCGAGCACCGGAAAGATCCCACCATGGGAGGCTGGTACGCAGTAGCGCAGCCAGCCCGCCGCTCCAAGCGACTGCACCCATTGGCGGCAGGCCTGGTCAACATCGGCTTCGTCGATCCTCTGTTGGGCGGCCCAGTCAGACAGGTCAGCCACCAACCGACGATGTGCCTCATCGAAAAAGGGCAGCGCAAGATGCTGGGTGGGATAGCGCATGTTGGGCTCTGGGCCTTGGTGGTCCGTGACCCTAGTTGCCCTCAAAGGCGGGCTTGGTCTTAGCCACAAAGGCGTGATAGGCCCGATGAAAATCCCGGGTCTGCATCGACTCGGCCTGCGCGATGGCCTCGGCATCAATCGCGGCATCAATGTCCATGGCCCATTCTTCATGGAGCATGCGCTTGGTCATGGCATGCGCGAGGCTGGGGCCCTGGGCAATGACACGTGCCTGACTCTGGGCATGGGCGAGCACCGCATCGGCCGGTAGCAGTTGGTTGAAAAACCCCCAGGACAGGCCTTCTTCTGCTGTCATGTTGCGGCCCAGGTATAAAAGTTCGGCCGCCCGGGTCTGGCCAATGACGCGCGGCAGCAGGGCGCAGGCGCCCATATCGGCACCCGAAAGGCCCACCCGCACAAACAGAAAGGCGGTCTTGGCGGCAGGCGTGGCGTAGCGGAAATCACTTGCCAAGGCGATCATGGCACCGGCCCCAGCGCAGACCCCATCGATGGCCGCAATAATCGGCTGCGGGCAGGCCCGCATGGCCTTGACCAGGTCGCCCGTCATCTGGGTGAACTGCAAGAGGCCCTCGGGCGTGCGTGTGGTGAGAGGCCCGATGATCTCGTGGACATCGCCCCCGGAGCAGAAGTTTTCCCCGGCGCCGGTGACCACTACCGCCTTGATCTCCTGCGACCGCAGCCGCAGGCCCCAGAACCAGTTGCGCAAGGCGTCATACGACTCGAATGTGAGCGGATTTTTCTTGTCTGGGCGATTGAGCGTCACCGTAGCGACCCCCGCGTCAATAGAAAACAAGAGTGCGCTCATGCCACCTGCCTTTCTGTGTCACTAATGACTAGCCCCGTCTTCACCTTTCCCAGTAGCGTGTGCAGCTGCTGCAGCTGGGTGTCGGTGAGCGAAGAAAATGCCTGGATCACCCACTGCTCGTGCTGACGGGCCATCTTGCGAAAGCTCTGGGCGCCCTTGGCAGTGAGTCGAATACGCGTCGCCCGACGGTCACCGTCGACCTGCACACGCTCGACCAGGCCCTCCTGCTCGAGCTGATCTGTAATGGCGGTGACATTGCCCCCCGTTACCATGAGCCTGCGAGAGAGCTCGTTCATCTTCAGCCCTGCAGGATTGCGTTCGAGCTGGGCCAAAAGATCAAACCGTGGCAGGGTGGTGGCAAACCGGGTGCGCAGTTCAGAGCGAATGGTCTGCTCGATCATCTGCTGGCAGGTGAAAAGCCGCAGCCAGAGCCGCAAAGAGGCATGGTGGTCTTCCCGGCCACGGCGTTCGTAGTCATCGCGCATAGGGCTATACCTGCCGATCTTCTGCAGCCATCTCTGCGGCCCGCTGCGCATTACGTACCAGCTGGTCTCGGCCGGCGAGATAGGGCAGGGGCCAGTGTGCATGGGGGCTGCCGAGACGGGCTGCCTCGTGCAGTGTCCAGGCAGGGTTGGCCAGATGCGGCCGGGCGATGGCACAGAGGTCGGCGCGGCCTGCCGCGATAATGCTATTGACATGATCGGCCTCGAAAATGGCGCCCACGGCAATCGTGCGAATACCCACCTCGTTGCGAATACGGTCGGCAAAGGGTGTCTGGTACATGCGGCCATAGACGGGTCTTGCCTGCCGCGTGGTCTGGCCCGATGAGACGTCGATGAAGTCAGCGCCGGCGTCTTTAAAGAGCCGCGCCATCACCACCGCATCATCATCGGTATTGCCCCCGGGGGCCCAGTCATGGGCCGAGATACGGACACTCATGGGCAGGGCCTCGGGGATGGCCAGCCGAATGGCGCGAAAGACCTCTAAGGGGTATCGGCAGCGGTTCTCCAGGCTGCCGCCATAGTCGTCGGTACGCAGGTTCGTAAGTGGGCAGAGAAAGGAGGAGAGCAGATAGCCATGGGCACAGTGCAGTTCTATCCAGTCAAACCCAGCACGTACCGCGCGGCGGGCAGTTTCGACAAAGGCATCACGCAATGTATTCATATCTGCGCGGTTCATGGCCCTCGGTACCTGATTCTGCGGCCCATAGGCAATAGCGCTTGCGGCCATCAGGGGCCAGTTGCCTTGTGGTAGCGGAGCATCCACCTCTTGCCAGCCCAGTTGGGTGGAGCCCTTCGGGCCACTATGGCCCAGCTGAATTCCGATCTTGGCAGGCGTCTGCTGATGCACAAACTGCACGATGCGGGCAAAGACGGTCTCTTGGGAATCGTTCCAAAGCCCCGTGCAGCCAGGAGTTATGCGCCCTTCGGGCGTCGGGGAGGTCATTTCCACAAAGACCAGGCCTGCCCCACCTAGGGCGCGAGCCCCAAGATGCACCAGATGAAAGTCTTGCGGGACGCCGTCCACTGCCATATAGGTGGCCATGGGGGAGACCACCGTACGGGCAGGCAGGCTGCATCCCCGCACGGTTAGGGGCAGCAACATAGGCGGAGGTGGCGGTGCAGAAGGCGATGCGGCAGAGGGGGCAGATGGGGCAGATGGGCGGGCACCACCTGGCTGATTTGCTTGGACCTTCTGGGCAAGCCATGCCTCGTAACCATTAAGCCATGGCGCATCGCGCAGCCGCAGGTTTTCGTGGCTGATACGCTGCGACCGGGTCATGAGCGAGTAGGCGAACTGCTCGATCTCCATACCCGTGTACCGAGAGACATTCTCAAACCACTCGGTGGAATTGCGGGCCGCGTTCTGAATCTTTAAGACCTCGACCGAGCGGCTGGCCTGATAGCGCTTGAGCGCCTCCGAAAGGCTCTGGGCCTGTGCCATGGCGCGGTTAAGCTCAATGGCGTCTTCCAGGGCCAGCTTGGTGCCCGAGCCAATCGAAAAGTGGGCGGTATGGGCGGCATCGCCCATAAGCACCAGGGGCACCGCGCGGCCCGCCACGGTGACGGTATGTAACCAGGTTTTACAAATAACCCGGGGAAACTGAATCCAGAAGGCCGAGCCCCGCAGGTGCCGGGCATTCGACAGAAGTGCATTGCCGTCGAGATACCTGGCAAAGAGTTTTTCACAAAAGGCAATTGACCCTTCTTGGTCCATCTGGTCCAGCCCATGGGCCCGCCAGACCGATTCGGGCGTCTCAACAATGAAGGTCGAGAGGCCTGGCTCAAACCGATAGGCATGGGCCTGAAACCAGCCATGTTCGGTCTGCTCAAAGGCAAAGGTGAAGGCCTCAAAGGTCTTCTCGGTGCCCAGCCAGACAAAACGACATTTGCGTGTATCGATGTCGGGCTGAAAGACATCGCTGTAGCGACTGCGAATGCGGCTGTTGAGGCCGTCGCTGGCAATGACCAAGTCGGGCTGGTGCTGGGCAATCGCCGCATGGTCGTCATCGACCTCGCTACCAAAGATTAAATCAACACCCGCCGCGCGGCAGTGGTCCTGCAGAATATTAAGCAGCCGCTTGCGGCCAATGCCACAGAATCCATGGCCAGTGGACCGAACCGAGCGGCCTTTGAAGAAGACCTCGATGTCGTCCCAGTGGTTAAAGGACTGCAGAATCTCTTCGGCCGAACTGGGGTCGGCTGCCCGCAGATTTTCCAGTGTCTGGTCGGAGAAGACCACCCCCCAGCCAAAGGTATCGTTGGGCTGGTTGCGCTCGAGTACTGTCGCCGTAAGCGCCGGGTTACGTTTTTTAAGGAGCAAGGCCGCATAGAGGCCCGCCGGCCCACCGCCGATAGACAAGACACGCGAGACACGGTTCTGCGGGAGTACCTGCAGCGCGGGCTCGGGGAAAGGAGTGAGCGCCTGCAGGTCTGGCGCAAGGAAGGCACGATTCACAGCCCCGATTCTTGAAGCTTCAAGTATTTAGGCCTATCCTGAATTACCCTAAGGTCCGTCTTTGCGGCAGGTATCTGTGCTGCAATCGTTGTGTCAGAAACTTCTGAGGACTTCAGGAAAAGACCGACCCCCATGTCGCCCGACCAGGCCTATGACAACCGAGCCGCTGTACCCGAGTTCCCAGAGTTTCTGGTGGGCTGGCAGAAGGCGAGCGATTTCGCCCGCCAAACTGCCCGGGCTTTTTCTAGGCACGCCTACCTGTCTGGCCAGACCTTCGACCCCTCGGAACTCTGCCGGCCTCCGGCTAACGGGCTTTGGGGGACAGACCGCTGTCAGATTGACTTTTTTGCGGCCACCGTCTGCGGCCCCCGGCCGCTACTCATTTTTATTCACGGCGGATACTGGCGGTCGCTGGGCCCGGAGGTCTTCCATTTTCTTGCGCCGGCCTGGACGGATCAGGATATTCATGTCGCCTTTCTGGGCTATGACCTCTGCCCCTCGGTAGGCATCGACCATATTGCTGCCCAGTGCCGAGCTGGTCTCCGCTGGCTCTGGCAATTCGCACCAGACCTCAAGGTGGATCGCCAACGCATGGTGGTCGCAGGCCATTCGGCTGGCGGGCATCTTGCGGCTATGGCGGTGTCTGAGCCTAACCATTCCGCAGGTGACAACGGTCAGGCGTCTGGTGCCCGGGCGGGCGGCCTGGGCCCCGTTCCCCAGCTGGCCGGCTGTATTAGTCTCTCAGGCATTTTTGACCTTGAACCCCTGGCGCTTACCTCTATGAATACCGACCTGCGGATCGACGGGGCAGTGGCAATGGCGAGTTCACCTATCTACCGTCAGCCAAATCCGGAGATCCTGCAGGACGGACGGCTGGCGCTTTTTGTCGGCGCGGCCGAGTTGCCGGGCTTTCATCAACAGCATGCCGCTCTGATTCAGGCGTGGCAGCTCCAGGGCAGGGCAGGACTGCACTGCCCGCAGGGCTTGCACCATTTCAGTATTGTGAATAGCCTGATACAGCCTGGGTCAGCGGTCTTTAAGGCGGCAACCCGTCTGCTCAGACCTCAGGTGCTTCACTCCTAGGAGCAAAGCGACCGCCCAGGCTCAGGGGCTGAATCCAGACCTCGGGTTAGAAAAACAGGCTCTTGAGCGCGGCGCCCGGGGATTCGGCCCGCATAAAGGCCTCCCCCACCAGAAAGAAATCTATGCCCGCCTCACGCATGCGGCCGACATCGGCGCGGGTCAAGATGCCGCTCTCGGTAATCAGAATTCGGTTGGCAGGCAGCCGGGGCAGGAGATCGAGCGTGGTCTCTAGCCGAGTTTCGAAGGTGCGCAGGTTGCGGTTGTTCACCCCCAACAGGGGTGAGCTACAGCAGCTAAGTGCTCGATCAAATTCGTCGGCGTCATGCACCTCAACCAGTACATCCATGCCTAGCGAGAAGGCGGCTGATTCCAGTTCGCGTAGCTGTGCATTGGAGAGCGCGGCGACAATTAACAAGATACAGTCCGCACCCCAGAACCGGGCCTGCAGCACCTGGTAGGGGTCGATCATGAAGTCTTTGCGCAGCACCGGAAGGCTGCAGGCAGCACGCGCCTGCACCAGATGCTCTGGCGCACCTTGAAAAAATTCGACATCAGTGAGCACCGACAGGCAGGCGGCGCCATGGGCCGCATAGTCTCTGGCAATCTCTGCCGGCACAAAAGGGTCACGCAACAAGCCCTTACTCGGGCTTGCGCGCTTTACTTCAGAAATCACCGCGGGCATGCCCGCTGCTCGCTTGTTGCGCAGGGCCTGGGCAAACCCGCGTGGGGCTTGGTCTGGGGGCTGCGCCTGTATCTGCGCAAGAAGCGTAGCTTCCGAGGCAGTGGCCCGGGCGGCTGCTAGCTCTTGGGCCTTGACCTGCAGAATGCGCTGAAGAATGTCGGCCATAGGTGCGCGGGGGCTCTCTTCTAAGCTGCGGCGATAATCATCACGAAAGGCCGAGGCACTAGAGAAAAGCGGCTAAGCTGCCTCTAAGGCCCGCGTGGTCTGCACAAGCGCATCGAACTTGGCTTGCGCTGCGCCGCTGGCAATGGTGGCCATGGCCTTATCAACCCCCTCCTGCCAGGTCTTCACCACATTGGAGGCAAGCAAGGCACCCGCGGCATTAAAGGCCACAATGTCGCGTATGGGGCCCATGTCGTTAGACAAGGCAGTCTGCATCTTTTCAGCCGACTGGGTCAGGCCATCGGAGTGCAAGGCGTCGCGGACCTCATGCAGGGTATAGCTGGGAAAGCCAAATTGTTGGGCAGTGACCGAGTACTGCTGGATGTGGGCAAACTGCAGTTCCGCCACACGGGTGTCACCTACGATGCTCAGTTCATCCAAGCCCATATCGGCATGCACGATGAGCACATGGTCAGACCCGAGCTTGCGCAAGACTTCTGCCTGAATGGCCACGAGATCAGGATGAAAGACACCCATGAGCTGGCAGGGCGCATTGGCCGGGTTGGTGAGCGGCCCCAGAATATTGAACATGGTGCGCACGCCCAGCTCTTTGCGCACCGGCGCAATATGCTTCATGGCCGTGTGGTGGTCAGGCGCAAACATAAATCCAATGCCGCAGCGGCGAATCGACTCGGCCACCTTTTCGGGCGGCAGGTGAATGTTAACGCCGAGATGCTCGAGAAGGTCTGCGCTGCCCGACTTCGAAGACACCGAGCGGCCCCCGTGCTTGGCCACCGGGGCTCCTGCGGCGGCCGCAACAAACATAGCGGTGGTGGAAATATTAAAGCTGTGGGCGTTGTCCCCGCCCGTGCCACACATGTCGACGAGGTTGGGAATTTTGGTCTTTACCTGGGTGGCGAATTCGCGCATCACCTGGGCGGCGGCGGCAAGCTCGGTGGTGGTCTCCACCTTCACCCGCAGCGCGGCCAAGAGCGCGGCCATTTGTACCTGCGAGACCGCCCCCGACATCATCTGGCGCATGATGTCGAGCATCTCTTCGTGGGTGAGGTCTTGCCGGTCGACACACCGGTTTAAGGCCTGCGGAATAGAAAATCCCATAGCTCCTCCGTGATGCGCTAAGCCCCTGCAGCTTGAGCCGCAGGCACCTGATCTAGAAAATTTCGCAATAAGGCATGGCCCTGCTCAGACAGAACCGACTCTGGGTGAAACTGCACCCCGTGCACCGGCAGACGTGTATGAGCTAAGCCCATAATCTCGCCGTCGTCAGTCCAGGCGGTGACTACAAGGTCTTCAGGCAGCCCCTCGCGAGACACCGCAAGCGAATGGTACCGCGTGACCATAAGCGGGTTGTTCAGCCCCGCAAAGACGCTCTGGCCTTGATGGGTAACTAGGGAGGTCTTGCCGTGCATGAGGGTCTTGGCCCGCACCACCTGCCCGCCAAAGGCCGCCCCAATCGACTGATGGCCCAGACATACCCCCAAGAGCGGCAGTGGGCGGGACATGGCGGCAACCGCCTGGATAAGCGGCACCGATATCCCCGCTTCTGCGGGGCTGCACGGCCCTGGGGAAATGACGATCGCCTGCGGTTGGAGCGCCAATGCCGCTTCTACCGATACCTCATCGTTACGCAGGGTGACAACGTCTGCGCCGAGTTCTCCAAAGTACTGCACTAGGTTGTAGGTGAAGGAATCGTAGTTATCGATCATGAGGAGCCGAAGTGTCATGGCTCCAGCCCCCGCTCGGCAATCTCGGCAGCCCGAATGACGGCACGCGCCTTGTTCTCGGTTTCTTGCCATTCGCTCTCGGGCACGGAGTCGGCCACCACGCCCGCCCCTGCGGCCACATAGAGCATCTGGTCTTTGAGCACCCCCGTGCGAATCGCAATCGCCAGGTCCATTTCGCCACTAAACGAGAGGTAGCCACAGGCGCCGCCATAAATCCCGCGGCGCACGGGTTCGAGTTCGTCGATGATCTCCATGGCACGAATCTTTGGCGCGCCGCTTAACGTACCCGCAGGAAAGCTCGCCCGCAGCACATCCATGGCGGTGAGCTCTGGCTTGAGCATGCCTTCCACATCACTCACCAGATGCATGACATGGGAGTAACGCTCGACCACCATCTGCTCATTGACCTTCACCGAGCCAATCTGGGCGATGCGGCCCACATCGTTGCGGGCCAGGTCGATGAGCATCACATGCTCGGCCCGCTCCTTTGGGTCGGCCTTCAATTCCTCCTCCAGCCTAAGGTCGTCCTCACGGGTCTTGCCCCGGGGCCGCGTGCCGGCAATCGGGCGAATCGTCACCCGGGTCTGCGGCGGCGCACCCGGGGGTGAGAGCCGGTCTTGGCGCACCAGAATCTCTGGCGAGGCACCCACTATTTGAAAGTCGCCCATGTCGTAGAAATACATATAGGGCGAAGGGTTCAAAGCCCGTAAGGCGCGGTAGAGGGTGAGCGGAGAGCCTTTGTATTCGCGGGCCAGAAACTGGGCGAGCACCACCTGCATCACGTCGCCCGCCCCAATGTAGGCCTTGGCCTGATCCACGGCCTGCAGAAAGTCGCTCTTCGTGAAGTCCCGGGTGGTGGGACCCTCGGAGAAGAGCTCTGGCTCCGGCGGTTCGAAGGGCGCCTTGAGCTTGGCCACGATCTCCTCTAACCGCCACTGGGCCGCGTCGTAGGCCCGGCGCAAATGGTCTTGTGAAAACGGCCCCGCCTCGGCATAAACCCAGACCGACAATCGACCCGCCAGGTTGTCAAATACAGCAAGTTCTTCGGTAAGCAGCAACAAGATATCAGGCACGCCCATAGGATCGGGCCGCGCCTTGGCCTGCGGCCGATTCAGCCGCGGCTCAATATACCGAATGGTGTCGTAACCAAAATACCCTGCCAGGCCTCCGGCAAATCGCGGCAGCCCGGGCACTGGGGCGGCACGAAACTGGCGAAGGTAACATTCCACAAAAGAAAGCGGATCTTCTTCGGCGCGCAGCTGCTCTATAAGAGGTTCGTGGGCAGTCTTTGCGGACAAGACACGTACCGTGGTGTCACGCGCCTCAATGCGCGTGCGAGCGGGAAGGCCAATAAACGAATAGCGCCCAAACCGCTCACCGCCCACTACCGACTCTAAGAGAAAACTGTTGGTAGACCCCGCGAGCTTTAGGTAGGCCGATAACGGCGTGTCAAGGTCGGCATTGAGGCTGCGGTTAAGGGCAATGCGGTTGTAGCCCTGCCCGGCCAGGGCAGAAAATTCGTCAAAGGTCACGCAGGCTGTCCATAAATTTCTTAAAGACGGTGGTGTAGCCCTTGCCATCGGCATCAGGCGCACCAAACACCGCAGAGCCCGCCACAAAGGTATCAGCACCGGCAACGGCTAGCGCAGCGATGTTATCGGTCTTAATGCCACCATCAACTTGAAGCCGTATGGGCTGACCGCCCCGGGCGATATGGGCATCGATCTTCTGACGCGCCACCCTCACCTTCTCTATCGTGCCCGGTATAAAGGCCTGGCCGCCAAAGCCTGGGTTCACGCTCATGAGTAAGACCATGTCGATCTTACCCATCACCCAGTCGAGATACTCCAGTGGGGTGGCAGGGTTGAACACCAGGCCCGCCTTACAGCCTGCGTCTTTCACGAGCTGTAGGCTGCGGTCGATATGCTGTGTCGCCTCAGGGTGAAAGGTGATGTAGTCGGCGCCCGCCTTGGCAAAATCGCCAATCAGAGAATCCACAGGCGAGACCATCAGGTGTACATCGATGGGAATCTTCACGTGGGGTCGTATCGCCTTGCATACCAAAGGCCCTATGGTGAGATTCGGCACATAGTGGTTGTCCATCACATCAAAATGAATAAACCCGGCACCGGCGGCCTCAACAGAACGCACCTCTTCTCCCAGGCGGGCAAAATCGGCCGACAAGATGCTGGGGGCAATGCAATACTTCTGCATAGACTTATTCATAACCGGTCTCCTAGGTGCTACTTTTTACCGCGCATGGTCCAATAGACAATTCCTAGCAACAAGGCCAACGCAATGCCCGCCTCTAGAAAAATGAGCCACATGTCTTTTCGTCTTTCTGCAAGTGATCTTGGTCTCTCATGGGTTTGGCAGAGAGGCAAGACTGGGCTTGTCGGCGCTGGTTTCTGCCTGCTGCAAGCCTGTAGCTTAACCCCGATTCGCGAGGCGCCTGCACCTATTGTGGGGCCCGGAGAGTCAGAGGGCGCAGCGCCGGCGCCCCCTGCCCCACAGACGCCTCCGGCAGCTACTGCACCCGAAGCGCCGGCGGTACCCGCGCCGCCGGCATCCACTGCCGCTGCCGAAGAGCCGCCGGCTGGTTTTCAAGAGGCGCCTGCCGGACAGGTCGCCCGGTTACCCCCCACGGTAGGGCGTCTCACCCCCATGCGATTCTCCGAGCTGCCAGGCTGGTCGGAAGACACCCTGCAAGAGGCATGGCCCGCCTGGCTTCGCAACTGCCAGGCCATGGCCCGAAAGGGTGAGCCTTTCGTGGGCCTTTGCAGAGAGTCTTTGCAGATTTCGTCGTCCAATCCGCCGGCCATACGTCGTTTCTTTGAAGACCGATTCCTGCCCCACCGCCTAACTGAATCTACACCAGTCGCAGACAAGCCTGCCGCCAGCCCCAATATGCAGAACATGGTGACGGGCTACTACGAGCCGGTGGTCAGGGGTGCGCGCAACCCTGGCGGCCCCTTTCAGACGCCGCTCTACCGGCCGCCCCCCGATCTCATCACCGTATCCTTGGGCCATCAGTATCCCGAACTGCGCAACCTTCGGCTGCGCGGACGTGTCGTGAAAACACCCCAAGGCGATCAGCTCATGCCCTACCCCTCGCGGGCAGAGATCGATAGGGGCAGGCTCTTAAAGGGTCTTGAGATTGCCTGGCTTGAGGATCCGATCGAGGCGTTTTTTCTGCAGGTGCAGGGGTCCGGAAAAGTAATGCTCGACGATGGGCAGGTGATGCGGCTGGGCTATGCCAATCAGAATGGGCATCCCTACCGATCGATTGGGCGTTGGCTGGTAGAGCAAGGCGAGCTCACCCTCGCCCAGGCAAGCATGCAGGGAATTAAAAACTGGGTTGCCGCCAACCCACAGCGCAGACAGGAGCTCTTGCACCAGAACCCAAGCGTGGTGTTTTTCCGAGAGCTGCCGGCAACGCAGGACCCCACCGAAGGGCCTTTGGGATCGCTTGGCGTACCTCTTACCGCGGGGCGTTCTCTGGCGGTAGACCCTCGGTATGTAGCCCTCGGCCTTCCCGTGTTTCTGCGCACAGAGGTTCCGGTTCGGGAGCCAGCGGCAGGGGCCCCGCGATCACGGCCAGTAGCGCGTCTGATGATGGCTCAGGACACCGGATCTGCCATCACGGGCATTCACCGAGGCGACTTCTATTTTGGGTCGGGTAGCGAGGCCGGCGAACTGGCCGGCAAGATGCGGTATGCCGGAGAAATGGTGGTGCTTTTGCCGCGGGGACTGCAATAGGCGGTAACGTAAACGGCGGTAGCTAGTTTTTCGTAACCAGCGCCTCTAGGGCACGCCTGAGCTGGTCAATTTCCTGCTGGGCACCGGGCGGCAGGCTGCTTACCTGTTTTTCAAGATCCGAGAGCAGTGGGCCCAGGGCAGGATCGATAAGCGCAGACGCGGCAATGCCCGCGGCCTTTGGCGATGGGGCAGTTTGTGGTGGGTCTGCGCTTGGCCCAACAACGCCCTGTGCAGAGTCTTTGGCAGTGTCTGCGCTCACAATTTTGGGCTCGCGGGACTGCTCTTTACCGTCAGGTACCGACGAAGCCTGCGTTAGGCGGCGCCTGCGTAACCAGGTATCAAACGCGGTTGCACAAGCCCAAAGAAGGCTCATGACCATCCAGGCGGCAATTACCGTATGGCTGTGCAGCTGGTCGTTCTGGGTAAGCAGCCAAAAGTCTTGGGCAAGGCCCGCCCAGTTAGTAGAGGAAAGCCACTGCATTCCTGAGGCTTCGGCAGACGCGCGCTGCCCCAATGCCACGAAAAGCGCAACCAGGTTGATGAATAAGAGAGTGACATTTAGCATTTCACCGAATACAGTAGCATCAATTTGTAAATTGACCCATAAGGCAGGAGACGAATGGATAACCAGTTTGAGCTCCCCAAGGAGGGGTTGCGAATCTATAGCCCAGATTCAGGATGGCAGTCTGGGCCAGGCGCGAAGGCCTACACCGCGGAAAAAGACCGGCGCACAGAACGGGCCGAACCGGTCGACGAGATAGACCAGACCGAGACTTTAGACCCAGCCGATAAACAGGGCGGGGGCCTCAAGGCAGAGAACACCTTCGTGAACGATGACATCGCCGGCAGCACGGAGCCCATGCTGCAAGGGCCTGAGCCCGAAGCTCAAGACTTTGACCACGAGCCGGTTTCAACCGGGGCAGAGCCCGAGCCGTCCATCGCAACAGCCACACCGATTACCGGGCCAGCGCCCTCCTTTCGTGGGCGTGGTCGTAGCACGAGCAAGGCCAGGGCCTACACCGCACGAGGTCAGGGTACGGTCGATAGCCATCCAAAATCATCCTCTTCGGTTCACCAAGACGGCGAGTCTTCGGTCAGTGCCGAAGCGGGAACGGCTCTGGTTCCGCAGACCCAGGCAGCAGCACTTGCCAAAGTGGGGGATTCGCTAGAGAGCCTTTTCAATGCCATTCAGCGCTCCACGGTAAGCCAGGTGATTGAGGGCAATGCGCCGAGTTGGAGGGACGTGGCCGACATCAGCCGGCAGCTCGAAGAGCGGCTAAACAGCCGCCAAGAACTCTTAAAGGAGCTTCGTTCGGTCGATCAGGAAATCCGTGAAACCCGCCAGGACCTGCTCTACACCCTGAATGCCCTAAGTGAGTACGAACAGCAAAACCTTCAGGCAGCCTCGATGCGCGCCAGCATTAGCTCGGTCGCTGCCCAGGTGATTGCCAAACGTTTTGCGGAATCTGGTGAGAACTAGCCCGGGCTAGTGCGAAGAGGGCGAGACGGCGTCCATAGGCTTTGCGCCCGTAACGCTCACAGCAAAAATCTTGGGTACCAGCGCAAGAGGGGGCTTTCTCGGTGCAGGGCCCGCGGACTGCGGCACCGATGTGGTGGTATCCCCATTGGAAACCGCCGCGCTGGCAACCGACTTTTGATGCTCTTTGATCTGCTCAAGCCAGGGTCGATGGTCTTTCTTCTTGGCACCCGTCCCAGGAATGGCGGTAGGGAATCCCGCCCGGACCACAGTTTTTTCGGCCTCGGCATTGTCCTGGGCTGCGGCCATCTCAATTTTGTAACGCAGCAGGCTGTGCAGGAATGGATTTGTTGCCTCGGCCTGGTCTTTGCGCGCCCCGTGCTTGCTGAGGTGCAGCTCAATGCTCTGGTCCATGGCGCGGCAGAAAGACATAAATGAAGAGGCGAGCCGGTTGTTGCGATGGCCAATCAAGAAGTAGTTACCAAACGCCCGCTTGGCATCGATGGAATCAAGGATAGGGGGCGTAAGTACGAAAGAAAAGGGGAACCGTTCAGAGGTCTTGTGGACTGCGCCGTTCTGGTCGGACCGCACTCGGCTGGGTGCAAGCACCAGTGTTGGGTGATACCGCTTGGACTCGAAAACCCACTGATGCTTCTTGGCGAATTCGATGGTGGTCACTAGCTCCACCTCAGAAATGGCCGAGGGAAGCACCACCAGGTCGAACTCAAAGAATATCTCACTATCGAGAAAGTCATTCCAGGTGAGGTCGGCCACCACGATATCGGTATCGGCTTCAAGCTGCCGCATCACCCGACGCAGCTCAATCACGGCCCGGTTCACCCCTCCAGTGCGGGGGACCTCAAAGGGCATGACGCGGATTGACTTAGGCGAGTCTTTTTGCTGCACTTGCTTTACCCAGCGGCTAGACGATGCCTGGCTGTCAAAGTCCAAGAGGGTAGTTTTCTTGTTCCGAATCGAGGTGAAGTAGCGGCAAAGGTTTGCCGTGATGGTGCTTTTGCCCACCCCACCCTTCTGATTGGTAACGAGAATTCGAATCATGATCGGCCTAAATCAACAACTGCCATAAAAGACAAGGAGAAACAGAGCATTTCTCATGCCAGATGCACAAAGTATCGGCGAGACGTCCCTTAACTATAGGGGCTCCCCCCTGATTTGTAAAAGTCAAAGGGGGGGGGGGAAAGAACGGCAGGCGCTGCCCGCAAAAGGCGCAGCGACGAGCGCGCCAACTGAAGTTATACTAGCGCGCTTGGCCAAGTAGCTCAGTCGGTAGAGCAGAGGACTGAAAATCCTTGTGTCGGTGGTTCGATTCCGCCCTTGGCCACCACTCTTCGACCTCACCCCAGCAGACGCGGCAACGTTAGCTCAGCGATGAGACAGCGCTAGGGCGTTTGCCTCGCTATTCGGCTGGCCGGAAATCGCAGGCCAAAGACACTTCCCTGGCCAGGCGCACTTTGAATCTCTAAGGCCCCGCCGTGGCGCGAGGCCACATGCTTCACTATCGCCAGCCCAAGCCCGGTGCCCCCAGTTTCGCGTGACCGGCCTTTGTCGATTCGATAAAACCGCTCTGTCAGGCGGCTGATGTGGTGCTTGTCGATGCCAGGGCCGCTATCCTGCACCCGAAACAGCGCCGATCCATCGGCCTGGGACTGCCACTGGATCGACACCGAGCCGTCCTTTGGCGTATACCGTACCGCGTTATTCACAAGGTTGCTAAAGGCGCTGTAGAGCTCCCGATCCTCGCCGAGCACGGCCCTGGGCCCCGAGGTGTCCAAAAGCCGGATGCTGTGGCAGCCCTGGCTTAGGGCCTGGGCCTCGCGCAGCAGCCGCGCAAGCATGGCTGGCATATCCACGGGCGTGTCTGATGGTGGGGTCTGCTCAGTCTCTAGCCGGCCCAGTGTAAGAAGGTCATCGATCAGCCGCTGCATCCGTTCGGCCTGCTCGCCCATGGTGGAAAGGGCCTGCCCGCGCTGCGACGCATTGAGGGGAAGGTCCCTAAGGGTCTCGACGTAGCCTGAGAGCACGGTCAAGGGGGTCTTGAGCTCATGCGAGACGTTCGCAACAAAGTCCCGACGGGTGGTTTCAAGCCGCTCGATCTGAGTGATGTCCCGAGTAAGCAGAAGCCGCTCACTCTGTCCGTAAGGAATGAGCTGCAGCTGCAGAATCCGATCGGGCTGGGGAACCCCGCGAAGCACTACCGGGCTTGTCCAGCTGCCGGATTCCAGATAACGGACAAACTCCGGATGCCGCAGCAGGTTCAGAATATTGCGGCCCAGGTCGGCCTGCGCCTTAAGCCCGAGGTGCTGCTCGGCACGAAGACTGGCATACGTGATCTGGTGATGGTCGTCCAAGGAGACCACCCCGTCGGGCATGGCATCGGTAACACTGCGAAAGCTCTTGAGCATTTCCTGCAATTGCGACTGCTGCCGCTCGTAGGACCGGGCAAGCCGATAGACTGCCGCATAGAGAAGATCCCAGGTGCCCAGGCCCGTCGGCGCATTGCTCAGTCGAAAGTCGTTGAGCCATCGCACCATCTTTTCGAGGTGCCAGACCTGAAACCCCACCCAGGCGGCCAATCCCATGACAAACGCCCATAGGCCAGCGGTGCCACCGGCCAGAAGCTGCACCAGCCCCGAGCCTAAGCCAATGGCCAGAAGGATAAAAACAATGCGAAACCAGAGCCCTGCCATAGGGACAGGATTATGGGGCCTGAGACCCGGGCCTGAGAACCTAACTAGGCTGGAAAACCGGAGGGCTGGGCCGTAAACCGATAGCCGCTGCCGCGCACGGTTTCTACATGCCGGTCGTGGCCCGAAGATATCAGGGCCTGCCGAAGTCGCCGAATGTGGACATCGACGGTGCGTTCTTCTACAAAAACATGGTCTCCCCAGACATGGTCCAGCAGCTGGCTGCGGCTATGCACACGCTCGGGATGGGTCATAAAAAAATGCAGCAGCCTAAACTCGGTGGGGCCCAGCTCCAAGGCCTCGCCGCCTCCAAGAACCCGGTGGGTCTGCGGGTCGAGCCGCAGACCAGCAATTTCCACAGAGTCATCGGTTAGCTGGGGGGCACGCCTTCGCAGCACGGCCTTGATTCTGGCGAGCAGTTCTTTGGGAGAAAAGGGCTTGGTGACATAGTCATCGGCCCCGCTGTCAAGGCCTTCGACCTTATCGCCTTCTTCGGAGCGTGCCGTGAGCATAATGATCGGGATCGCCGCAGTGCGCTCATCGGCGCGCAGGCGGCGGGCATACTGAATGCCACTCGCGCCGGGCAGCATCCAGTCAAGCAGCACCAGATCCGGGAGCTCTGCCCGAATCATGAGGTCTGCGGCCAGGGTGTCGGTGGCCCGAAGTACCTTGTGGCCTGCGAAGCTCAGGTTTACTGCCACCAGCTCAGCGATTGCCGGCTCATCTTCAACGACTAGAATAGTGCTTGCCATAGTCCTAATTTATTCCACAAAGATGACAAGTCAATGACAATTTTCCTGCTACCCGGGTGTCACGAAAAGGTCGATCCCACGCCATGAGCCAGACCTACTTCGGTTTTCAGCAGGTCGCTGAGCACGACAAGGCCCGACATGTCCGCCGCGTGTTCGACTCAGTAGCCCGTCGCTACGACGTCATGAACGATGTCATGTCGCTGGGGCTACATCGAGTCTGGAAGGCCCTAGCAGTGGCCCAGGCGCAGGCGCGCGAAGGCCAGGATGTCCTGGATGTTGCAAGCGGCACCGGTGACCTTGCCCTCGCTTTTGCCAAGCGGGTGGGCCCAAGCGGCAGGGTGGTCATGACCGATATCAACGCCCAGATGCTCCAGCGGGGCCGCGATCGCATGATCAACGCCGGCTACCCGGTGCCTGCGGTCGTCTGCGATGCGGAGCATCTTCCCTTTCTCGACCAGTCCTTCGACCGAGTCACGGTAGCCTTTGGGCTTCGAAACATGACCCACAAAGACCTGGCCTTGGCGGAAATGCACCGGGTACTGCGTCCCCGGGGAAAGCTCCTCATCTTGGAATTCTCCGAGGTCATTGCCCCCCTGCGACCCCTCTACGATCAGTATTCATTTCGGATTCTTCCCTGGCTTGGCGAAAAAATCGCCAAAGATGCGCAGAGCTACCAGTATCTTGCGGAGTCGATTCGCATGCATCCTGGGCCCGAAGCCCTTAAAGAAATGATGCATTCTGCGGGCTTTGACGTGGTAAGGTTTGAGCGGATTTCGGGGGGTGTGGTGGCGCTGCATCAAGGAATTCGCCTCCACTAGCCTTCGGCTCAGGTGTCTGCTTTAGCATCTCCGGAATCGCATTTAGCATGGCATCGGTCATCATCGTCAGGTAGACAATTTGTTTAGGAGGCATCTATGTCCCTTCGTTCTCATCTAGCCCATTCGGGTAGTGCCCTTTCGGCCCGCCACGCAAGGCAATTGGGCGTGGCACTAGTATCGGTTTTGTTTGTTCTTGCCACCAGCGGCCTATCAGAGGCCCAGGCCAAGCGGTTTGGGGGCGGGGGATTCGTGGGTAAGCCAGCCGCCCCCATGCAAAGAGCCGCGCCCCCCGCGAAATCAGCCCCGCAACAAACCCCTCCAAGCCAGCAGGCAAGCCCCGCCCAGCAGCCCCCGGCAAATGCTGCCGCGGCCGCGCCGGCAGGTGCCGCCAAGGCTGCGCCTGCCGCTGCCTCTGGGGCGAGCCGCTGGATGGCACCGCTTGCCGGCCTGGCCGCTGGCCTAGGTCTTGCGGCGCTCGCCTCCCACCTCGGACTTGGCGAAGAGCTTATGGGCCTGCTCATGATCCTGCTGCTGGTTGGCCTGGGGTTTTTCATCCTCAGAATGGTCATGGGTCGGGCACGCGGCGCGGCGGAAGCCGACAACCGGATGCAGCCAGCCATGGCCCGGTCTGGTCTGGGTGGTGAGCCTGTTTCGGGCAGTGGAACACTGCCTGGTGGCGGAACTTCGGCATGGGACCATCGCGACTCTGAGCCGTCCTCGGCATACCAGCCAGGCAGTCAGCCGGCTTCTGAAGGGCAGGAATCGGACTCTGGTTCTGTCATGTCCCAGGCCGAGATCGATCAGTTTCTGCAGGTGGCGCGGGCCCAGTTCCTAAGCCTGCAAAAGCTCTGGGATTCTGGCGACCTCGAGACCATCGAGGGGTTCTGCACCAGGCAGATGGCCCAGGAAATTGCTGTACAGCTGGCAGGCCGAGGCCATGCCGTGAACTACACCTCGGTAGTTGCGCTTGAGGTCGAGTGGATGGGCATGCACGACGGCTTCGACGACGCAGGCCGCGCTGTTGAAGAGGCCCATGTGGGCTTTCACGGGCTTGTGCAGGAGTCTGCTGATGGCATTGCCGAGCCCTTCCACGAGGTATGGCTTCTGCAGAAACCCAAAGACGGCAGTGACGGCTGGCTGCTTGCTGGCATCTCTCAGCACAGCTAGAAGCCGGGCAGTCCGCCAGACCTATGGCCTTTCTCAACCCCCTTATCTCCTATGGTGCTGAGGGGGTTCTTGCAGCGATCAATTTTTCAATTGAGCGCGATGAGGAGTTGCATCTCGCCATGCAAGGCCTTGCGGGAAAGACTGTTGCCTTTCGGCTTGATATCCCAGGCGCGTTTGATGGACTGACGTTTATAGGAAGCTTTGCCAAAGATGGGCTGCTCCACGAACTCGCCGCCGAGCCCGGCCCACGGCAGCAGGCGGCTGGCGTCAACGCGCCCCCGCCCGCCCCAAATGCGCCACAGTCCGCTGCCTCGCCCGATGTCACCCTTTGGCTTACCAGCGCCTTTTTTGGTCATGCTGCCAGAGAGGCGGCGGCATCGCTCTGGCCGCTGAACAAAACGGGCGCTTCGGCAGAAACCACGGCAGGCAAACCCTCCGGACCGGCCCGACTTCAAGGAATGCGCATCGAGGGCGATGCCGCGCTGGCGCAGAACCTGGTTCCTTTGCTCGAAGTCCTGGCTGATCGGGTCTCGCCTTTGCAGCTGCTGATTGCCCGATCCCCTGTCACGCGAATGGCGCAAAAGGCCGTGCATTATGCGGTCTATGATGCGGGCATTCTCGTCACCCGGCCCGAGGTAACGGCGCATGCCCAGTCACTGCGGGCCTTGCGCGAGCGTATCGACCGACTGGAAAAGCGTCTGACACTTCGCTGACGCAGCGCGCGAATGCGGGGAGGGCTAGAGGCGGGCTAGCCCTAGCGCCCTGCAAGGGCGGCCTCTACTGCCTCCTTAGAAACAGCCCCCTGCAGGCGCTTGCCGCTGCTCACAAAAGACATCGGCGTTGCCTGAACATTAAGCGATCGGCCTAAGGCCAGGATCTTGTCCTTTGGAAAGTCGCACTGCGGTGAGGCCGCGGCTGGCTCTTTTCCCGAGAGCATCCAGTCATCCCAGGCGGCCTGCCTGTCCTTAGCGCACCAGGCATTGCGAGAAACGGTGGTCGACTCCGGGCGCAGGATGGGATAGAAAAAAGTGTAAATGGTTACATTCTCCAGTGACATCAGCGTATTGCGAAACCGCCGACAAAACGAGCAGTAGGGGTCTTCAAAGACAGCAATCTGACGGCTTCCGTTGCCAATAACGGTTTTGAGGGCGAGTTCCATGGGAAGCTTGGCAAAGTCGATGACTGAGATCTCCTCAACACGCGCTGCGGTTAGGTTTTTACTTGTGCGCAGGTCGATCATCTGCCCCTCGACAATGGCAAAGCCCGCCTTCTCATCGACATAGATCAGGTCGGTGCCAATGCGCACCTCATAGACTCCGGGCATAGGCGTTCTCCGTACGCCATCAACCTTGAACCGGCCTTGAAGCCATCCCTCAACCCCCTTGGTAATGGCCTGCTGAACGCCGGGGGCCACCGCGGTTTCGTTGGCACGCTGGGCCAGTACCGATTGGCTTGCCAGTAAGAGGCCCCATGCCGTTGCCGTAGCCAGCAGGCCATTTACTGCCCTGACTGCAACAGCCCTGAGAAAAATTCGCACCATCGAAAAATCCTTTGTAAGTAACTGCCGGTGATCAGGCAGCATTATTCACGCGCGGGCCCAAGGCCTGACGAATGAGCCAGCGTCGCAACCATGGCAGCGATCGCAAGCCTTTGCTGCCTAAGCTGCGGGCAGTCTGTAGCCCGGGCAGCTCGAGTCGCATCGCCCGCCATAGTCCGTCCAAGCCCCACTGTATTGAGCGATTGGCCAACAGTCGCTGACGGCCAAACCGCGTAAGCCAGCCGGGAATCTGTGACGATACCAACCGGGGTGAAGCCTGCAGGCGCGCCTGCAGGGCCTGCAGATCCTGCATGCCCAGGTTGAGGCCATAGCCAGCCAGAGGGTGCACGGTGTGGGCAGCATCTCCCACAAGCAGCAGCCTGCCCGTACTGAACTGGTCAACCATGGTCATCGCCAGCGGGCTGGCAACGGCAGCACTCAGGGCAGACAAGTCTCCCCAGCGGTAGCCCGAATCAGCGCTGACGCGCTGCGCGATGGCCTGCACGGGCTCTTGCATCCACTGCGCCGCCTCGCGGGTAGGCAGGGAATAAACCAAAGAAAGCTGCCGCTCATGCTCCAAGGGTAGCAGTGCGAGTACGGCATTCTCTGAGAACCACTGGCATGCAACCCCTTGGTGGGGCTGGGCCGACTCCAAGGCCATGACCAGTGCCGTCTGCTCGTAGTCTCGCAGACCCCAGAGCAGACCGGCTCGCCGACGCAAGAAGGAACCGGCACCATCGGCAGCGATGATCAGGTCAAAGGTTTCGCTGGTCTGAGCGTATTCCGGTTTATGGCCGGCCAGAGGCTCCCGGTGCTGCGGGTCTGCCGATTGCGCGAACGATTGTGGAAACGACTGCGCAAAAATCAAGACCGCCGGGTTTCCGGAGTTTCCCACCCGAATGTCAGAGGGAAAACGGGGGTCACGTAGGATATCGACGGACGCCTGGGCCGCCTGCTCACAGGCATGCAAGAGTTCCGCGTGCCCCAGTATCTGGGCAAGTTCTCGGGTGCCGACATCCTGGGCGGAAAGGGTAACGGGCTGAGCGTCGGTGGGCCTGGGGTAGACCTCCATAGCGACCACCGGCCGGGCCCGGGCGCTTACCTGAGACCAGACCCCCAGACGCTCAAGCAGTCGCACGCTGCCGGGGGCTAAGGCATAGGCCCGGGCCTGGGCGCCATCATTGCGGCGCAGCGGCTCTTGGGGGGCAAACCAGACCACCCGATGCCCCGCCTGGGCAAGTAGCAGGCTTGCGCAGGCGCCCATAATTCCGCCCCCGGCTACCGCAACTCGCAGCCCCTTCCCGCTGACCTGCTCTGCACTTGTCATGACGGGAGTGCGATCCCGCGATGGCCGATGTCTGTCCGATACTGACAGCCCGCAAACCGAACCTGATCTGCCAGGCGATAGGCATTGGCCTGTGCGTCTTTGATGGTCTCGCCCAGGGCCGTCGCGCAGAAGACACGCCCTCCGGAGGTAACAAGACGATCGCCCTCCTGGCGCGTGCCCGCATGAAAAAGATGTGCATCGGGCTGATCGGCTGGCAATGCGGCAATGGCGTCGCCTAGGCAGGGCGCCTGGGGGTAACCAGCAGCCGCAAGCACCACTCCGACTGCGGGCCTGCGATCCCACAGCGTGTCGGCCAAAGGCTCGACCTGGTCGAGACAGCCATTGATCGCATGCTCAATTAACACCGTAAAGTCGCCGCGCATACGCATCATGATGGGCTGGGTTTCCGGGTCCCCTAGCCGGCAGTTAAATTCCACCACCCTCGGCGCGGCCGATCGGTCGATCATCAGGCCGGCATAGAGAAACCCAACATATGGATGCCCTTCGGAGGCCATGGCCTTTAAGGTGGGGCGAATAATCTCGCGCATCACTCGGGCGGAGACCTCGGGGGTGACGACTGGCGCAGGAGAATAGGCTCCCATGCCGCCCGTATTCGGCCCCTGGTCCTGGTCCTTCAGGCGCTTGTGGTCCTGGCTGGTGGCAAGCGCGAAGGCGTTCTTTCCGTCGCACAGGACAATAAAACTGGCCTCTTCACCGGCAAGAAAATCTTCAATCACCACCCGCGAACCGGCACCGCCCAGGTGCTCCCCGGAGAACATAGCGGCAATAGCTGCCTGGGCCTCGCCCAGAGATTCGGCCACCACCACCCCTTTGCCTGCGGCAAGGCCATCGGCCTTAACAACGATTGGGACACCGGGCGCTCGGGAAGCCTGTTCGGCCGCATAGGCCGATGCCGCAGTGGGATCGTTGAAGGTTCGAAACCCCGCGGTAGGAATGCCATGGCGGACCATAAACTGCTTGGCAAAGTCCTTAGACGATTCGAGCTGTGCGGCCGCACGGGTGGGGCCGAAGATCTTTAGGCCCTGACTTAGAAACCGATCAACGAGGCCTGCCGCCAGAGGCGCCTCCGGCCCGACGACGGTAAAGGCAATGCGCTCGTGCTGGACGAAGGCGATCAACCCCTCAGGGTCTGACAACGGTTCTATTGCGAGATTTACTAGGCCGTCTTCACGGGCAGTGCCCGCGTTTCCCGGGGCAACAAAGACCTTCTGCACCCGAGGCGACTTGGCCAGACGCCAGGCCAGTGCATGCTCCCGCCCGCCACCGCCAATGACCAGCAGCTTCATAGGATCACCGCATTGGTGTAGACCTCCTGGACATCGTCCAGGCCTTCCAAGGCATCGAGCAGCTTTTGCATCCGCACCCCGTCATCTCCCTGCAGTTCGGTCTGAGTGGTTGGCCGCATGGTTACCTCTGCCACCTCGGGCTTTAGGCCTGCAGCCTCTAGCGCTAGTCTCACCGAAGTAAGGTCGTTGGGTCCAGTAATCACCTCCACCGCGCCGTCCTCGTCGGTGAGAACATCCTCGGCCCCCGCCTCAATAGCCAGCTCCATGATCTGATCTTCCGAGCACCCTGGGGCAAAGACCATCTGGCCGCAGTGGCTAAAGATAAAGGCCACAGAGCCATCGGTGCCCAGATTACCTCCGAATTTGGAGAAGGCATGGCGTACCTCGGCAACGGTGCGGATACGGTTATCAGTCAGGCAGTCGACGATCACCGCGGCGCCACCGATTCCGTAGCCTTCATACCGAATCTCTTCGTAGTCGACCCCCTCGAGCTGACCCGAGCCCCGCTTGATGGCCTCTTGCACCTTGTCCTTAGCCATATTGGCGTCACTGGCCTTATCCATGGCCAGCCTCAGGCGTGGATTGGTGGTGGGGTCCGCGCCACCGAGCTTTGCCGCAACGGTTACTTCTTTAATGATGCGGGTGAAGATCCGCCCGCGCTTTTCATCCTGCCGGCCTTTGCGGTGCTGGATATTGGCCCATTTGGAATGTCCTGCCATGATGCGCTGTATGTCCTGTCGTAAAGTGACCCACCCAGTACCTTCCAGGGCGAAGATGCCTGCCAAAGTTTCACCCAAGTGTACCGGGGCAGACAATGCTTTCCGACCAGAGCACCCTTGGTGAGATACATGGACCAGAAGACCAGCCTACCCCGAAGCCTCGCAAGCATCGCCCGGCTTTACCCAGCGGATGCCTTTGCGCGACTGCGCCGCGCCCATATTGCGGTGATCGGGCTGGGCGGGGTGGGATCTTGGGCGGCAGAGGCCCTCGGCCGCAGTGGCGTTGGCCGGCTCACTCTTGTTGACTACGACCATGTGGCGGAATCGAACCTCAACCGCCAGGTGCAGGCAGGGTTAGACACACTGGGCAAGGCGAAGACCGAGGCCTTGGCAGAGCGGCTCGCACAGGTGGCCCCCGCCACGGAGCTCGTCTGTATTGACGCCTTTCTGACCCCCGAAAACGCAGCCGAGATTCGCCATTGCGGGGCGGACTTCTTTATTGATGCCTGCGATGACCTCCTGGCCAAGCAGTCCTTCATCCTGCAGTTTGCTGCAAGGGAGCGCGCGCGGCAGTTGATCATCTGTGGCGCTGCCGGGGGCAAGCGTGACCCGGGCCGTGTGGTGGTCGCAGATATGGCCCAGGCTGTCCATGATCCTCTGCTGTCCAAACTACGGTATGGGCTTCGTAAGAGCCATAACTTCCCCCGCCAGGGAAAAATGCAGGTTCCGGTAGTCTTTAGCACCGAGCCCATGGCGCGGGGCCCAGGTTCGCTGGGGGCGTTGCGGAAAACGCCACATCAGGAGGATCTGCAGGAGTCAGCCGCCGCAGTCAAAGCCGGACCAGGAAGCGCCCTTGCCTGTGCGGGCTATGGGTCTTCGGTCATGGTGACGGCCACCATGGGGCTACAGGCAGCCGCATGGGCGGTTACCCAGATGAGATAGGGCTGTTACAGGTGCCGGGTAATGCCACCATCCACACGCAGGCTCTGGCCTGTCATGTAGCTCGCATCGTCAGAGAGCAGAAACGCCACCACCTTGGCAATCTCTGAGACCTGGCCGATACGCTTCATCGGAATGCTCTGCGCCGTCTCAGGCTTGTGGGCGAGGCTGTCGGTAAAGCCCGGAAGCACCGCATTCATACGCAGCCCTTGTGCGGCGTAACGGTCTGCATACAAACGCGTAAACGCCCCCACGGCCGCGCGATAGGTGCAGGAAACGGGGAACACCAAGGAAGGCTCATAGGCGGCGAATGTGGTGATGTTCACCGTAGCGCCAGAGCCTTGCTGCAGCATGGTAGGGGTCACAAGTCGGGCCATTTCGATAACCGGCGCAAGCACCATGTCATGGCCTTTTTGCCAGTCTGACGCCGCAATCTCGAGAAGGTCTCCTTTGGGCGGATGGCCGGTATGGTTAACCACTGCATCGATTCTGCCCCACCGGGTAAGCGTCTCCGACACAAGCCTTTGCAGGTCTGAAGGGTCTGCTACCGAGCCCGTGACCCCAATGCCCCCGAGGGACTGCGCAAGACTCTCGGCGGCGCCCGAGGGCGACATGAGTGCGAGCTGATACCCCCGGCTGTGGAGCTCTTGGGCAACCCCAGCACCAATTCCTTTACCTGCTGCAGTAACGATAGCAACCTTCATTAGACAAGCACCCTTTCAATACCCCCCGCGTTGGCCCGGGCCACGTAGTCTTGTAGCCAGTTCTCCCCCAAGAGGCTACGCGCAATCTCAACAACAATGTAGTCGGCCTCCACTGCGGTATCACCCGTGTAGCGATTCAAGCCCTGCATGCACGACGGGCAGGCGGTGAGAATTTTTACGGCCTGATCGGCATCACCCGCGCGGGCCTTCTCTGCCCCTTTGCGCATCTCTTCTTCTTTGCGAAACCGCACCTGGGTGGAGACATCGGGGCGGGCCACGGCAAAGGTGCCTGACTCACCACAGCAGCGGTCGTTCTTCTCCACCTTGCCGTTGACATCGCTATTGATCAAGGTATTAACTACCTTCAAGGGGTTGTGCTGCTTCATGGGGCTGTGGCAGGGGTCGTGGTACATATACCGAACGCCGGTGACGCCTTCAAGCCGCACGCCTTTCTCCAGCAGGTATTCGTGAATGTCCAGAATGCGGCAGCCCGGAAAGATCTTGTCAAACTCGTAGCCCGCCAGTTGGTCGTAGCAGGTGCCGCAGGAGACCACCACGGTTTTAATGTCGAGGTAGTTGAGCGTGTTGGCCACGCGATGGAAAAGCACGCGGTTGTCGGTGATGATCTTATTGGCCTTATCGAACTGGCCTGCGCCGCGCTGCGGGTAGCCGCAGCAGAGGTAGCCTGGGGGCAGAACGGTCTGCGCCCCCACCTGCCAGAGCATGGCCTGGGTGGCCAGGCCCACCTGCGAGAAGAGCCGCTCAGAGCCACAACCGGGAAAATAAAAAACGGCCTCAGCCTCGCTTGTGGTCTTTACCGGGTCGCGAATAATCGGCACGTAGTGGGCGTCTTCGATATCGAGCAAGGCCCGGGCAGTTTTCTTGGGCAGGTTGCCCGGCATCTTCTTGTTTACAAAATGGATCACCTGCGCCTTGACTGGCGCACGGCCCACTGTGGAAGGAGGTTTGGCGGTCTGCTTCTTGGCAAATTTCTTAAGAAGATCGTGGGCGATTCTCTGCGCCTTATAGCCCCATTCGATCATTACCGTGCGGGTAAGGGCAATGGTCTCTGGGCGCGTGGCATTTAAGAAGAGCATCGAGGCCGCGGTGCCCGGATTGAACTTCTTTTTGCCCATGCGGCGCAGCAGATCCCGCATATGCATCGAGACCTCGCCGAAGTCGATGTCCACCGGGCAGGGCGTAAGGCATTTATGGCAGACCGTGCAGTGGTCGGCCACATCGCCAAACTCCTCCCAGTGGGCAATGCTTACCCCCCGGCGGGTCTGTTCTTCATACAAAAATGCCTCGATGAGCAGCGAGGTGGCGAGGATTTTGTTACGCGGGGAATAGAGCAGGTTGGCCCGCGGCGCATGGGTGGCACAGACGGGCTTGCATTTGCCGCACCGCAGGCAGTTGGCAAACGAGTCGGCAATCGCGCCAATGTCGCTTTGCTGCAGAATCAGGCTCTCCGCCCCCATCAGGCCAAAGGACGGCGTGTAGGCATTGCGCAGGTCGCCGCCCTCGAGCAGCTTGCCGGCGTTAAACCGCTGGTGGGGATCTACCTGCTGCTTGTAGTCGGCAAATGCCTTTTTCTCCTCTGGCGAGAGAAAATCCATCTTGGTGATACCGATACCGTGTTCGCCTGAGATAACACCATCCAGATCTTTGGCAATCTGCATGATGCGCGCCACGGCCGCATGGGCCTCCTGCAGCATCTCGTAGTCATCGGAGTTGACTGGCAGGTTGGTGTGCACATTGCCATCCCCTGCGTGCATGTGCAGGGCTACGAAGACCCGTGACCGCAAGACCTTTTTGTGCGTGGCCTCGAGCAGCTCGACGACCGGGGCATAGGCCAGGCCCGGAAACAACCTGCGAAAGCCATCGCGCAGCTCACGCTTCCAAGACACCCGAAGGGTTCGGTCTTGCAGCAACTCCCCGAGCGTGCTGCTGCGTTTTGATTCCGCAATGTCTTGAAAAGAAATGCCATGGCCCACGAGCGCGTCTTGCTGGTCTTGGGCCCGGGAATCCAGATGGGCCGAAAGGAATGCCCAGCGGGCCTCTGCGGTCCTTAACAGGCTGCGTGCCTCGGCCAGACGTTGGTCTAGAGCCGTCTGTTGGTCCTCTAGGCTCTCGCCTTCGTCGCTCTTGTTGAGCATCAAGACGCCCTTATCGGCCACGTCGTTAAAGGCCTGCATCAGGGCCCGTGCGAGCTTGCGCTTGTTGGCCAGAGAGAGCTCGATATTGATGCGCTCAATGGCATTGGTGTATTCGCCCATGCGCGGCAGCGGGATCACCACATCTTCGTTGATCTTAAAGGCATTGGTGTGCCGGGCAATCGCGGCTGTCCGTCCCCGATCGGCCCAGAAGACCTTTCGGGCGTCTGCGGACACCGCGACAAAGCCCTCGCCCGCGCGCCCATTGGCAAGACGTATGACCTCCGAGGCCGCGCGCGCCACCGCAGACTCGTCATCACCAACGATGTCGCCGATGAGCACCATCTTGGGCAGGAGACCCCGCTTACTCTTCGTGCTGTAGCCCACCGCCTTGAGATAGCGTTCATCGAGATGCTCCAGGCCTGCGAGCTGCGCGCCCCCAGGCTGTGAATCAAGATAACCCTTGATCTCAACAATCGACGGCACCGCATCCTGGGCATTGCCAAAAAACTCAAGGCATACGGTACGGATATGGTCGGGCATCCGATGCAATACCCAGACGCAGCTGGTGATCAGGCCATCGCAGCCCTCTTTTTGAATGCCCGGAAGGCCGCCAAGTACCTTGTCAGTAACGTCCTTGCCGAGGCCCAGACGACGAAACCGGTGGCCCTCGATCTTCAGACGGCGGCGATCCAAAGGCTCGCCCTGAAACCGACAGATTTCCAGGCCATGACCACCGGGCCGCGCCGGCGTCTTAGAGACAAGCTGATCCGCTCCATACCGGCAGATCTCAAACTCCGCCCATGCGGCAGTATGGATCTTGCCCATGTTGTGGCCGATGCGGGTCACCTCAATCCAGTCGCCGTTGGGGTCGACCATGCGCCAGCTTGCGAGGTTATCGATGGCGGTGCCCCAGAGCACGGCCTTTTTCCCGCCCGCATTCATGGCGATGTTCCCACCCACGCAGGAGGCATCTGCCGAGGTAGGGTCCACGGCAAAGACCAGGCCTGCCGCATCGGCGGCATCCGACACCCGGCGCGTGACCACGCCGGCGGCTGCATAAATGGTTGACACGGGGTGCGACAGCCCTGGCAGTTGGGCGGGCGTGACCGGCCCGAGGGCCTCGAGCTTTTCGGTATTGATCACTACCGACTGCGGTGTCAGGGGAATGGCGCCGCCGGTGTAGCCGGTGCCTCCACCCCGCGGGATGATGGTCAAGCCCAGTTCGATACAGGCCTTTACGATCGGGGCCATTTCAGACTCGGAGTCGGGCGTAAGGACCACGCAGGGATACTCCACCCGCCAGTCGGTGGCATCGGTGACATGCGAGACACGCGACAGGCCATCGAACTTAATATTCTGCGGGTCGGTGACCCGGGACAGGGTCTTTTTCACCTTTTTGCGCAGGGTCGCCGACTCGGTAAACGAGGCATCAAACCGGATCACGGCCTGCTCTGCCAGGCTGAGCAGCTCAGCCACGCGCCGGTCACGGGCAATGCGATCGTCTTCGGATGCCGCAGTCGCCGTCTCATCGCTACTGCGGTCACGGCGCTTTTGAATTTCTGCAAGCCGATGACGCAGGGCCTGAATCAGCTGCAACCGTCGACGGGGATTTTCCAGAAGATCGTCTTGCAGGTAGGGGTTACGGGCCACCACCCAGATGTCGCCAATAACCTCGTAGAGCATGCGTGCCGATCGGCCGGTTTTGCGCTCCTCGCGCAGTTCCGATACCAGCTCCCATGCCCTTTTGCCCAACACCCGAACAATGATTTCACGGTCAGAAAACGAGGTGTAGTTGTAGGGAATCTCGCGCAGACGCGGTGAATGAGAATCCTGAGATTCCTGGGCAGCAAGTAAGACGGCGGGCGAAAGGGGCGCATTCATAGTCGGGTAAGTGTACTCGTGGGCAGGCCCGGCGGGCCGTGCATCACAGCCGCAAAGCCCTAAAACCCCAGGCGAATTAAGATACCGGCTTATGGGAGCTGACTACCTGCGCCGAATCCTTACCGCACGCGTTTACGATGTCGCGATAGAGACCCCATTGGAGCGGGCTCCAAACCTCAGCCGTCGGCTTGGGGCGCAGGTCTGGCTAAAGCGAGAAGACACCCAGCCAGTGTTCTCCTTCAAGCTGCGAGGGGCCTATAACAAGATGGCCCATCTCACAGCGGAACAACGGGCAAAGGGCGTGATCGCTGCCTCGGCCGGAAACCATGCCCAGGGCGTGGCCCTGGCAGCCCAGCAGCTCGGGTGCCGGGCGGTTATCGTTATGCCTGTCACAACGCCTTCGGTGAAGATTCAGGCGGTACGTCAGCGCGGGGCAGAGGTGATTCTGCAGGGCGACTCTTACTCCGATGCCTATGGCCACGCGGTGCAGCTGCAACAAGACCAGGGTCTCACCTTTGTCCACCCCTTTGATGACCCCGACGTGATCGCCGGCCAGGGCACCATTGGGCTGGAGATTCTGCGTCAGCACGCCGACCCAATCGACGCCATCTTTATTGCCATCGGCGGCGGGGGGCTCATCTCGGGCGTAGCAGCGCTTGTGAAGCAGCTACGGCCAGAGACCAAGGTCATCGGCGTGCAGACCATCGACTCAGACGCCATGGCCCAGTCCGTAGAGCAAGGCAGACGCGTCACGCTCTCCGAAGTGGGACTTTTTTCCGACGGAACAGCAGTCAAACAAGTCGGCGAAGAGACCTTTCGGCTAGTGCAAAAGTATGTCGATGCGATTATTCGGGTCGACACCGATGCGGTCTGTGCGGCGATCAAAGACGTCTACGAGGACACGCGCGCGATCCAAGAGCCCGCAGGTGCGCTAGCCATTGCCGGGCTCAAGGCCTGGGTGGCAGACCACGGGGGGCATAACCAGACGCTTGTGGCGATTGCCTGCGGTGCCAACATGAACTTTGACCGGCTGCGTTTCGTAAGCGAGCGCAGCGAGATCGGTGAGCGGCGCGAGGCGGTGTTTGCAGTCACGATTCCCGAAGAACGCGGAAGCTTCAAGCGATTCTGCGGCGCGCTTGGCGGCCACAACGTCACCGAGTTCAACTACCGGATTGCCGATGCCGACCAGGCCCATATATTTGTCGGTCTTGAGGTACGCGACCGCGAAGAGGCCCAGGTTGTTGCCAATCGGCTGCGCGGTCAGGGGTTTGCCACGCTGGACCTGTCGGATGACGAGGTGGCAAAGTCGCACCTTCGGCATCTGGTAGGTGGGCGCTCACCCTTAGCGAAAGCGGAGCAGTTGTATCGATTTGAGTTCCCGGAGCGACCGGGGGCGCTGATGCGCTTTCTCACCCAGATGAATCCTGCTTGGAATATCTCACTCTTTCACTATCGCAATCACGGCGCGGACTACGGCCGCATTCTGGTGGGGATACAAGTGCCAGCAGAGGAACAGGCCGAGTTCCAGACATTTCTGAAAGACCTGGGGTATCGCCACTGGGATGAGTCTAGCCATCCCGCCTACGCCCTATTCCTGGGCTCCGAACCCACGGCCTGATCCCGTCAGAAAACCAAACAAGCAGTCACCTCAGTCGGAATTGTGCCCTTGGCACGGGCAATAGAAGGCCCTAGCCTTTGTGGCTTTCCCCCCACCCTGACCCGGGCCGCAGCCTCCTGCGGCCCGGAGTCTCGAAACCGACAGAGGAAGTGACAGTTATGACCCAGTCTCTGCCACGTTATGCTGCCGTCGTAGAGGACGATCCGCATCTGGCCGACCAGCTCTGCGACATTCTCGCGGGTTCCGGCTGGCACTGCGAGGCCTTTGGCCTCGGCCATGCCTTTCTGAGCCGCCAGCGCAGAAGGGCTTTTGATCTGGCCATTCTCGATATGCGACTGCCTGACCTTTCGGGCCTGGAGCTTCTCAGGCAATTGGCGGGCCTACCCCGGCATCCCAGTGTTGCACCCACGGCGAGCATCGTGGTCACAGGCCTGCTCGATGAGGCAAACCTTGAGCACGCCTTCGCCCTTGGCGCCCAGGACTACCTGCTCAAGCCATTTCGTTCTCGGGAACTAATGGCCCGGGTTCAGGCGGTGCAGTCTAGGCGCAGGCCCGCATTAGTGCCTTCAGACAGCGCCGACACCGACCCGATCGCGCCAGCTGCGCTGGTTCGGATCGGGCCATTCGTGCTCGACCGCCAAACGCGCAGGCTATCTCGTAGCGGCGTGCCCATTGACTTAACGGACAAAGAGTTTGGTGTGGCCGAACTGCTCTTTCTGCGGCTAGGACAGACGATTCCCCGCGAGGATATGCGCAGCGCCGTCTGGCAGACAGAGGTCCTGCCGGAATCCCGGACGATTGACACCCATGTTTCACGGGTTCGGCGTAAGCTTGGCCTGGACCAAGGCTCAGACTTTCGGCTGACCACGGTCTATGGGGTGGGCTACCGACTGCACCCAGGCTCGGAACGGCCAGGGGTGTCAACCTAGGCAGACATTTTTCGTAAAAGCCAGTACAAAGCCAGGTAATTCTCGTAGAATCATGGCCCTATGGAGTTATTTGCCTTCGGCCTGAATCACCAGTCTGCACCGCTTGCGCTTCGGGAGCGGCTCGCCTTTCCTGGAGAGGTTCTTCGGGCAAGCCTCTCAGAGCTCCGCCAGGTGCTCGGCCGACATGCACCCGAGCAGGCCCTGGTCTCCACCTGCAACCGCACCGAGCTCTACCTGGCAAGCCCCAATCCCGCGGCCGCCCGGGAGCAGGCCATCGACTGGATGGCCCATCGGTCCAAGGTGCGCGCCAACGACCTTGTAGGCCATCTCTACCAACACCAAGAGCAGCAGGCCGTGCGCCACGTCTTTCGCGTGGCCAGTGGGCTCGACTCCATGGTGCTTGGCGAGCCGCAGATTCTCGGCCAACTAAAACAGGCCGCCCGTGAGGCGCAAGACGTGGGCAGCCTGGGCTCCAACCTGCACCATCTTTTTCAGCAGGCATTCTCAGTGGCCAAGGAGGTACGCAGCAGCACCGAGATCGGTGCCCATTCGATCTCCATGGCAGCCGCCTCGGTAAAGCTCGCGCAGCGCATCTTTGGCGACCTGTCACAGACCACGATGCTGTTTATTGGCGCAGGCGAAATGATTCAACTCTGCATCGCCCACTTTGCGGCGCAGAACCCCAAGGCACTTGCGGTCGCGAACCGCACCGTGCACAAGGGCGAGGCCCTGGCAAAGACCTACGGCGGCTCAGCCATTGCCCTAGCCGACCTTCCCGACCGCCTGGCGGAGTTCGACATCGTGGTCAGCTGCACCGCCAGTAGCCTGCCCATTGTGGGGCTCGGCATGGTGGAGCGTGCGCTTAAAAAGCGTCGACACCGACCCCTCTTTATGGTCGACCTGGCGGTGCCGCGCGATATTGAGGTCGAGGTGGCCAAGCTGTCAGACGCCTTTGTCTACACCGTAGACGACCTGGCAGACCTCGTCAAAGAGGGAGTTCAGGCGAGGCAGCATGCGGTGGGCCATGCCGAGGCCATCATTGACAATGGCGTGCAGTCCTATCTCCAATGGAAATCGGTACGCGCGCAGGTTCCGGTAATCAAGTCGCTCACCGCCCATGCCGAAAACCTGCAAAGCCTTGAAGTGCAGCATGCCCAGAGGCTTCTCGCGCGCGGCGAGCCCGTAGAAGACGTTCTCAAGGCGCTCGCCCACAGCATGTCGCAAAAGCTTCTGCATGGCGCCTATGCCAGCCTATCGAGCCCCGATGCCCAGACCCGCGACCAGGCGGCACAGGTACTGCCAGAGCTCTTCGGCTTTGAGGTGCAGCAGCCCCCCAGTTCCCGCCATTAGGGACTAGTCAGTGAAGGCCAGCCTGCTGACCAAGCTTCAGCAGATCCAAGATCGTTTTGCAGTTATCGAGGCCCAGCTCTCGAGCCCCGAGATCGCCAATGACATGAACAGCTTTCGCAGCCTGTCCAAAGAGCGGGCCGAGGTGGCGCCCGTAGTGGAGGCCTTTATGGCCCTGCAGGCCAGTGAGAAAGACCTACACGAGGCCGAGTCTTGGCTTACCGATCCCGAGCTCAAAGACTTTGCCTATGATGAAGTGGCACGCCTGCGCAAAAGTATCGAGGGCCAGGAAGATACCCTGCAAAAACTCTTGCTGCCCAAAGACCCCAACGACGACCGTGATGTCATCCTGGAGATTCGGGCGGGAACTGGCGGAGACGAGTCTGCGCTCTTTGCCGGAGACCTGCTGCGAATGTACCTGCGCTACGCTGAGCGTAATCGCTGGGGGAGCGAGGTTCTCTCGGCCAATGCCTCCGACCTGGGCGGCTACAAAGAGGTGGTCGTGCGGCTCACGGGCGACCGTGTCTACTCGCGGCTGAAGTTTGAGTCGGGCGGTCACCGGGTGCAGCGGGTGCCCGAGACCGAGGCCCAGGGGCGTATTCATACCTCTGCCTGCACGGTGGCGGTGCTGCCAGAAGCCGATGAGCTTGCCGAGGTGGTCTTCACCCCGGATGAACTGCGGATCGATGTCTTTCGGGCCTCGGGGGCGGGGGGCCAGCATGTGAATAAGACCGAGTCTGCGGTGCGTATTACCCACCTGCCCACCGGCATCGTGGCCGAATGCCAGGACGACCGCAGCCAGCACAAGAACAAGGAAAAGGCCATGAAGGTGCTCGCCGCCCGGGTACGCGACCGACAGGCCGCAGCCCTGCAGCAGCAAGAGGCCTCGGCCCGAAAGCTCATGATCGGGTCGGGCGACCGGTCCGAACGCATTCGTACCTACAACTTTCCGCAGGGGCGGATCACCGACCACCGGATCAACCTCACCCTCTACAAGATCGACCAGATCATGGACGGCGACCTGGCAGAGCTTAACCAGGCCCTGATTGCTGAGCATCAGGCCGAGCAGTTATCGGCGCTGGCCGACTAGCCAGGCGCCGATGCAAGCAAGTGCAGGCCCCTTAGCGCCTGTGAAGGCTCATCCCACATGACCGAGCCCGACTTTCTTCGTCTGCCGCGTCTGGAGCAATGGGCACTGCTCGAGGCGGCCACGGGGCGGCCGCGCACGTTTTTTCTGCGCGAGGGCACCGGCGGGCTATCGCCTGCGGAAAGCGGCCTGGTGGACCGCTGGGCGCGGCAGCGCAGCCAGGGCCAGCCCTTGGCCTACCTGCTCGGGTTTCGGGAGTTTTATGGCTATCGGTTCTGGGTCAATCCTGCGGTGCTCATTCCCCGGGCAGAGACCGAGCTTCTCGTGGAACACGGCCTGGCAGTCTGCGGGCCAGATGCCCGGCTGCTAGATCTGGGCACTGGCAGCGGCTGCATTGCGATCTCGATCATCAAGGCAGCGGCGGCACAAGGCAAACGCATTGCAGCCTGGGCCACCGATCAGTCCGCCGGGGCCCTTGCCACTGCCAAGAATAATGCCTGCTGGCATGGCGTGTCGGTCCAGTGGGCTCTAGGCGACTGGTTTGAGGCGCTTGGGTCAGCACAGGTGGGCCTGGACCAGCAGCAAACGCTTACGGATCGGCCGGCAGAGGCACTGCGGTTTGACCTTATCGTGTCCAACCCGCCCTACATCGCCGCCGCAGACCCGCATCTTCAGGAGGGCGACCTGCGGTTTGAGCCAGCCGAGGCGCTTAGCGGAATACGAAAGACCCAGGACGGGCTGGGCGAGACCGCTCGAATCATATCTCAGGCGCCCAATTGGCTGCGGCCTGGTGGCAGCCTTCTGCTGGAGCATGGCTGGAACCAACAGACCGCGGTGGCTGCCTTGTGCAAAAAGGCGGGATTCTCTGAGGCTATTGGCCTGCGCGACCTTACCGGCACCCCCCGAGCCGTGCACGCTCGTCTATGATGAGAGGCAATTCTTTTCAGCCCACTATCTCTTACTCAGAAAGGACTGTTGGCCATGGATGCCAAAGACTTTGTACATCAGACCGTAACCGAAAACGCCGTGGTTTTGTTTATGAAGGGCACCGCCCAGTTTCCGCAGTGTGGCTTTTCCGGCCGAGCGATACAGCTGCTACGGTCTTGTGGCGTTACCCAGGTGGCCACTGTCAATGTGCTGGAAGACGAGTCCGTTCGGCAGGCGGTAAAAGACTACGCAAACTGGCCCACCATTCCGCAGTTATATGTGAAGGGCGAGTTTATTGGCGGCGCGGACATCATGGGAGAGATGCATGAATCGGGCGAGCTCGCAAAGCTGTTTCAAGAGGCGGGCATTGTGTCTTAGCCGGGCCCGGGTTTCTTACCCTCCGACGCGTCCGGGGCTTGAGGCGCGCCAGGCTCTCTGAGCATATGCATTCGCAGCCCAAGCCACAAAAGGGCCTGGGCGCCCACGACCATTAAGATCATGCGCACAGCATGAAATGCGGTAACCGTGGGCGGGTCTAACCCAAGCACCTTTGCAACAATCGCCATCTCGGCAATGCCGCCCGGGGCGGTGGCCATAAAGCTCACCACCCAGGGCAGGCCGGTTGCCCACCAGATGAGCGCTGCCAGGCCCAGGCCCATTAGGCCATAAAAGCAGGTCATGACCACAGCGGCGCGGGCTGCTGAAGCGAAGGCATTAAGCCTCGCCCGGTCAAACCGCTGACCCAGGTTCCAGCCCAGTAGTACCTGGCCGCCCGCCACCAGCCAGGGTGCCAAGCGCGCTTCCGCAAGCCAGAAGACTGCGGCCAGTAAGGCGGTGAAAAGGGGCCCTAAGACCCAGGGGTTCGGCAGCCCCAGCCGCCCAAAGCCCCAGGCGAGAAAAACGCCTGCCGCCGCCAGCGCCGATGTCTCCATAAGCCCCAGCCATGCATCACTGCCTGCCAGGCCAAGTAAATCAGACACACCAGAGAAATCCGGTAAAAGAGGAAATGGGTCGGACAAGGCGGAACTCCCAAGCCAGGCCGAGGCAATCCAGGGCACCGTGCTGACCACCAGAAAGACCCGAATGCTATGGACCAGGGCCACAAGGTCGGCACGGGCGCCCGAGGCTGCGGCCTGTTGTGCCATATCGCTGGCCGCCCCGATCGCGGCCGAATAAAAACTGGTCTTTGCATCGCAGTCCGTCAGTCTCTGAAAGAGCACAGCGCCTACCAGACTAAGAAGGCAGGTAAGCATCGCGGACAGCGCAATCCAGGTTCCATTGCCCAAAAGGCCGGCAATCACAGGCGCGGTGAAGTACAGCCCCAGCGCAAGCCCAATCGTCATCTGGCCGATCCGAACCCCAGGGCCAGGCAGCGGAGCCGCCCCGACGGTAAGGGCCAGCAGGCTCGCCGCAAAAAGACTGCCCAACAGCCAGGGCAGGGGCACTGCCAGAACCCAAAAAACGGCGCCGCCCAGAACTGCAGACAAAAAAGTGATGGCCAGATTCCGCAAGGCCTGCATATCGGTGGGGCCTGTGTTACCGCGCCTTGCCCGGGTCTGCGGCCACCTGATTCTGCGCCTGGATGCCCAGAACCATCTCACTAATCCGCGCGCGCAGCCACCAGAGCAGCACAAGGCCGGGCAATGCCGCAAAGAAACTTCCCATAAAAAAGGGGGCCCAGCCCCAGGCGCTGGCGGCATGTCCGGCAAACGGGCCCACCCAGACCCGGCCCACCGAGGCCAAGGCCGAGAGAAGCGCAAACTGGGTAGCCGTAAACCGCTGGTCGCACAGTGTCATGAGAAACGCCACAAAGGCGGCCGTGCCCATGCCGCCGGCAAGGTTCTCTAAAAGGACCACCATGGTCATGTCGAGAACACCGGGGTCTGCCAAGCCAGCAAGCCACCAAAACCCCAGGTTCGTAACCGCCTGCAGCATGCCGAACAAAAACAGCCCTCCCCAGAGCCCAATGCGTGCAAGCAAAAGGCCTCCAGCAAGGCCACCGATCAGGGTTGCGACAAGCCCCATACCCTTATTCACGGCACCCACCTCGGCGGCCGAAAAGCCTGCGCCTCGAATCAAAAAGGCCGTCGACAGGCTGCCAGCAAATGCATCGCCAAGCTTATACAAGACGATCGCGGCCAGAAGCCACCAGGCCGCCTTGCGGCCGAAAAACTCCCGAAAAGGCTCGACCACTGCCGCCCGCAGATTCGCGGGCGGGCGCGCGGTACTTGGCTCAGGCGCAAAGGCAGCGACAACCGCGAGCACCAGGCAGAGCCCGGCCATCACCCGATAGGTTCCCGCAAACCCCAGATAAAGATCGGCGAGCATCAAGGCCATTCCGCCAGAGACCAGCATCGCAATGCGGTAGCCAATCACCGACCAGGCAGCCCCCAGGCCGCGCTGCTCGGGCGTCAGAGACTCGGCCCGCCAGGCATCAAAGACGATGTCGAAACTGGCGGAAAAGACCACCAGCAGAAAGGCCATGCTCGCCAGCCAGACCAGGCCCCCCGGCGCCATCGGCTCTGAAAACGACATGGCCACCAGAATGCCCGCCATGGCGAACTGCAGGCCAACCAACCAGCCTCTGCGACGGCCCCCTGCGCGGCCCCCAATCTGATACCGGTCCAGCAGGGGCGCCCAGCCAAACTTGTAGGTATAGGGCAGGCCCAGCACAGTGAGCCATCCCAGGGTCTTCAGGTCCACCCCCTCCACCGTGAGCCATGCCTGCAGCGTCCCCGAGGACAAGGCCAGGGGAAGGCCACTGGCAAAGCCCAGCAAAAGGGTCATGATCAGCAATGCCCGCGGTGGAACACCTGGTAGAGCACCCGGGGCCCCGGACGGCGGAGAGGCCCCGGCAGCAGCTGGTTTGGAGCCTACAGCGGTTTTAGGGTCTTGCGGGTCTTCAAGGGGTGAGCTGTGACGCAAAATAATGGTCCAATGGTGTTTGTCTGGCAGTGCGTTTCTAAGGAATCTTCTATGCCGAAGCCCTCTGTGTCTCCGCGTAAGAATAGGCAACAGGCGCAGTATAGGCGGGTCCGGCTAGCGGCATGGGCCATGGTCGGCCTGTTGGGCCTCTCGGGCTGTGCGGCCACGCCAAGCACGGCAAGCGGGCCCACCGACAGCGTTCCCGTCAAACCCACCTCTGAGGTGCGCCGCCTAATTCCGGCGGCACAAATTGAGCGGTCCGCTGCCCAGCAGTTTGACGCCATCAAAAAGCAGGCCGCTCAGAAAAATGCACTGCTGCCGGATACCGACCCCGAGGTCATTCGGCTGCGCGCCATCGCCAATCGTCTAAAGCCCCATGCCTACGCCTGGAACCCGGATGCCCGCCGGTGGCAATGGGAGGTCATCGTGCTGCGCTCCGACCAGGTCAATGCCTTTTGCATGCCTGGCGGAAAGATCGCTTTTTTCACAGGAATTCTAAATCGTCTCAGCCTTAGCGACGAGGAGGTGGCGGCCATCATGGGCCATGAGATGGCCCACGCCCTGCGCGAACATGCCCGCGCGCAAATGGCCAAGGCACAGCTCACCGACATTGGTGCCTCGGTATTGTCGGAGGTCTTGGGTTTTGGCCAGGCCGGCCGACAGGTACTAGGTTATGGAGGGCAGCTCTTAAGCCTGAAGTTTTCGCGGGATGACGAGACCGATGCCGACCTCGTGGGCCTCGACTTAGCGGCCCGCGCCGGCTACGACCCCCGGGCAGCAATTAGCCTGTGGCGCAAGATGCAGTCGCAGAGCAGGGGGGCTCCGCCCCAGTGGCTGTCCACCCATCCATCGGGCAACAGCCGTATTGATGAGATCTCCCGCGTGCTGCCCCGGGTCTTGCCGCTCTACGCCCAGGCCATTGGCACGAGCCTCGAAGCATTACCGGAGTATTCGCCGCGCTGATGCCTGAAACCTAATTCGGCAAGGCCATCGGCCGTCAGGCTCACCAACCGCCCTAGGCTTGGCTATTTTTGAATCTGCGCCTTAAGAAGCTCTGTCACCACCTGCGGATTGGCCTTGCCCGCAGACCGCTTCATAACCTGCCCAACCAGGGCATTTAAGGCTTTGTCTTTGCCCGACAGAAACTCTGCCACCATCTTTGGGTTGGCGTCGATCACCTCTGCCACAAATGCCTGCAGCGCGCCGGTGTCTTGAATCTGGCGCAGCCCCTTGGCGCTGATGGCGGCATCGGCCGAGGCAAAGCTGCCGTCCCAGAGCAGACCAAAGACCTCACGCGCAATCTTATGACTAATCGTGCCGTCTTCGACCCGCAGCATCAGCGCTGCCAGCGCCTGGGCCGAGACCGGTGAGGACTCGATCGAAAGATCAGCACGGTTCAGCGCCGAGGCGAGTTCCCCCATCATCCAGTTCACCAAACCCTTGGCGCGATCGGGGGTGGCGCCACCGGCTGGCAGGCCAGAGAGCGCCGCGAGGCCCTGCTCAAAATACCGATACGAAGACTGGCTGGCCGTCACTGTCGCTGCGTCGTAGCCCGACAGGCCATAGTCGGAGATGAGTCGTGTCTTAATGGCCCCAGGCAGCGCCGGCATCTCTTGGGCGACTGCTGCGATCTCCTCGGCCCCGACGGTCAGAGGGGGCAGATCGGGATCAGGAAAATAACGGTAGTCGTGGGCGTCTTCTTTACTGCGCATCGACCGGGTCTCATCACGATCGGGGTCAAAGAGTCGCGTCTCCTGACGGACACTGCCGCCCGAGGTAATGAGCTCGACCTGGCGTGCTGCCTCGACCTGAATGGCGCGCTCCAGAAACCGAAACGAGTTGAGGTTCTTGATCTCGCACCGGGTGCCGAGCGTCTGGCTGCCGACCGGCCGTACCGAGACATTGGCATCGACCCGAAAAGAGCCTTCTTGCAGATTGCCATCGCAGATACCAATCCAGGTGACTAGGCCATGCAAGGCCTTGGCATAGGCCACTGCCTCGGCCGCAGACCGCATTACTGGCTCGGTAACGATCTCCAGCAGCGGCGTTCCCGCGCGATTTAGGTCAATGCCCGAGCAGCCTTGCGGAAAGTCTTCTAGGCCCTCATGAATGGATTTGCCGGCATCTTCTTCGAGGTGCGCACGGGTAAGCACAATGTCGCGCTCAGTGCCATCGGGCAGCACAATGGGCACTGACCCGCCCGAGACCACCGGGGTTTCAAACTGGCTGATCTGGTAGCCCTTGGGCAGGTCGGGGTAGAAATAGTTTTTGCGCGCAAAGATGGAAACTGGAGCGATCCTGCCCCCCACGGCCAGACCGAAACGAATCGCGGCCGCTACCGCAGCGCGGTTTGGGCTGGGCAGTACCCCCGGCAAGGCAAGGTCGATCGGATGGGCCTGGGTGTTGGGCTGCGCCCCGAAGGCCGTTGAAGCCGGCGAGAACATCTTCGACTGGGTGCTAAGCTGCACATGGGTCTCAAGCCCAATCACAAGCTCCCAGTCCATCAGGGCGCGCCCCGTGCGGCCAGACCGGCTTCGGCTGCGAAAGCGTGAGGCACCGAAGATGCGCCAGACCCTGATGCGGTCAAGGCCCGCCCAGCAGCGGGCGGCGGGCAGCGCCGATGCCAGTCGGTGGCCTGCTGATACCGATGGGCAAGCCCGAGCATGCGCGCCTCAGAAAACTGTCGGCCAATAATCTGCAATCCCACCGGCAGCGGACCCGCGCCATCGCTGGCATGGCCAAAGCCACAGGGCACGGACATGGCAGGAAGACCCGCAAGGCTGGCACCAAGGGTGTAGATATCGGCCAGGTAGTCTGCCAACGGGTCTTTTTCCTGGCCCGCAGCATCAATACCCCATGCCAGGGTTGGCGAAACGGGGCCCACGATAAAGTCGCACTGGTCAAAGGCCGCCAGAAAATCCTGGGCTATCAGGCGGCGCACCTTCTGCGCCTGCAGATAGTAGGCATCGTAATATCCATGGGACAGGACAAAGGTGCCCACCAGAATGCGTCGACGCACCTCGGGGCCAAAACCTTCGGCCCGGCTATTGCGGTACAAGGACTGCAAGTCTTGCGCCTGCGCGCTGCGGTGGCCATAGCGCACGCCATCAAACCGCGATAGGTTGCTCGAGGCCTCGGCCGGCGCAATTACGTAATAGGCAGGAATCGAGAGCTCGGTGCGCGGCAGGTCGACCTCCAGACACTCCGCACCCAACAACTGCAGCTCAGCAAGGGCATGATCAATCGCCGCACGCACTGGGGCAGAAAGACCCGGCCCAAAGTACTGACGCGGCAGGCCCAGCCGAATTCCCGAAAGCGGCCGATCGGGCCCGGAACTGTTCGACAGAGACGCCTGCAGAAACCGGCCAAAGTCTTCGGGCTCACGGGCAAGGCTGGTAGCGTCTTTGGGGTCATGACCGGCCATGGCGTTGAGCAGCCAGGCACAGTCTGCGGCCGATCGGGCCATGGGCCCAGCCTGATCAAGGCTTGAGGCATAGGCCACCAGACCCCAGCGTGAGACACGGCCATAGGTAGGCTTGATCCCCGTAATGCCACACATCGCGGCGGGCTGCCGAATCGAGCCGCCGGTATCAGTGCCCGTGGCAGCGGGCGCAAGCCCCGCGGCAACCGCAGCCGCTGACCCGCCAGACGACCCTCCGGGAATACGCTCAGTATCCCAGGGGTTGCGGCAGACACCATAGGCGGAATGTAGGTTTGCAGAGCCCATGGCAAATTCGTCGCAGTTGGCCTTTCCCAGGCAGACCATTCCTTCTGCCAGAAGCCGGGCGACCAGCTCAGCGTCAAACGGGCTTCGGTAGCCCTCCAGCATCTTTGAGCCGGCGGTCGTTGGCCAGCCCTGGGTAACAATGACATCCTTATGCAGAATAGGCAGCCCCACCAAAGGGCTTGTGTCCTCAGACGCGGGTGAATCCAGCCGCTGCTGCGCCGCACGCGCCTGGGCGAGAGTGCGGTCTGGGTCGATGGCCAAGACCGCTCCATAAGGGTCCCTGGCCAAGGCATCCAGATAGTCCTGGGCCAGTTCCTCGGCAGAAACCATCCCGCTGTCCAGCGCCCGTCGAAGTTCGTGCAGCTCAGAAAAACGCAGGTCCACGATGGCTTACTCCACAACCCGGGGAACCACAAACAGGCCATGGGATGCCTGTGGTGCATTGGCCATCAGGGCGTCTCGGCTGGGAAGCGTCTCGGGCTGGTCATCACGCAGTCGCAGGGCAAGGTCGTGCGGATGGGCCATGGGTGTCACCCCCGATGTTGGCGCCTGATGCAGGCCATCAGCCCAGGCAAGAATTGCCGAGACCGCCGGTAGGAGGTCGTTGCGGTCTTGATCAGTCAGTGCCAGGCGGCTAAGCGTTGCAAGTTTTTCGAGTTCGGTGGCGTCCATAAATGGGGTGGGCGCATTCGCGCCTTACGGGATCAGTGCGGGATCAAGCGGCTAGCCTAAAGAAAATCCGCACCTACGGCCGATGCGAAGGCGAAGAAAGTGGATAATCCCGCGTATTATCGTCCTTTCTTCCCAAATACTTTTTGGAATACGCTATGTTTGGTTTTCTGCGCGGCTTTTTTTCCCAAGATCTAGCAATCGACCTTGGAACTGCCAACACTCTAATTTACGCCAGAGGCAAAGGCATTGTGCTTAACGAGCCTTCGGTCGTGGCTATCCGACATGATGGAGGCCCGGGGGGTAAGAAGACCATTGAAGCCGTTGGCGCCAAAGCCAAACAGATGCTCGGCAAGGTGCCTGGCAGCATCGAGGCGGTTCGGCCCATGAAAGACGGCGTCATTGCCGACTTCACCGTTACCGAACAGATGCTCAAGCTGTTCATCAAGATGGTCCACGAGAAGAAGCTCTTCTCACCGAGCCCCCGGGTCATTATTTGTGTACCCTGCGGCTCCACGCAGGTGGAGCGCCGGGCCATTCGCGAGTCTGCCCTTTCTGCGGGAGCAAGCCAGGTCTACCTCATCGAAGAGCCCATGGCTGCTGCTATTGGGGCGGGGCTACCGATTGCCGAGCCCTGTGGCTCGATGGTGGTCGATATCGGGGGTGGCACCAGCGAAATAGGCGTGGTCTCGCTGGGCGGCCTGGTCTACTCCAGCTCTATCCGTGTCGGCGGTGATAAGTTCGACGAGGCCATCGTGAACTACATTCGTCGCAACTACGGCATGCTTATTGGTGACCAAACCGCCGAGGCGATCAAGAAGGAAATCGGCTCAGCCTTTCCCGGCAGCTCCGTCAGTGAAATGGAGGTACGCGGCCGCAACCTCAGTGAAGGTATACCCCGTAGTTTCACCATCTCGAGCAACGAGATTCTCGAGGCCCTCACCGATCCCATTAGCCAGATTGTCGTGGCCATCAAGAATGCGCTTGAAAATACGCCACCAGAACTCGCTGCCGATATCGCAGAGCGTGGCGTGGTGATCACCGGAGGGGGCGCCCTGTTGCGCGACCTCGACCGCCTCTTCACCGAAGAAACCGGACTGCCCGTTTATGTGGCCGAAGACCCGCTTTCCTGCGTGGTCCGGGGCTGTGGCGAGGCGATTGAGCGAATCGACGAGCTCAGCAGCGTACTGTCCACTGAGTAAAGGGGGCGTGAGGCCTTGGCCCTCTCTCAGAGTCCGCCGCCATTTTTCCGCCAGGGTCTGTCAGCCCGAATTAAGCTCTTCATTGCGCTAGCAGCGGCCGCGCTGCTTATGCAGCTCGATAGCGAGGTAAATATCGCCAAGCCCCTCAGGCAGGGCTTAAGCGTGGTGCTCTATCCGATTGTCGAATCCCTGCTGGTGCCACGTGACTTCGCCCTATGGCTGACAGATCGGCTCAAGACCGTTGCAGAGCTTGCCGATGAGGTCGATCGAATGCGCGAAGAACAGCTTCGCAATGCGGCGACCCTGCTGCTTGCGGACCAGGTACAAACCGAGAACCGAAACCTTCGAGAGCTTATGGAAATCCGGCAGCAAAACAGCCTGCCCAGTGTCGTTGCCAAGGTGCGGTCAGGACTGCAAGACAGTCTGAGCCGCAAGGTGCTTATCGACAAAGGACTCGAACATCAGGTCTCCATTGGTGATCCAGTGATCAATAGCCAGGGCGTTGTCGGCCAGGTCAGCCGCGTTTTTCCGCTCACCTCCGAGGTGCGCCTGCTGTCCGATGAGCAGCTCATGGTGCCGGTCTTTCTGCCCTCCGCCGGTATCCGCGGGATCAGCCAAGGGCTTGGGCAACAAGATGGCTTTCAGATTCGGTTCGTGAACCTTGCTGCAAAGATCAAGGAGGGCGACCTGATTGTCACCTCGGGGCTTGATGGCCTCTATCCTGTGGGTCTGGCAGTGGGGGAAGTGTCCCTGGTGGTCGGGGCACCCCAGGGCCAGTTTCCCACGGTGATTGCCAAGCCCTTGGCATCGGTGGGCAGACAGAAGGATGTCTTGGTTATCCGCCGGGGGGCCCAGACGCCATGAGACCCCAGACGATTATTGGCAGGGCGCCCACCCGCCGCTTTATTCTGATCAGTCTTGCCCTTGGCCTGCTCTTTAACCTCATGCCCTGGGGACCGGAATGGCCCATCCCCGACCTGCTCGCGATCATTCTGGTCTTCTGGAATATCTTCCTGCCCAGTCGTATTGGCCTGGCCCCGGCCTGGCTCATGGGCCTGGTCATGGATGTCCATCAGGGCGTATTGCTCGGCCAACATGCGCTGGCCTATTCACTTTTGAGCTATGGGGCCATCACCTTGCATCGGCGGATTCCTGACTTCACGATCTGGGGGCAGATGGCCCATCTCTATCTCTTATTTCTGCTGGCCCTCTCAAGCGTCTACCTGATTCGGTGGTTCGTAGAGGGCGTCGTCCCGGGGCAGGTGCTGCTGATTCAGCCCGCGCTTGAGGCGGTGACATGGGTTATCGTCAGCCGACTCATTCAGGGGCTGCTGCAGCGAAAGACGAGGCCTGGTCGTATGCGGACTAAGGCGGGTGCAACCGGCTCACCACAGGCGTAGATCGTTCAGGTATGGAGTTTTCAGGCCGTTTCAGCTCAGAGTTTCGCCAGCGGGCGTCGGTAGCAGCGCTTTTTGTGGTGCTGGCCATGGTGGGGCTGACGCTTCGCTTTGCCCAGCTGCAGGTCTGGCAGCATGAAGACCATGCCGCGCGTGCCGATGAAAACCGGATGGCCCTTCTGCCCATACAGGCGCCTCGGGGACAAATCCTTGACCGCTACGGAACCGTACTGGCGCGCAACGATGCCGGCTTCTCACTGGAGATCGAGCCTTTTCAGGTCACAAACCTCAATGCCACGATTGAACACATCAGCGGCACCATCGGCCTAAGACCATCAGAGATCAACCGGTTCCGCCGGGCCTCCGCCGAGGCGCGGCGTTTTGAAAGCATTCCCTTGAAAACCCGCCTCACCGACGAAGAGGTTGCCCGACTCGTTACCCGGGTTGCAGACCTGCCAGGGGTCAATATTCAGCAGCGCTCGATTCGCAGCTATCCCTTTGAAGCCTCCTCGTCGCACCTGCTCGGCCATATTGGTCGGGTCTCCCGGTTCGACCGTGAGCGCCTGGAGGAGGCCGGTATATCAAACGATTACCTGGGCGTTACCCATATTGGAAAACTCGGGATTGAAAAGAGCTACGAGCCGGTGCTCAAAGGGCAGCCCGGATTTCAAAAGATTGAAGTGACGGCCTCTGGCCGGCTGGTGCGTGAACTGGGATTAAAGGCGCCGGAGCCTGGAAAGAACCTGCTGCTTGCGATCGACTTCGGGCTGCAGACGCGCATTGAAGAGGCCTATAAGGGGCGCCGGGGCGCCTTGGTGGCCATGGTGCCCCAGACAGGCGAGATATTGGCCTTCGTATCGCAGCCCAATTTTGACCCGAATGCCTTTGTCGACGGAGTAGACCCAGAGCTCTGGTCTGAGCTCAATAACTCGCCGGATGTCCCCTTGCTCAACCGAGCCCTGCGCGGCATCTACCCGCCGGGATCAACCTATAAGCCTTTCATGGCCATCGCGGCACTGACCTCGGGCGCGCGCAAGCCGGGCGACACGATTCAAGATCCTGGCTATTTCATGCTCGGCAACCACCGTTTTCGGGACAGCCGCCCCGAAGGCCATGGCCGGGTAGACCTCAAGAAGTCCATCGTCGTATCCAGCGATACCTACTATTACAAACTGGCGATCGATATGGGGGTGGACAATATATTCAGACACATCGCGCCCTTTGGTTTCGGGCGCACCACAGGCATTGATATGGAGGGAGAAACCGCCGGCATCCTGCCTTCTTCAGACTGGAAAATGAAACGCTTCGGTAAGGAATGGCTCACGGGAGAGACCCCGTCGATCGGCATTGGGCAGGGCTATAACGCCTTTACCATTCTGCAGCTCGCCCGCGCCACCGCGGCACTTGCCAATGGCGGCAAGCTCGTTAAGCCTCGGCTGGTAAAGGCTATTGAGGACCCCCGCAGCGGAAATGTAATTGAAATGCCCCCAGAGATTGAGGCAGACCTGAATATCCCGGAGGACTGGCTCAGCCTAGTACGGGACGCCATGGTGGAGGTAAACCTATCGGGAACGGGCGCTCGGGTAATGGCGGGAACCCCCTACAAAGTAGCGGGAAAGACCGGCACCTCCCAGATATTTAGCATCAAACAGAATGAAACCTATGTCGCTAGTCGTGTGGCCGAACGGCTTCGTGACCACTCCCTGTATGTGGCATTTGCACCCGCCGATAATCCCAAGGTGGCCCTTGCGGTCATTGTGGAGAATGGCGGATTTGGGGCGGCCGCAGCCGCGCCGATTGCCCGTCAGGTAATGGACTTTCTCCTGGTAGAGCGCACCAAGGAAGGGCGGGCATTACCATGAACGACCGTCGCGCACATGTGGGCTGGCGGGCCGTTGGGCTCTGGGCACGACAGCGGTTCATGGCACTGGATCAGCCCCTATTCTTTATCTTCTGTGGACTGATGGGGCTCAGCCTGCTTGCAGTCTACAGCGCAAGCCACCACGACCCCGAGCGGTTTTTTTCCCATGCCCGCAACCTGGCCCTGGCCGGGCTGATCATGTTTGTCATCGCCCAGGTTCCGGCCAACTGGCTTCAGAAGACCGCCATTCCCCTCTATGCCACAGGGCTCTTGCTGCTGCTTGCAGTCGAGTTCTTTGGCCAGACCAGCAAGGGCGCTACCCGCTGGCTCGACCTCGGCATTACCCGTATCCAGCCCTCTGAGCTCATGAAGATCGCCATGCCCCTGATGCTCGCCTGGCTGGTACACCAGCGCGATGGCCTGAAAACGGTCCGCGACTGGGTGGTCATCGTGCTGCTGCTCCTGCTGCCTGTGGCGTTGATCCTGCGGCAGCCCGACCTGGGCACGGCCATTCTGGTCGCTGCCTCGGGCATATTTGTGATCTACCTTGCCGGACTGTCCTGGAGGCTCATTGGGATCGTCGCAGGCGGTGCTCTTCTACTAATACTGCTGCTCATTGCCTTTGGAGACCAGGTCTGTGCACCTGGGGTAGACTGGCCCGGGCTTCGAGAATACCAGCGCCAGAGAGTCTGTACCCTTTTAGATCCCACCCGAGACCCCCTGGGCAAGGGTTTTCACATTATTCAGTCGATGATCGCCGTGGGGTCTGGCGGCATCTGGGGCAAAGGCTGGCTCAAGGGGACCCAGGCCCAGCTCGACTTCATCCCCGAACGCGAGACCGACTTTATCTTCTCGGGCTTCGCAGAGGAGTTTGGGTTTCTTGGAGCGCTGCTACTCACTGCCCTGTATATCGGGCTGGTGCTCAGAAGCCTCTGGGTGTCGCTGGGCGCGCCCACCATCTTTGGCCGATTGCTGGCCGCAAGCCTAGCACTCACCGCGTTTACCTATGCCTTTGTGAACCTTGCTATGGTTACCGGCCTGTTGCCGGTGGTGGGGGTGCCCCTGCCCTTTGTCTCCTACGGCGGCACTGCACTAGTTACCCTTGGGGTGGGAATAGGCCTGATTATGAGCGTGGCCCGAGACCGATCTCGGGTGACCCAAGGCTTTAGCCTGCAGGGATAGCATGAATCCAGCCGGCGCTCTTACCGAAAGCCAGATCGCCCAGATCGTTCTCGATGGCTTTCATCGCCACTATGGGCTCTTTCGCTATAACGCACAGCAGGCAAAGACCCAGTTTGAGGCCGGTCAGTACCAGGAGATTCGCAAGCTCTCCCGCAGGCGTATTGCGTTTTACGATGAGCGGGTGCGCGAGACCTGCGAGCAGCTCTCCGAACTGGCAGACAATAAGGACCTGACAAACCGGCGTTGGGCTGAGGTGAAGCGGGCCTTTATCATGCTGCTTACCAATCACCGCCAGCCGGAGCTTGCGGAGAGTTTTTTTAACTCGGTTACCACGCGCATCCTGCACCGCGAGTACTTTCGCAACGAAAACCTATTCGTGCGCCCGGCAGTCTCAACAGACTATCTCGACTCCGACCCACCGTCTTACCGTATCTACTACCCCCGAACCACAGGCCTTCGGCGTTGCCTGATCCAGATCGCCGTTGACCTCGGCATGGCCTGCCCCTGGCAGGATATCGACCGAGACTTGCGACTGGTGCTCAAGGCCGCCTGCCGTGACCTCGGCCGACCATTTCATGCCGAGATCGATATCCAGATTCATGTCCTACGATCACTTTTTTATCGCAACAAAGGCGCCTACCTGATCAGCCGCATCATGAATGATGGAGTTCCCTTGGGCTTTGCGGTACCCATACTAAGAGACCCCAAGGGACGACTGTATCTCGATACCGTGATCTTTAGTTCTGAGCAGATCTCCGTGCTCTTTTCTTTTGCCCGGGCCTATTTCATGGTCGACATGGAGGTGCCCTCGGCCTATGTACAGTTTCTGGGCTCGCTGATGCCCCACAAGCCCAACAGCGAGCTCTACACCATGCTTGGCCTGCAGAAACAGGGCAAGACACTTTTCTACCGCGACTTTCTACACCACCTGAAGCACTCCAATGACCAGTTCTGTATTGCCGAAGGCATCAAGGGCTTAGTCATGCTGGTCTTCACACTCCCCTCCTTCCCCTATGTCTTTAAGATCATTAAGGATGTGCGGTCCAAGGACGTCAGCCGCGAACATATCGTCTCTAAGTACCAGCTCGTAAAGCTGCACGACCGGGCGGGCCGTATGGCAGACACCTGGGAGTACTCCAATGTGGACTTCCCCAGGGCACGTTTTGATCCTGGTCTGATTGATGAGATCAAGACCCTTGCTCCCAGCATGATCGATGAGGTGGATGACCGCATTGTGATTCGCCATATGTACATTGAAAGACGAATGATCCCCTTAAACCTGTACCTTGAGCATGCCACAGAGGCCCAGGTAGACCATGCGGTTCGCGAGTATGGCGATGCTATTCGGCAGCTCGTAGCCGCCAATATCTTCCCCGGCGACATGCTCTATAAAAACTTCGGAATGACCCGCTACCATCGTGTGGTCTTCTACGACTACGACGAGATTCAATATCTGACCGAGTGCCGGTTTCGCAAAATCCCGCCGCCGCGCACGCCCGAGGACGAAATGGCCAGCGAGCCCTGGTATACCGTGGGTCCCAATGATGTCTTTCCGGAGGAATTCGCCCAGTTTCTGCTTGGTCAACCGCGACTTCGTAGGCCCTTCCTGAAGTACCATTCCGATCTGCTTGAGGCAGGCTATTGGCAGGCCCAGCAAGATCGGATCAAGCACGGCATTCTCGATGACGTTTTTCCCTATCCAGAAGAGCTGCGTTTCAAAAATAGACCAGATCTGCACCGCCAGCAATAATTGGTCTTTCGCTTTCCGGCGGTTTTTACAATATGAGCCAACTTGAATTCGATACCGTTATCGTCGGCGCTGGTAGTGCCGGCTGTCTTCTGGCCAACCGGCTGTCAGCTCAGACAGGCCATCGGGTGCTGCTGCTTGAGGCGGGCGGCAAAGACGACTGGTTCTGGATCAAGATACCCGTGGGTTATCTCTTTACCATCGGCAACCCACGCACCGACTGGTGCTTTAAGACAGTAGCCGATCCGGGGCTTGCGGGCAGGTCCATCCACTATGCCCGCGGTCGGGTGCTCGGCGGCTGCTCGTCTATTAATGCCATGATCTATATGCGCGGTCAGGCCAGTGACTACGACCGCTGGGCCGAGGCCACCGGTGACGATCGCTGGCGTTGGGATGCCGATGGCGGCCAGACGCTGGAGATTTATAAGTCGCTGGAGAATTTTTTTGGGGGTGCCAATGCCTGGCACGGTAGCAGCGGTGAAATGCGTGTCGAATCACCGCGGGTAAAGTGGCGGATTCTTGATGCCTGGCAGCGGGCGGCGGCAGAACAGGGGATTGAACCCATCGCCGAGTTCAACCGGGGGGACAACGCCGGAAGTGCCTATTTTCATGTCACCCAGATGCGCGGCCGCAGATGGTCTATGGCCGATGCCTTTTTGCATCCCGTTGCCCAGCGAAAAAACCTGGTTGTCTGGACCAACGCCCAGGCGCTGACGCTGGGCCTAGAAGAAAACCGCGAGAGCCGTCCTGCCGACCGAGGCGCCTGGACGGGGGCGACGCTACGGGCAAGGACCCTCCAGGTCCTCAAAGATGGCCAACGGCTTGAAGTTCGGGCACGCAAGCAGGTCATCCTTGCGGCCGGAGCGATTGGCTCACCGCAACTTCTACAAGCCTCGGGAATTGGGCCTGCCCGCCTGCTCTCAGAGCTCCAGGTTCCGGTGCAGTTAGACCTGCCCGGGGTGGGAGAAAACCTACAAGACCATCTTCAGATTCGAACGGTATATACAGTGCAGGGTGCCCGAACGGTCAATAGCCTTTACAACAATCCCATAACCCGTTTTGGCATGGCGGCACAGTACTTCTTGTCGCGGACCGGGCCCATGACCATGCCGCCCTCTACCCTAGGGGCCTTTGCCAAAAGCAGCGATACAGAGGCGTCCGCCGACCTGGAATGGCATGTCCAGCCACTGTCCTTGCCGAAGTTTGGCGAGCCTCTGCACAGCTTTGATGCGATTACCCCATCGGTCTGTAACCTGCGGCCCAGTTCACGGGGCTCGGTGCGCATTCAACACCCCGATCCGCTTACCCCACCTGCGATACAGTGCAATTACCTGTCCACAGAAGACGACCTGCGCAAGGCGGTAAAGGGTCTGGAGATGACCCGGGCCATCATGGCAAGCCCTGCTTTATCGGGGTTTTTTCCTGAGGAATACCTGCCTGGGCCGGAAAAGACCTCACGGGCAGACCTTGAGCAGGCCGCGCGCGAGTTGGGCACCACGATCTTTCACCCTGTGGGCACCTGCGCCATGGGCGTGGTGCACGAGGACGGTACTACCGACCAGCCAGGAACAGTGCTTGACACCAGCTTTCGGCTTCGCGGTGTTGCAGGGCTTCGGGTGGTGGATGCCTCGGCCATGCCGACCATCACCTCAGGAAATACCAATGCGCCTGTAATGCTGATCGCCGAACGCGCCGCCCGCGATATCCTTGCGCAAAACTCAGTCTAAAAGGTTTTCTGTCATGCATACCCATCATCACCATCGCGAGGCCCAAGAGGTCATCCCTGGCCTGCGTCATTTTGGCCAGGGCATCTATGGGCTCGATTCCGGCTACACCCGCGACGAGTTTGATGCGATTCACCTGATTGTTGAAAAAGGCCGCGTGGCCGTGATCGATACGGGCACGCAGTACTCCGTGCCCTTTGTCCTCAAAGCCCTTAAATCGCTAGGGCTTGGTCCTGAGGCCGTAGACTTCATCATTCTTACCCATGTCCACCTTGACCATGCCGGTGGCGCAGGTGCTTTATTACAGCACTGCCCCAATGCGCAAGTAACCTTACACCCTAGGGGCACTCGGCATATGGTCGACCCCTCAAAGCTCTGGGATGCCGTCTGCCAGGTCTATACGCCCGAGGTTGCCCACCGCGACTATGGCGGCCTCACCCCGATCGACCGCGCGCGCATTATCGAGACGCCCGAGGGCCAGACCGTGCCACTGGCCGGAAGAGAGATCGTTTTTTGGGATGCGCCAGGCCATGCCAAACACCACGTCTTTATCCATGATCCGAAGACCAACAGCTTTTTTACAGGCGACACCTTTGGCATCTCCTACCGCGAACTCGATACCGCCCAAGGCCCTTATATCTTTGCCTCCTGCACCCCATCGCAGTTTGAGCCCGAGGCGCTAAAGGCATCAATTACCCGCGTCATGCGTAGCAACCCGCGTGCCGTCTACCTCACCCACTACGCAGAACTGCGCACCGTGCAAGAGGCCGGAGACTTTCTGCTTGGCCAGATTGACCGGTATGTTGAGATCGCCCATCGGCATGCAGACAAAGGTGCCGGCCGCGCACGTGCAATCGAAAACGACCTGCAGACCATGATGTTTGCCGAGGCCCGCGGCCACGGGGTCGATATGTCCGACGCGCAGCTGCGCACTATTTTGGACATCGACCTGCGCTTAAATGCCGATGGCATTGTCTGTTACCTGGATGGGTTAAAGGCTTGACCGCATTTCATCCTAACGAACTCAGCGCAGCCGCCAGCAGCCAACCGGGGAGCCGCCCGGGCGCTGACACTGGTCATGGTGCCTCACCCCAATTGCCAGAATCTGCGGTGTTCGCTCGTCTGCGGGCGGCGCTCGCCCAGCGCATCCTGATTATCGATGGGGCCATGGGCACGATGATTCAGCAGTACAAGCTCAGCGAGTCTGACTACCAGGGGTACTCTGGCCCGCACGCGGAAGCACTCGCAGGCCACGCAGCCCAGGCGCTGCAAAAGTCCCTCGCGAGCGGCATCGAGGTCAAGGGCAACAACGAGCTCTTAAGCCTCACCCAGCCCGGCCTTATTCAAGAGATTCATAGCCAGTACCTCGCAGCCGGCGCCGACATTATCGAGACCAACACCTTTGGCGCCACCACCATCGCGCAAGAAGACTACCGGCTCGCCCCGCTCGTCAGCGAGATGAACCGAGCCTCCGCGCGCCTAGCCTGTGCCGCCCGTGATGCGTTTTCCACGCCCGAGCATCCCCGTTTTGTCGCTGGTGCCATCGGCCCCACGCCGCGCACCGCCTCGATCTCGCCCGATGTCAATGACCCGGGTGCCCGCAACACGAGCTTTGAGGCCCTCGCCCAGGCCTATGCCGAGCAGGCCCGCGCCCTGATCGCGGGCGGGGTCGATCTACTCTTAATCGAGACCATCTTCGATACGCTCAATGCCAAGGCGGCCATCTTTGCGCTCGAGACAGTCTTTGAAGAGACCGGCGAGCGACTACCGGTCATGATCTCAGGCACGGTTACCGATGCCTCAGGCCGCATTCTCTCTGGCCAGACGGTGGAGGCCTTCTGGAACAGTGTGCGCCATGCCCGCCCCATTACGATTGGGCTGAACTGTGCGCTCGGAGCGGCACTGATGCGCCCGTATGTCGAAGAGCTCTCGCGACTGGCCGATGCGCCCATTTGTATCTATCCGAATGCCGGGCTGCCCAACCCCATGGCCCCCACCGGTTTTGATGAGACCCCTCCCATTACCTCGGGGTTTCTGAAAGAGTTTGCCGAAGTGGGCTGGGTCAATGTCGTGGGCGGCTGCTGTGGCACCACCCCCGAACACATCGCGGCTATCGCCCGGGCAGTGAAGGCCTACAGCCCGCGCATCCTTCCTGACCTTGCACCGAAGCTGCGGCTCTCGGGGCTTGAGCCCTGCAATATCGATGAGGCCTCGTTTTTTGTGAATGTGGGCGAGCGCACCAATGTCACCGGGTCGAAGCAGTTTGCGCGGCTCATTCTTGCAGGCGAGTTTGAAAAGGCGGTCGATGTCGCCCGACAGCAGGTCGAAAACGGGGCACAGGTAATCGATGTCAACATGGACGAGGCCATGCTCGACTCGCAGGCCGCCATGACCCGGTTTCTCAATCTCATTGCCTCCGAGCCCGACATCTCGCGCGTACCCATCATGATCGACTCCTCGAAGTGGAGCGTCATTGAGGCGGGGCTGCAGTGCGTGCAGGGTAAGGCCATTGTCAATTCCATCTCCATGAAAGAGGGGGAGACAGAGTTTCTGCGCCAGGCCGCGTTATGTCGCAAATACGGCGCGGCGGTGATTGTCATGGCCTTTGATGAGCAGGGCCAGGCCGATAGCCTCGCACGGCGCAAAGACATCTGTAGTCGTGCCTATCGGCTTCTCACCGAGACGGTGGGCTTTCCTGCCGAAGACATTATTTTTGATCCCAACATCTTTGCCATTGCCACCGGCATCGAAGAGCACGATCGCTATGCCATCGACTTTATCGAGGCCACCCAATGGATTCGGCAGAACCTGCCCCATGCCAAGGTCTCTGGCGGAGTGTCGAACGTGAGCTTTTCATTCCGCGGCAATGACCCGGCGCGTGAGGCCATTCACACCGTGTTTCTCTACCATGCGGTGAAGGCCGGCATGACCATGGGCATTGTGAATGCGGGGCAGCTCGGCGTCTACGAAGACCTCGACCCCGAACTGCGCGAGCATGTCGAAGACATTGTGCTGGCGCGACGGCCCGATGCCACCGAACGCATGATCGAGTGTGCCGCGCGCCTGAAAAACGATGGCAAGAAAGAAGAAGAAAAGCTCGCCTGGCGTGATGCGCCTGTGGAGAAGCGGCTGGAACACGCCCTGGTACATGGCCTTACCGAGTTCATCGTAGAAGATACCGAGACCATGCGGCTAGAGATTGCAGACCGCGGTGGTCGTCCGATTGAGGTGATTGAAGGCCCGCTTATGAATGGCATGAATGTCGTGGGCGACCTCTTTGCCGAGGGCAAGATGTTTCTGCCGCAGGTGGTGAAGTCGGCGCGGGTGATGAAAGCGGCGGTGGCCCATCTGGTGCCGTATATCGAGGCAGAGCAGAAGGCCAGCGGCACCACCCAGGCCAAAGGCAAGATGATTCTCGCCACGGTAAAGGGTGATGTGCACGATATCGGTAAGAACATCGTCTCCGTCGTGCTCCAGTGCAACAACTTTGAGGTGGTCAACCTGGGTGTGATGGTGCCTGCCCAGCAGATTCTCCAGGCCGCCAAAGACCACAACGCCGACATCATTGGGCTCTCGGGGCTCATCACGCCGTCGCTCGAAGAGATGGCCCATGTGGCCCGCGAGATGGAGCGTGACGAATGGTGCCGTTGCCGGCAGATTCCCCTGCTTATTGGCGGGGCCACCACCTCGCGGGTACATACCGCCGTAAAAATTGCGCCGCATTATTCGGGGCCCATCATCTGGGTGCCCGATGCCTCGCGCTCCGTGCCCGTGGCCCAGTCGCTCACCAGCGACGCGGCCCAGAAGGGCGCCTACCTGGGTGAGGTACTCAAAGACTATGCCAAGCTGCGCGAACGGCATGCCGCAAAGAGCCCTGCCAAGATGCTCTCGCTAGAGGCCGCGCGTGCCAATGCGGCGGTTATCAACCTTTCAGTGCCTGTACCCACCCCGCGCGCCCTCGGGCGGCGGGTCTTAAGGTCGTACCCCTTAGAAGAAATCGCCCAGTGCATCGACTGGACGCCCTTTTTTCAGACCTGGGACTTAGCCGGCCCTTTCCCTGCCATTCTTGACGATGCAGTGGTCGGCGCCCAGGCTCGCCAGGTTTATGCCGATGGCAAGGCCATGCTCGCCCGACTCATCGAGGGTCGCAGGCTCTCCGCCCATGGGGCGTTCGTGTTGTTGCCGGCCCGTCGCACGGCGGCCGAAGATATCACGGTCTTCGCCGATGAATCTTTACAGCAGACTGTGTTGATATGGCACGGCCTGCGGCAGCAGACCGAAAAGCCGCGCGGGGAGCCCAATAAGTGTCTCGCAGACTATGTTGCGCCGGTAACGAGTGCCCCATCAAGCGAGGCCTCGGACCCCATGGGGGTCACCGGTCCCGTTGGTATCAGTTCCACTTATGACGCGCGGGATTACCTCGGTGGTTTTGCCGTGGGCATTCACGGCGCCGAAAAAATCGCCCAAGACTACGAGGCAAAGGGCGACGACTACAACGCCATTCTGGTGAAGGCACTCGCCGACCGACTGGCCGAGGCCTTCGCCGAGCGTCTGCACCAACGCATTCGCACCGAGTTCTGGGGCTATGCCGCGCAAGAGTCGCTCACCAATGCAGAGCTCATCGCAGAGAAGTACCAGGGCATTCGGCCCGCCCCCGGCTACCCTGCCTGCCCAGACCATTCTGTAAAAGAGGTTCTGTTTGCCTTATTGAATACGGCGGACATCGACATGCGGCTCACCGAGAACCTCGCCATGCTGCCGGCAGCCGCGGTCAGCGGTTTTTATTTCTGGCGTCCGGAAGCGCAGTACTTCAACCTCGGGCCCATCGGAGCCGACCAGCGCGACAGTTATATGCAACGGGTCGGGTGCAGCAAAGAAGAGGCCAACCGCCGGCTTGCACCGCTTCTGCCGTAAACTGGGCCGATGATTCGTTTTCTCAGCAAGGCGGCAGCCTCCTTTGTCATGACCGATCCCGTGGCCAGTCAGGTCTTTCAGGCCCTTGGCGAGGAGCTTCGCATTCCGGGGATCTGGCGCGTGGAGCAACTCCCCGCCATCAGCCAGAAGCTTGCCGAAGCGCTTGAGGCGGCCAAGGAGCAGGATGCCCGGGCCGAGCGTGCCCTGCACGAGGCCCGCGAGAAGGCCGCGGCAGCAGGAGAGACCGACGACCTTCTCCCCCGGGAGCTGCCTGTGGGGCTATCTCGTAGGCTGGTCCCTGTCCTTCAAATGGTAAGGCGCGCGCAGGCTGACTCTGAGCCCGTGGTCTGGGAACGGGCCTAGGCCGTAGGGGCTCCCGACCCTTATGGCTTGCCCGTAGTGAACTGTAGTGAAGATCTCTGGCGATACACGCCTTAGCGCACGCAGCCGCCGAGGCTTTCTGCGATGCTGGCTCACCGTTACCAGCCTTGCCCTAGGGGCGTCGGCCGCAGTCTCCGGCTGCACGCCCCGGCTGAACTGGCGTGTGGTCCGGCATCCCGAGGGGCTATGGCAGGCAAGCTTTCCCGGTAAGCCTGTGTCCTTTACCCGGCAGCTCGTGCTGCGCAATGCGCTGCCGGCAGGCAGTGACAGTCATGCTGCGCTTGCGCAAAACGGGCAGGCGAAACACCCCAGCTTGCAGGGCACGGCCCACGACGCACCGGTAATCATGCCAAGACAAGGCACTGATCAGTCGGATTCCCTTCAGGAGGAATCCGCCCTGCCCTTTTCGCTTACCCTCTGGGCGGTGGTGGTGGATGAGCAGCGCTACACCCTGGGCCTTGCCCAGCCGCTCGCGGCTGCAGACCCGCCGCGCCTGCGGCTCCTTGCCCGGGGGCTGGAACTGGCCATGGTGCGCAATATCTCAGGCAGCCAGACCAGTGCGACCACCGAGCAGCGGGTCCATCGCGCGACATCGGCCACGGGGTCAATTCGGCTGTCTGCCGCAGGAGAACCACTGCCCGCGCGGCTCGCAATGCGCACCTGGGTCACCCCAGGCTATGTGGTAGAGGCCTTGGTGGTGGGTCCAGAGTCCGGCTTCGAGTCAGAGGCGGCAGACCAGTTTCTGGCCTCGGTACAGGTGGCCTCGGCCCTCTCAAGCCTACGTTCATGACCCGCATCTAGCCTCATGGCCAAGGCAGCCAACGACTCTCAGCTGGACGGGGCGCTCTTTGCGGTATTCCTGCCCTTCGGATTTGGCTATGCCTTATCGTATGCCTTGCGCACCATCAACGCGGTTTTATCGCCTGCCCTGGTACAGGAACTCGGGCTCACCGCCGCCGATCTGGGCCTGTTGGCAAGCGCATACTTTCTTTCTTTTGCCGCGATGCAGATCCCCTTGGGCGTTCTCTTGGATCGCTACGGCCCCCGCAAGGTAGAGGGAAGCCTGCTGCTCGTGGCCATGCTCGGCTGCGGCCTCAGCGCACTCGCGGAAAACTTCTGGATGCTCTGGATCGGTCGCGCCTTAATCGGCGCCGGTGCCTCGGCCTGTCTCATGGCGGGCTACAAGGCCTTTCGCATGCTCTTTGCGGATCGGCTGCAGGCACCGCTGGCCTCGGCCATGCTGGTGGTGGGCTCGGTCGGGGCGCTCAGTGCCACCCTGCCCGTGGAGTGGCTCTTGCAGGTAACCAGCTGGCGCGGCGTCTTCTGGATGCTGACGGCCCTCTTCGGGCTCTCTGCCGCCGCAATACTCTGGCTGCTGCCCCCAATTCCGCTTGCGCGGGAAATGGGCGAGGCGAAGGGCCTCTGGGCAGACACTCGCGACGGGCTCGGTCAGATCGTCTCCCATCCGGAGTTCTGGCGTATGACGCCCTTTGCCGTGATTACCTTCGGGGGCTTCCTGGCAATCCACGGGCTCTGGCTTGGGCCCTGGCTGCGGGTGGTTGAGGGCCTGAGCAATGCCGATGCAGCCTGGGGGCTGTTTCTGCTAACCCTGGTCATGACGGGTTCGCATCTAATGGTGGCCTGGCTTGCCGGCCGGTTGATCCATCCGGGCCCGAGTCTTTTCTGGTTTATGGCGGGCGGACTTGCGGTGAAGCTGGTCTTTAGCGCCACGGTCGTGCTTGGGGTCTGGGCCCATCCCCTGCTGGGCTGGAGCCTCACCTTCTTGGCGGCGGGGGTTACGACTCTGAGCTACACCCGGTTTGCACTGGCCTTTCCCAAGTCGCTCTCCGGCAGGGCCAGCACAAGCTTTAACTTTCTGGTGTTCATCGGGGCCTTTGGCCTGCAGTGGGGGCTTGGACTGCTAATCGATGGTTTTCGGCTCTTTGGCGCAGACGAGGTGCAGGCCATGCGCCTGGCCTTTGGCGTCTGGGTAGTGCTGCAGGCAGTGGCCTTGGTCTGGCTTATCCGGCCAGGGCGGCCGGGCGATCAAGCCCACGACGCAGGTCAATCGCCTGGGCCATTTCCGCAAGACCCGCCCGATCCGCCCCCGAGAGATCCGCAAGGGTTATCGCGACCCGCTTAAGCCGCTCTACGACCCGCAGGCTCATATCGGTGCGTTCGGCAACCTGGGCGAGCAGCTGGTGGGCCTCGGGCTCTAACAGGGCGAGCTTGTCCAAGGCCTCTGCCAACAACTGCGCGTTTGGGCAGCCCTGCCGGGCCACGGCGCGCTCCCGGGCGCGCGCCACCTGTTCCTGGCGCTCTTCGGTGGAGGCTTCTACGCCTAGCGCATCCCTAAGGCGGGATGGTGGGGGATTGTCGCTACCGCCGTGACCGGATTTTCCTGCCCCTGTTCTTGCCACTGCCGATTGCACGGCGGCTGACTGAGACTGCATCAAGACTGCGAGATCAAACCGGTCAAGCAAAGGTCCAGAGAGCCGCCCCTGGTAACGCGAGACCTGATCAGCGGTGCAGCGGCAGGCACGCCGGCTTGCCTTCACGCCATAAAAGCCACAGGGGCAGGGGTTCATGGCGGCCACGAGCAGCACTCGGGAGGGCAGGGTCTGTCGGTCTCGCACGCGCACGATGCGCACCTCACCAGTCTGTAAAGGCTCACGCAACGATTCCAGGGCATCCCGGGGGAACTCGGGCAGCTCGTCGAGAAAGAGCACGCCCCGATGGGCAAGCGAGATCTCGCCGGGGCGAATCGGATTTCCGCCCCCGATCAGGGCCTTGGCCGAAGTGGTATGGTGCGGGGCCCGAAACGGCGGCCGACTCCATAGGGCTGACTGCGCTGTGTGCAGGCCCTGGCTCAGCCTGGGGCTCTGAGCACCCTCGCCCGCACCCCCATGTGCACCAGCAGTCATCGAGGCCGCAGCCATGGAGACCAGACCGCCTATGGACTCCAGACTCTGCAGTGCGAATACCTCTTGAGCCTCGGCCTTACTCAGGGGAGGCAAGAGCGTCACCAGCCGTTCGGCGATCATCGACTTCCCCACGCCTGGAGGGCCCATCAGAAGCAGGCTGTGGCTTCCGGCGGCCGCCACCATGGCCGCCCTCTGGGCGGCGGCCTGTCCTCGCACCGACTCCCAACGTAGGTCACTTGCGGCATCCGGGGAGTATTGGGGGTGCTCAGCCGAGGCGGCTGGGTCCTGGCCCGGTCCTTGGCCAAGGGCGTGGATAGGATGCGCATCGGGGCAGGGTGACTGAGAGACCACCGCCCTTGGAGATGCCCCGCCTCGCCGCCCTTGCACCACATCGCAGGCATCCACCAGATTGGCCACACAGACAATTTGGCTCTCGGCATCCAAAAGCGAGAGTTCTGCCGCGTTGGCCGAGGGCGCCATCAGCAGGCTTGGGCTCTGACCCGGGAAGCCTTTAGCCGGTTCGTCGGCTGGCAGGCCGCGCACCACCGAAAGCCCGAAGGCGAAGGCGGCCCGAATGGGCAGTAACTCCCCCGACAGAGAGAGCTCCCCAGCGAGTACCCACTTCTTCAGAGAGCGAGGGGCTATCTTGCCATATGCCGCGAGTATGGCCAGTGCAATGGCCAGGTCGAACCGGCCGGAGTCTTTGGGCAGGTCAGCAGGTGCCAGGTTGACCGTAACCCGTCTGTCGGGAAAGCCAAAGCCCGCGTTGACCAAGGCCGCCCGCACCCGATCGCGGGCCTCGCGCACCGCAGTACTGGGCAGCCCCACAATCGAGAACTGGGGTAGGCCATTGGCAAGGTCTGCCTCCACCCGCACGGGCTGGGTGGAAAGGCCGGAAAGAACATGGGTATGGGCAAGGGCGGTTGTCATACCGGAGTCTTAACCGGCCCAGCCTTGCCCGACTAGGCCTCAAACGACTGATCCGGGCTCACCTAAGCCCGGTTCGACTGGTCCTGCCTTGTCTAGTATGAACCGCCTAGCGCGGGGCGCCGTTGTCCGCGTAGGGATCAGACGAACCGCGAGGGCCGCTGGGGCCATCAGAAGCCTGAGGGCCGCTTGAACCGCTAGAGTCGGCGGGTTCGGCATACTTCTGGGCCAGCAGGGACTCAAGCGCGGTGATTCTATCCTGGGCCTGGGCGAGCAGCCGCTGCTGCTGTGAAAACTCCTCACGGGTGACCAGGTCGAGCCGCTGCAAGGCCGACTCTAGCGCCTGGCGCAGCTGAGACTGAAAGTCTGCGCCGCCACCCGACCCCACAAGCTCGGTCATGCGACGCTGCAGGTCGGCAAAAACCGGGGGGAGCTCTGGCATGGAAAAAGGCTTCATTCTGCAACACTAGCAGCAAATTGCCTCACTGGAAACCAGTCGAGACTGGTGCATAACGCACGTCTGTGGTGCACTTAGGCAGCACCATAGGCACCAAAACCTAACAGGTAGCGGGCATTTCTACGGCAAAATGGGCTGCTTTCGGGCTTCTGACCTCTGGCACGCAAATCGCTAAGAGGGAAGAGGCATTATTTCCTTCCCTTATTTGGAGAACCTTAATGAGAAAAACTCTTCTCGCGATCTCGATGGCGGCAGCGCTTTTACCGCTGTCCTCTCAGGCAGTGAAAGCCGAAGGCATCTCGGCCAACGTTGGTGTCTTTAGCGACTATCGTTTTCGGGGAATCACCCAAACGGACACCAAGCCTGCCCTGCAAGGGGGTTTTGACTACAGTCATGCCAGTGGGTTTTACGTGGGGAACTGGAACTCGAGCATCTCATCGACGGGCTACCCAGGTTCAAGTGGTCTAGAAAGCGATTTTTATATTGGCTATTCCACCGAAATCGGCGGAATCGGCATTGATGTCGGCAGCCTGTATTACTACTACGCAGGTTCAACAAGTGCCAACACCAACGAGCTCTATGTCGGTCTCACTTACGGTCCAGTCACTTTCAAAACCTCCTACGCAACAACAGACTATTTCGGCGTAACGGGAAGCAAAAACCATCTCTACTACAACCTCTCTGGATCCTTTCCTTTGAGCGATAAGGTCTCTTTAGACATCGCCGCAGGCCATCATGCAGGCAAGGGAGGTCAGTCCAAAGGCTATGACTACCTGATTGGTATCAGCTACGACCTCGGCAATGATTTTGCCGTTGGCGCGGCTTTTACCAAGGCGACCGGTGCTTATTCTAACGGCCTTGATAAGACCGGCACCGTCATTTCGCTTACCAAATCCTTCTAACCCTAAAGCATCTGGGGGTGAGATCTATTCCCGCCTCCTGGTGCAGACCCTTAAATCTCTAGCTGAGGACGCTCATGAAACTCATTACTGCAGTAATCAAGCCCTTTAAGCTCGACGAGGTCCGCGAGGCCCTCTCGGGCATTGGGGTGCAGGGCATTACCGTGACCGAAGTTAAAGGCTTTGGCCGGCAAAAAGGGCACACCGAGCTCTACCGGGGTGCGG
>VGHK01000003.1 GCA_016868305.1 Betaproteobacteria bacterium | reverse complement strand
ACCAACCCCGCACAGCGTTCATCTGCCTCCAATGCCTGTACAAAGGCCGACCCAATGCTGCCAGAGCTACCAATAACAAGAGCACGATAAGGGGCTGAAAGAGACCGCATGATTGCCGCTAGTGTAGTGGAGGCGCGAGACCGACTTGGGTGAAGGCAGGCAGCTTTCTCATACCCCTCTTTGCTGGTGCCGGGAAACAAAGATGAAAATGTGCAAACCGATAGCCAAGGCGCTATGATGAACGCTCAGGGTTAACACTCATTACGGGGGTTTTATGGAACAAGCCAGCACACACCTGTTTATTTTTTTTGGAATTATTGTCCTTTTGCCCTTTTTGTACCCGGTGTTTCTGGTGAAACGCAAGGGCCTTGACGGCAGCGTCGCAAATCAAAATACCAAGGTGTTTGCCATTGCCTTTGGCGTTCTGGTGGTTCTCACGCTGGCTCTGAGCATTATTCACAACAGCCTTCAGTAGACAGCCTTTCTTCCCTTAGCACACCCGCTCACCCCGTATCACTGTGGCCGGTTCTCGGCCACATAAAGGTCTTTTTGTGACACGCATGTCTTCGGGCACGATCATTCTCGTGCTCGCCTTGCTTCTCGGTCTGCAGCCCGTGACGACCGACCTGTATCTCCCCGCCCTTCCCGCAATAACCTCGGGATTTGGCGCGCCCATGTCGCAGGCCCAGCTCACTCTATCGGCGCTGGTGCTGGCCTTTGGCTTCTCACAGATGATCTGGGGGCCCTTGTCTGACCGTTATGGAAGACGCCCGATTCTGCTGATTGGCATGACTGCCTACGTGCTGGCCTCGGTGGGAAGCGCCTTTTCCCTGACCATGGAGCATCTGATCGGCTGGCGCATTGTGCAGGGTCTGGCCATGGGTGCAGGGGTGGTGATCGCACGATCGATAGTCCGCGACCTGTTCGATCACCTGGAGGGTGCGCGCGTAATGAGTAAGGGGCTGACTGGCCTTGGCATCTTTGCCTGTCTCAGCGCCCCCGTGGGGGGTGTGATTACCGAGCTTCTTGGCTGGCGTGCGGCCCTACTTGTCTTGGCCATCTTCGGTGCGGTCGGTCTGGTAACGGTGGTCTGGCGGCTGGAAGAAACCCTGGCCCATCGCAACCCACAGGCAATGAACCCAAAGGTGATGATTCGCAACTGGGTCACGATTATTCGGAGCAAAAGCTTCTGGGCCTTTGCGCTACTTGCCACGACGAGCTACGGCGGCCTGTTTACCTTTCTGGCCTCTTCCTCATTTGTCTACATTGAGGTGCTGGGTCTCTCTCAGATGCAGTATGGGCTGATTATGATGTCGAGCTCACTGGCGTATATCGCGGGAACCTTTGTCTGTCGTTGGCTGCTGAAACGAACCAGCCTGAGAAAGACAATCAAAGTTGGCGGCTATATCTCGCTTACAGCGGGGTCTACGCAGGGGCTTCTTGTCTTAGGCGGGGTGGAATCGATTGCCGCAGTCATTATTCCCTGGTGGTTTTATATGATCGGTCATGGAATTCACCAGCCCTGCGGCCAGAGCGGTGCGGTGTCACCTTTTCCGCAGATGGCCGGTGCAGCCTCTGCATTGAGCGGGCTGGTCATGATGATCGTGGCCTTTGGCATGGGGCTCTGGCTTGGGGTGTCGCTCGCCAGCGTTGCCGGCGAGTCGCGAACCGCCCTTCCCATGACCAATGGCATCTGGTTTTGGAGTCTGCTCTTGGCAGCCGTAGCCCTGAAGCTAATCCAGCGGACCCATACAGAGAATTCCTAGCATCCCACGAGAAAAATCAACGCCGGGAGATGCCCAGCAGTCTATACTTTAGTATTAAATAGAGATTCCCTCAGTCTGGAGCAGTCTGCCCATGAAAAATGGTGCCCTTCTCATTTCGCTTCCAATTGCCTAAGGCAGGCAGTGTGTCTGCCCCATGTCTGAACCCCTTATGAGCGATATCTCCCAAGAACTTGACGGCATGCTGCAGGGGGTAGACCGCCTGCTACATGCCCGCGACCAGGTTACTCACCCGGACGTCGCGCCGGAGGATGCGCTGCCCATTGGTTCGGTCAGGCCAGAGTTTTTCACCCAGTGGATGGCTGTTTTGGGAGCCAGCAGCCTGGGGCCAACGGGCACGGGGGGCATTCAAGAGGCGGCCATGCGGTCCCTACGGCATCATCTACAGACGCGTGCCATCTCGGTGAGGCTAGCCACGGGGCGAAGTCTGACGGTTTCTCCGTTGTGGGCTCGCCTGGTGGAAACATTGCCCGCTGGGTTGGAATGGCAGGCCTCTGATGACAGCAACTGGCTATGCCTGGGTCACTCCCTAGACACTGCCGTGGTGCTACCCGGATGCAACACCACCGAACAGAGCCTAGCGGCCTTAAGAAAGCTGGCAGGGCCTGTGGGGCAGACCCTCTGCTGGCTACCTGAAAACAGTCGCATCCGAGGCTTTCGTTTACCCCGCTTTCCAGAGATCGGTTACTGCATCTCGGCCGAGTATCAGGGACGATGGGCCGGTCAGTGGTCCGAATGCGGGGACCCAGCGGTATTTTTCTGGCTTTCGACTTCCCAAACCGATCTTCACGGCGCACTGGGCCTGGCCATGCTGGCGGAAAAACGGATAGCAGTTGTTGTTGACCGGTTTCCAAGAGAGCCTTCGTGACCCTACTGCTAGCCTTCTTTCTTCTGCTTGTCCTGGCTCAGATAGCCTGGCTGATGCAGTTTTCAGCTCAGGGGTCCTTCGACCTTGGGTCGGGTTTGGGGCAACGCCGCCGCCTTCTCATCTGGGCCCTGGTGCTCGGCCTACTCCATCCGGCCGGGATGCTAGTCATGGTGCTTGCAGGGCAGCCAACGCCCTTTCAAAACAGCCTCGTCCTGGCAGCCTTTGACTTTGCGGCGATTCTGTTCTTTGCCCTGGTGGTTGCCAAGACCTATGGTCGGCATCACCAACAGCTCATCGGCTGGGTGTCTCTGAGTACGCTTCTGCTCTTGGCTTACCTCATCATGATCTGGCAGTCTGGCTCGACGCTGCCCCTCTTTCCAGCAGTTTATGGTGCCTTGTTTCTAGCCCACCTGGCTTTGGGTATTGAGGCGGCCCTTGAGTGCGGAGCAGCCCCAAGGAAAACTCAGACACTTTTTTTGATCGCAGTAACTGGCTTTGGCCTGCCCCTGGCGCTCCTAGCCCCAGCCGCAATGCGCCTTGATGATCTTCCTGCGCTAGGCGCCGGTTTGTTCTCCGAAGACCTTTATCCGGGGGTGGGCCTAACCACGGCTGATCTCACCCTATTCATTTGGCTCTTCGGAAAGCTATGCCTTAATGCGCTGCTGATTTCCTTGCTCTCTTATCAGTCACAGGCCTCCAAAGACAGCCTGGAGGCGGCCCTGACCAATAAGATCAATGAGATTAGCCGGCCGTTTCGGGCTACCGCCCAGGCTCTCTACCATATGCCGACCCCCATTCTGCTTGCCGCAGGCAGCCCAGCAGCACTACTGTATGCCAATGGGCAGGCAAGACTCCTTCTTGGTTCCAGCCAGCTTTTTCAAAGAACGCTCGACGAGCTCTTTATTGCGTTAGTCTCGGCCGGGGCGAACCAGTACCATGCGGTCTTTGAAGGAGCCCAGCACGAACTCGAGGTGTTTCATCTTACTCAGATCAACACACAGGGCACCGAAGGCGCCCTTCAGGTCTTCCTCATGGATCGCGAGACTGTGCAGTTTGAAACAGTCGCCTCGCTTCTTATCGACAATCGGCAGGACGCCCCAGGTAGCGGTGCGGCCCTTCTTGACAGCCGGTTTTCCTTGCTACGAACCTCTGCGGGCTGGCAGCAGGTTTTTGGTCGCCAGGACCGCTATGCCCAGTCGGGGCTGCTCTGGGACAAGCTACGATTGACAAGCCCAAGCCATGCAGAGATTGCACGACTGGAAGATGCGTTAATGCAGTTCTCTGTAGCAAGTGGCAGTATCGCAAACCTTGACGGACATACAATACAGTTTGATATCCGTTTGCTACGACTGCCCGATAGCCGCCTGGTCTATCTGGCCCATGCGCGCACCCAAAGGGAGGAAAATGAAACCGAGCCAACGGGAGCACGTTAGTTCTCCCCAAGACACCCGTCTGGTGCTAGTGCCGCGCGCGCAATGGCGTGACCGTGCCCTGTCGCGCGCCGAGCTTCTAAGTCATGTCGAAAGTGTCTCCCTTACAGAACTCTGCCAGCAGCGCCGTGTCTCCTCCGTACTTGTGGTGGCCTGGCTGGTTGGGCTGGGCTGCCTCATGCATGGCGGCTTCCTAATCTGGACATTTCACCTCGCCTAACTGCGCACCGCAATCTAATGCCTGAGAAATCCCTGATCGCCCTGGTCGACGATCACCCACTGGTCCGTCGCGCCCTCTCAGACGCACTTCGCGCAACATTTCCCGGCCTTGAAATAGCCACCACTGCCACCGTAGAAGAGGCACTGTTCTCTCTCAGACGGCGGCTTAGCAGCCCCGACATTCAGCGCGCCTGGGTTCTCCTTGATCTGGGTCTGCCGGGCCTGTCCGGGCTTGCCGCCATCATGGCACTCAAGGCTCTCGATCCTCGCGTCACGATTCTCACCCTCTCGGGTTCGGATGATGACCTGCAGGTGGGTGCCTGCCTGGGCTGCGGAAGCTATGGCTTTATCAGCAAAGGGGCGCCTATTGAAGACCTACTTGCGGTTGTTACCGATGCCATACATGGTCGGCTTTTGAAGGGCACGTGGCTCAGCAGCGTTGGCCTAAGAGACAGTCAGACCCTTGAAAAGCTGGCACTCACAGAGCGTCAGTTACAGGTGTTATCCATGGTATGCCAGGGAAAGACAAATCGCCAGATCGCCGATGGCCTTGGGATTACTGAGATAACTGCCAAGGCGCATATTGGCGCTATTTTCAGAACGCTTAAGGTATCCAGCCGCACACAAGCCGTACTGGTGGCCCAGCGCATTGGAGCGGCCCTCTAGACTAGTGCTCGTGCGGGCTGCGGCCTGGAAGTTCCAGAAAAAAAATCGTTCCCAGTGACGCATGACTGGAGACTCTGAGACGCGACCCGATCAGTCCAGCCAAACGCCTGCTGATAGACAGCCCCCAGCCCGACCTAGTCTGCAGACTAGGCCCATCTGAGGGTAGGGCGCCCTGCAGCAACGCAATCAGGCGCTGCCGCTCCTGTAACGGGATCCCGGGAGGCCCGTTTACCACGGCCAGCCGGACCCCACCCGGATGGGCCCTCACAGAGAGCCGAATACGGGCGGCCTGGCTATGACAGAGCGCATTGGTGAGAAGGTTGCGCAGGATACGCTGCAGCAGGTCGGGATCAGACCTCAGGCTCATTCCTTCCATACCGTAAAGCCGGATCGAGAGTTCTCGGTCCATGGCCAGCGCTAAGGGCTGGAACTGGTCAGCCACCGCCTGGCAGAGGTCGGCTATGGATACGGGCTGCGACTGAACCCGATGCCGCCCCGAGTCGATGCGAACGGCATCCGCCATCGACTCAACGAGCACCTGAATACTCAAAAGACTGGAGCGAATCCCCTGAGTCGCCCTTGCACCAGCCGGATCGGTTGACTGGGAACCCGCCACAAGATAGGCCGATGCCGCCTGGATTGGCTGCCTAAGGTCATGGCAGAAACCGAGAACCAGCTTTTTTAACGCCATTAGCTCAGCCTGCAGATCTCGCTCGGGGCTCTCTGATTCCTTAGCCCCTGCACTTTCGGCTCCGGGCTTGGCAGCCCCCATGAACCAGGCGCGAAGCTTCACACGGAACCGCTGGCGGATGCGATCGGTGAGCATTGCCCGCACCAGCACGGCCACACCGGCCAGAGCCAAAAGAAAAAGGGGCAATACGGTCGCCTTGTCCACTGCTGAATAATACTTTAGTATTTGTTTCATGACCCCGCATCGTGAAGACACGCGCTTCCCACCCCAAGAGGATATCGCCCCAGAAGTGCCCGGATTCCTGCCGCCAGAACCGGTGGCGAACGAGGGCACGCGCAGCGCTACGGACAATCCTTCGGTGCGTAGAGACCTACGGTCTTACCAGACAGTCGCAAGCCGAAGGGCCGAGGGGTCCGGTGGCATGAGGGAGTCGTCTGGCTTTACTGCCCCCGCACAAGCCCGCCCGACGGGCTACCGGCCCTTGGTTCGCCCCCCTGATGGAATGCGGGGGCCGGCCGTTGACCCAGGCGCCCAATGGCGAGCGAATCCACCCCCAGAGCCGGTAGACGATCCCAGCAGGATGATGACCCAGCAGATTGAGGAGGTTGCGCAACTCCTTGATGAGTCACTGGCATCGCTGCAGTCTTATTCGGCTGACAACGTCACGGCACAGGGCCTGACCGAGCTCGGACAGAGCCTCAGGGCCTTCTTTGACCAGCTTTCCCAGGCGGCCATGATCGGGCCAGAGACGGCCTGGCAGCCGATTGCAGACTCTCTGGCAGACCTTTCCACCAAGGTGGACCGACGCGAGCGGCTGAAGGCGGAACTTGCAATGACCCAGGACGCCATTAACCGGGCCAAGGGCCGGCTGCTTCAGGAAATTCAGTCCATGGCCAGGACCGAGCAGGAGCGGCTGTCAATGACCCAGCTGCGCAGCAAAATGGTGGCCGATCTGGCCGAGCGGGTAATTTCCCGATTGCGCTAGAAATTGTCCGTGCTTGAATTATATACTTTAGTATGATAAAAAGGCGTCAGGTGGTTGTAAGGGAGCACAAGTTACGTTCAGTGTCGACACCGTCGACGGTTTTGCAAAGCCAAGGAGCAGACCATGGGTGACAGTCTTCAAAAATGGGTCGGTCGTAATCGCCCTCCACGCGTTCAGATTACCTACGACGTGGAAATTGGCGATGCCGTAGAAAAAAAAGAGCTGCCTTTTGTGATGGGCATTCTGGCAGACCTTGCCGGTCACCCAGACCAGCCCCTTCCAAAGCTCAAAGACCGTCGGTTTGTGGAAATCGACCGGGACAACTTCAACGACATTATGGAAAAGATCGGCCCTCGACTCGATCTGTCCGTCGACGACCGACTCAAGGGCGAAGGCAATCTGAAGGTGGAACTGCAGTTTCGAAAGTTCTCCGACTTCCATCCCGAATCGATTGTCTCGCAAGTGCCACGACTCGCCCGGCTTCTTGAAGCCCGCACCCAGCTGCGCGACCTGCTTTCTAAGCTCGACGGTAACGACGAGCTCAACGACCTGCTCGCCCAGATCGTCGACAAAAACGACGACCTGAAGCAGCTTCTGCCTGCCGAGGGGCAGGCTGCGCCCGAGTAAAGCGCTCCAGGTACAACGCCCCAAATAAAGCGCCTGATGACATACAGCCCGTCCAGTACCGGAACCAACACAGCAGCATGGCAGCGGTTATTTCCTAACTTCCCACACGATGGTGACCAACATGGCAGAACCAACTTCCTCTAAGGCCAGCCCAGCAGCCGACTCTGATCTCGGTCTTCTCGACCGAATCATTCAAGAGGGGCGCATGGCCAACGAGCCCTCGCAGGCCGACTACGCCAAAACGCTGCTCGGCACCCTGGCCGGACAACTCCTGGATGAGGACATGAAATTCAGTCCCGATAAGGGTGTGGTGGCAATGATCAACGAGCGAGTGGCGCAGATTGACCAGCTATTGACCGATCAGGTCAATGCGATCATGCACCATCCCGACTTTCAGGCCCTGGAAGGCTCCTGGCAGGGTCTGAAAGACCTGGTCTTTGGCAGCGAGACTTCCACCCGGCTCAAGCTTCGGCTCATGGTGGCATCAAAAAAAGAGCTTCTGGCAGACCTGGAGTCGGCGGTCGACTACGACATGAGCGTTTTGTTTAAAAAGGTCTACGAAGAGGAATACGGTACCTTCGGTGGCCACCCCTATTCCATGCTGCTGGGTGACTACTACTTTGGCCGGCATCCGCAAGATATTGCCCTGCTCGAGCGCATCTCTAAGGTGGCCGCCGCTGCCCATGCGCCGTTTGTCGCATCGGCTGCCCCAGCCCTTTTTGATATGCGATCGTTTACCGAGGTAGGCACCCCGCGCGACTTTTCCAAGATCTTTGAGAGCGCCGAACTCGTTGCCTGGAATGGCTTTCGCGAGTCTGAAGACTCACGGTATGTGGCACTGGTACTTCCGCGATATGCCTCCAGACTGCCCTATGGCGAAAAGACACGGCCCGTAGACCGGTTTGCCTTCGAAGAAGAGGTCGATGGCAAGGACCATGCTAAGTACCTCTGGACCAATGCCTGCTATCTGCTTGGCCTTAGGGTCACCGAGGCCTTTGCTAAGTACGGCTGGACCACCGCCATTCGCGGTGTCGAGGGCGGGGGGAAGGTGGAGGGCATGACCGCCCACACCTTCAAAACAGACGAGGGCGATATTGTGTTGAAGTGCCCTACCGAAGTCACCATCACCGACCGGCGGGAAAAAGAACTCAACGACCTCGGGTTTATTGCCGTGGTGAATTCCAAAGGCTCAAATTTCGCAGCCTTCTTCGGCGGCCAGACGGTAAATAAACCCAAGACCTATGACAAAGACGCGGCAAATGCCAATGCAAACCTGTCTTCGCGCCTGCCCTATATTCTCGCGGCCTCGCGGTTTGCCCACTACATCAAGGTGATTATTCGAGACAAGGTGGGCAGCTTTCAGACCAAAGACAGCATCGAGAAGTATCTCAATAACTGGATCTCGGGCTACGTCTGCCTCAATGCGGGAGCCCCGCAAGATATCAAGGCAAAACTACCCCTGGCCAGTGCCCGAATCGACGTGTCGGAAATCGCGGGGCGGCCTGGTGCCTATCAGGCGGTGGTCTTTGTGCGACCGCACTTTCAAATGGAAGAACTCAAGGCCTCGATTCGTATGGTAGCTGAACTTCCGGCGCCTGCGGCCTGATGCTGATGCCCTAGCCATACTGCAATTACCCAACCTCTTAATCGTCGCAATGGACTTGTAACCTGGAGTAACTCAGATGAGCCAACCTGAACTGACCGTAGACCCCAAACTAGCCCGTGGAGACGTCTATGTCTTGGTGCTAGAAGACGTCGCAGGACAATCCCTCATCAGTGGGGCGGGCGACAAGGGCATGATTATTCGCACCTGGGATATCGAAGCCACGCTGCCGCTGCAGATCGATGTGGCCAACCTCGACCGGGTCGCGGGCCGGGTGGTTATCAGCGACATGACCATTCGCAAAATGTCAGATGTTGCAACCCCGGGGCTTTACTCAGCCTGTGCCGAGGCCAAGGTCTTTGGCAAGGCCACCCTCACCATCGGCCGCACCATTGCAGGCGCCATTAATCCACGCATGACCTGGGTCATGGAGCAGGTGATTGTTGCCAGCATTACCACCTCTGCGGATGCGCGTGGTGAACCCATGGACCTTTTTAAGCTTAATTTCACGAAGATCTCGCTTGACTACCAGCAGAAAGAAAATGACCTGGTCAGTGGGGGGAATGACGGCTTTGCCTGGGATATGGCGAAAAATATTCTGCCCTAATGCGTATGTTTAAGCGCATTTCTCCCTCGCCGGATCCTCGGCCGAGCGTTTTTCGGATTAAGGAGATTCCGATTGGCAGCAGTCTCTTTCGGCGGTCACACCCCTTTATTTGATCGGCTGGCAGCAGGCGGAGATTCCGTTCGATTCGGGCTTGAATTCAACACGGTCAATCAGGTACAGGCCTCGGTGCAGGCCGAGGTGGCGGTCCTCGTCAATACCCGATCCCGGTTATCGATTGATAACTTTCTCAGCCAGCCACTCACCGTCGTGGACTGGGGCGTACCCGATTTCACAAGCCTGTCTTCCGAAAATGAACAAGACAGGAGGATCATCTCAAGGTGTTTGTTAAAGGCTATCGAGTGGTTTGAGCCTCGTCTGAGTGAGGTTCAGATCGACCTAGCCCCTGCCCAGGCCGGTCAGGGAATCTGTCGCTTCAGCCTGCAGGCAGCCCTGAAGCTTGGCCAGGTCAGTCACCGCATCAGCTTTTCCGTGGACCAGCCATGAGCCCTGATGCCGCAGACCTTCAAGCCTATTACCTGCAGGAACTCGAGGCCCTGAGAAGCCTGGGAACGGAGTTTTCTCGTCGGCACCCTAAGGTTGCCGCAGAGCTTGACCTGGGTCGACAGGAATCGAAGGATCCCCACACCGAGCGGCTGATCGAGTCTTTTGCCTTTCTCACGGCCCGTCTGCAACGTGACCTTGACCGCGAGTTTCCAAGAGTGGCCCAAGGGCTCATTGAAAACCTGTGTCCGGCGCTGATGCAGCCGGTGCCCTCCATGAGCATTGCCCGTTTCGACTGGACCGAGCGGGCCCCAGGCGCGGCCACGGGAATTCTGATTCCCAGGCATACAGGGCTCTCGGTGCGCGCCGACCAGGGCGCGCAGCTTCGGTTTCGCACAGCATGGCCGGTAACGGTGATGCCCCTATCGGTCGTCGCCCTACAAAGAGAAGAGCCGGGGCAGTTCAGCCTGGTTCTGCAGTGCATGGCTGGGGCTCAGTTGAATAACCTGCCCCTGTCGGATCTGGAATTTTTTATTCAGGGCCCAGGCGGGCTGGTCAGCAGGCTCTTAGACCTGCTGATTGCCGGTCAGGTGACTGTCCTGGCGGGCAACGACCCCGCTCGGCTGCGTGCCCTTCCTGCAGGCTGCTTAAAGCTGATGGGGCTTGACGAGACCGAGACCGCCTTGCCAATCCCTGCAGGCAGCCATCCAGGATATCTTCTGCTGCAGGAGTATTTCTGTTTTCCGCAGAAGTTTCAGTTTCTCAAGCTCAGCGGCATCGACAGTCTCGCGCTGCGCGGGGATCAGCTGCACATTCGGTTTGACCTCGGCCCTGCCGCCGAAAAGATGACCGGTCTCGATGTCTCCACCTTCCAGCTAGGCTGTGTGCCGATTGTCAATCTGTTTCCACGCACCACAGAACCTCTGGTCATCGATGGCCAGTCCCACGAGCAGTTGTTGGTAGCCGACCGAGACCAAGAGGCGGCCACTGAGATTCACAGCATCAGTCGCGTGACCCTGACGCCGCCGGAGTCTGATCAGGTGATACGAATTGCGCCCTTTGGCGCCATGAGCGATGACAATGGCAGCACAGACAACCTGTTCTGGGTGGCACGTCGCGACCATTCGCTGCGGCCGGGGTTAACCGGCACCGATGTCTTCATCGGATTCGTCAATCAGGCCAAGCAGCCCCAGCTGCCCGCTGCGCCCGTCGTGTTTGCACAGGCACTCTGCACCAACCGCGGCCTGGCCGAACAGATCCCTGCCGGCATAAGCCTCACCGTAGAGGCAGGTGTTCAGGGTCTTGGGGTGACCCTACTGGTCGAGCCCTCGGTGCAAAAAAGCCCCCCCATTGATGGCGATGCGGCCTGGCGGCTGACCCGACTCCTGACCCTGAATCATGGCAGCCTTGTGAGCGGACCCGAGGCCCGCCAACGACTGCAAGAGCTGCTCTATTTTTTCTGCAGCTCCGCGCGCAGAGACACCCAACAGATCGCTGCGCTGCTGGGCGTACGGACCCAGCCCACCGCCCATCGACTGGCCAAGACGGCCTGGCCTTCGTTTGTAAGCGGCACACAGATTCGCCTCGACATCGACCCCAAGGCCTTTACCGCCAGCTCTTGGGTGGTCTTCTCTGGGGTGCTCTCGCGGTTCTTTTCACTCTACACAACCCTCAATAGCATTACCCAGACCAGTGTCTACCGGGGAGACGACTGCCTGATGCACTGGCCTGCGGCGACCGGCTATCAGGAACTCATCTAACCATGGCCGCGCTTGATCGTCTGCTCGATGGACCCGAGCGCTACGAACTGCTCACCGCTATTGCCCTGCTTGACCGACAGGCAGCACTGCTGGGAAACGCACCGCTTGACCCCCGTGACGATGCCACTCCTGCCGTTGCTAAGCCGCCTGGGCTCAGGCTATTGGGCCATACGGCGCTGGGCTTCGTGCCCAGCGATATCGTTCGGATACAGACTGCCCTGCCCTCGGGAGAGGCCTATGGGCTGGTGACCGCCGCCATGTCTCTGGCGGGAAACTCCGGGCCACTTCCAAGCCCCTTCGCCGAGATGATTCTGGCCCGTAACAGCCAGAAAGACTTTGCCACCCGAGACTTCTTAGACATCTTCCACCATCGACTTCTCAGGCTCTTCTATCTGATTCGCAAGCGTTCCCGACCAAGCCTCGGCTGGTCGGTCCCCGGCCAGCCGGCCATTGGCCGCCTGACCAGCCACCTGGCCAATCTTCCCTCGGCACGGGTAGAAGGATTGCCCGTGGCCTGGGGGCGCCATGCCGCGCTGCTTGGCGGAATTCCGCGATCGGTGCAAGGGCTGACCCAGTTTTTGAACGACCGACTTGGGCTTCCGTTTCGGATTCGATCCTTGACCGGCGGCTGGAGGCCACTGCCCCCAAACTACCACTGCGCGCTCAGCCGCAGCGCCCCGACTCAATCTGAAAAAGGGCAAACGCCACGGGCAATAGATACCGCGCTCACCCCCATGAAACTCGGACAGACAGCGGTTCTGGGACGACACTACTGGACACCTGAGGCGGGGCTGGAGCTTCGTCTGCCAGACCTTCCCTATTCCCTTCTCGAAACCTTGCTGCCAGGACAGCCAAATGCCGAGTTGTTGTCTGGCTGCCTCAGACATTACCTCGCTCGCCCCATGCAGGCCTGCCTAAAGCTTAGGCCTCAGGCCCAGAGCCTGCCTGCATCAAAATTGTCGCAAGCCGCAGGGCTGAGGCTCGGTCAGACCGCCTGGCTTTGGACGGGTCAGGAGCCCAAGGCAAAGCCCTCTCCCCTACAACTAACGCTTGCGCTAGGCTAGGCGGTGATGGCTGACACCAAAAAACTCATTCTGCGGCTTGACCCCGAAAGCCGTCGACAGCTTGAGCATGCGGCAGGCCTGTGCGTGCAGCGGGGGCATTTCACGGTGGAGCCCGAGCACCTGCTGCGGTCAATGGTCGATGCCCCCACCAGTCCCTTAACCCTGCATCTGGAGGCAGCCGGCCTAAACGCCGACCGCGTGGCCCACGACCTGGATGCTGCCCTGGCGGAACTCCAGACCGGCAACACGCGAACCCCAAGTCTTTCCGCCCACCTGGTTGGCCTGCTGCAGCAGGCCTGGCTGATCAGCTCGGTCGACTATGGCTTTAGCCGAGTGCCCCCTGCAGCGCTGCTGCTGGCCTGCCTGCGGTCCGACCGACATCGGGCACTCTTATCGCTATCGGCACCCAGTCTTCTTGAGATCTCCGAGGAGGCGCTGCGCAAGGACCTTCTTCAGGACCAGTCCCCGCACAGCCAGCAGCCTCTGGCCGAACGGCCGTCGGCAGACCAGGGCGCATCTGGCGCCGACGAGACACCTGCAGCCCGTCCTGGCTCAGAGACTTCAGCCTACTGTCAGGACCTGACCAGACTGGCTGAGCAGGGACAGATCGACCCGGTCATCGGCCGCGAGACCGAGATCGCCCAGCTCATTGAAATCCTGATGCGTCGCCGACAGAATAATCCTATCCTGACCGGCGAGGCGGGGGTGGGCAAGACCGCGGTAGTTGAGGGCTTTGCCCGCAAGGTTGCCGAGGGGGATGTTCCAGAGGCCCTGGCTGGCGTACGAATCTGGATGCTTGATCTGGCACTAATGCAGGCCGGCGCGAGCGTACGGGGCGAGTTCGAGTCTCGGCTAAAGGCGCTGGTCAGTCAGGTGAAGAAAAGTGCCGGACAGATCATTTTATTTATTGACGAGGCCCACCAGTTAATCGGCTCGGGCGGCCCCGAGGGGCTTGGCGATGCCGCCAACATTCTGAAGCCCGCACTGGCCCGAGGCGAACTCAGGACAATCGCCGCCACCACCTGGGCTGAATACAAACGGCATATTGAAAAAGACCCAGCCTTAACACGCCGGTTCGAGGTTGTTTCAGTGGCCGAACCGGACCAGGCCCGTGCTGAGCAGATGGTGCTCGGTCTTGTACCACGGCTTGAGAGTCATCATGGGGTTGTGGTGGCCCCCGAGGCCGTGTCTGCAGCCGTGACCCTGTCATCTCGATTCATGATCGGGCGTCAGCTGCCCGATAAGGCCATTAGCCTGCTCGATGGGGCCTGTGCCCGGGCGGCGATTCGCGGTCTGCCTTCAGTCACGGCCGACCTGATTGCCGAACGGGTCTCAGACCAGACTGGCATTCCACTGGGCCGGCTTCTTGAGACCCGAAGGGTGATAGCCAATAGCCTGCAGGCACGCCTGGCGGCAGGGCTCGTGGGCCAGGCTCAGGCGCTGGCCCAGATCAGCCAGCAGATTCAGGCAAGCCAGGCCGGGCTCACCAGCCCTGCAAAGCCCATGGCCGTAATGATGCTCGTGGGGCCCAGTGGCGTGGGAAAGACCGAGACCGCAGCGCAACTGGCGGAGCTGCTATTTGGCGGGCGAGACCAGCTCATCACGCTGAACCTATCGGCCTTTCAGGAGGCGCATTCAATTTCAGGGATCAAGGGGGCGCCGGCAGGCTATGTGGGCTTTGGGTCTGGTGGGGCATTGACCGAGAAAATCCGGCGGCGCCCCTACGGTCTGCTGCTCCTGGATGAAGCCGAAAAGGCCCATCCCGATGTGCTGGAACTTTTCTACCAGGTCTTTGATAAAGGCCTTCTCGAAGACGCAGAAGGTACCCCGATTAACTTTCGAAACTGCCTGGTACTGCTCACCAGCAATGTCTGCGACGAGAAGATTCTTTCAGTCTGCAGAGCCAATCCCCAGATTAGCCAAGAGGATCTTCTGGCGGCAGTCACGCCGGATCTGATGCAAAGCTTTCCCGCAGCACTGCTCGGCCGCATGACGATCGTGCCCTATCGCCCCTTGGGGCCAGACGAGGTGCATGCAGTGGTGCGCAGACAGCTGCGACTACTTGCCCAAAGACTTGAAGACACCCACCAGGCAAAACTCGGCTGGTCTGACGCGGTGACCGACTGGATTGCCCTGCAGTGCGCAGAGCAGACAGGCGCACGGTCTGCTGAGCAGATCCTGGCCCGCCAGCTAATGCCCCGTGTCGCGGCCGAACTCTTGGATGCCATGGCCAGTGACCAGATGGTCCATGACATGCAGATTCATCTTGAACACGGGCAGCCCGTAGTCACTACGCAACGCCGGCCGCGGCCCAGTCAAACCCCATGAGCGCCGTGCTTCAGCCCGCCCGGCAGGGCTTTACCCAAAAAGGCGCTGCAGCCCAGTTATCGAGCGTGCTTGCCGAGAACGATCTGCTCATTGAGCAGCTCACCGCCTATGAGGCATTCTCAGAGCCTTTCGTGGTGCAGCTCGCCATGAAATCCGGTCGGGTCGATATCTCCCCCCATCAGATGGTCGGCAGCAGTGCAACGGTTCGCCTGACACGGCCCAGCGGGCTGGCACGTTTTTTTAACGGCGTGTTCCGATCCTTCAGTCATGTGGGGGTTGATGCCAGCTTTGCCTACTACCGGGCTGAGCTGGTTCCGAGCCTATGGCTGATGGGGCTGGATCAAGAGCGACGGATCTTTCAGTCGATGTCGGCCCTGCAGATTATTGAGGCCCATTTGTCCCGTTACCCTGTGGTGGTGGACAAGCGTCTCACCGAGACCTGCCCGGTTCGCGACTACTGCGTGCAATACGATGAAACGCCTCTGGCGTTTATTACCCGCCTCATGGAAGAAGAAGGCATCTGGTATTTTTTTGAGCATGCAGCCAATAGCCACCGCCTGGTACTCGCCGATGGGCTGAGCGCCCATAAGCCTAGCGGCGCCAAGGGGCCACTGGTCTTTCGCGGGCGTCAGGCCAAGGTGGAGTATGACGATAGCCTGCTGCGACTGGAACAGACCGAGCAGCTGGTCACCAAGACCTGGGCAAGCGGCGACTACAACATGACCACACCGCTTACCGCACTGGATTCGCAGGCCAGCGGAGAACTGGGCAAGGGGCGCTGGTTCACCTATCCCGGCCCGCATGACACGGCAGGCCGCGCAGCAGATATTAACCGTCGCGCGATGCAGGCGGCCCAGGCCCGCGCAACCGAGATCTCTGGTGACAGCGTGAATTGTGGCCTTTGGCCGGGCTCCACCGTCTCGGTCACAGAACACCCCCAGACAGGCCTCAACAAGGACTATACCCTCTGCCGCGTGGTGCATGAACTCAGCGCCGAGGGCTACCGCAACCAGTTTCACGCCCTGCCCACGAGCCAGGCCTATCGGCCCGCCCGCACGTCACCTCGGCCACGGGTCACCGGAAGCCACTCCGCAGTGGTCGTCGGACCCGAGGGCGAGGCGATCTGGACCGATTCCCTGGGGCGGATTCGTGTGCGCTTTTTCTGGGACCAGTACGCCCCCGCAGACGAGACCAGTTCCTGCTGGGTTCGGGTGAGCCAGTCGTGGGCCGGTAATGGCTGGGGGGCCCTGTTTATTCCACGCGTGGGCCACGAGGTGCTGGTCTCGTATATTGACGGTGACCCGGACCGCCCCGTGGTCACAGGTTCTGTCTACAACGCAGCAATGGCACCGCCTGTAGACCTTCCAGGCTCAAAGACCCAGAGTGTCATTGGCTCAAAGTCAGTCAAGCAGTCCAGTTCACTTTTTGATGCGCTCAAGAAGGCCGCAGTGGTGGCCCTGACCGATTCGGTCAAGGCGGGCGCCCGGTCCCTGATCGATAGCCTCGTGGCGGGAAAAGAAGGGCGATGCCACGGCAATCAGATTCGGTTTGAAGATGCCAAGGGAGATGAAGAGCTCTATTTCCATGCCCAGAAAGATATGACCATCGATATCGAAGACAGCCTGTCGACCACCCTCTATGAGGGCTCTGAAGAGCATCTGCTCAAAAAGGGCGATCGAACGGTCACCGTGGAAAAAGGCAAGGAGACCCACTTTGTGAAGGCTGAACGTTCTGTCTCCGTAGAAGGCGCAGAAACCCACCAGAACAAAGACGACTTTAGCCACACCGTGACCAAGAACTACACCCTGAAGATCGATGGCGACCTGACCATTGAGGTCGGAGGTGCATTCCAGCTCAAGTCTACCGGCGCGCTGAGCGCCGAGACCGCCGATGCCATGAGCCTGAAGGCCGCCACTGCGGTGAGCGCCAAATCAGGAACCGACTTTGAGATCCAAGCCGGGACTGCGGTGAGCGCCAAATCGGGAACCGACTTTGAGATCCAAGCCGGCACCGCATTAACGGCCAAGGCGGCAACCCAGGGTCAGATCGATGGGGGCGCCACCCTTGCCATCAAGGGCGGCATGGTCAATATCAACTAGCCCCTGCCATCGACCATGCCCCAGAACAACCCCGTCTCAGACCAGACCAACGACCCGTTGGCAGTGGCTGCATTTTCTCGATACGACGATCAACAGCAGCTGCGCGAAAAAGGCGAGCGTAGCCCGCAGGGTGTGCATGGGCTGGTCGAGACCTACGATGCCAAAGGCCAGCTTACCGCCCGTTGCCTGTTTGAACATGGCAAACGCACGGGCCTGAGTGAGTATTTTCAGTCCGGTAGACCGCTGCTGAGCCAACAGATGCGCAATGACCTTGCCCACGGGCAGACCATTAGCTTTGATGCCGCAGGTCAGGTATCCAGCCGGCTGCAGTATGAAGAGGGAGTGCTGCACGGCCCGGCAGAGTATTTCTTGCAGGGGCAGCTGGTCCGCCGGGCGCAGTTTCACCGAGGGGATCTGCATGGCAGGGCGGAAGATTTCTCGGCCACCAAAAGCCTTGCACAACAGGCCGACTATGAACAGGGTCTTCTGCACGGACAGCGTCTTTTATTTTGGCCCAGTGGTGTGATGATGCAACGCCAGCAGTTTGAAAAGGGAGTGGCCAAGGGACCGCCCGAACAGTTCAACGAGAAGGGCGAACCCCTTCAGCAGCCTGACTCGCCCGATGCCCAGGCGCAGCCATCGCGGCTCACCCGGCTGCTCAGAGGAGACTAGGCCATGGCCAAACAAGTCTGCGCAGGCGCCTTGCTCGAATGCTCCATGGGAATGGCTCCGGCGGCCATGGTGGTTCTGCCCCTGAACCGGGTGAACACCGGCACGCCAGCGGCCAATATCATGGACCACATTCCCATGCTCAATATCCCGCCTTTTGGAATGTGCCAGTCGCTGGCCAACCCCACCGTGGCTGCCGCGACAGCCGCAGCTCTGGGGGTTCTCACGCCCATGCCCTGTATTCCTGCCACGCCCGCGCCATGGGTACCGGGATGCCCCACCGTCAACCTGGGCGGAATGCCTGCCCTGCAAGACAGCTCCAAACTAAACTGCCTGTGGGCCGGGGTGATCTCGGTCAGCCAGCCTGGTCAACAGACGGTGAGCGAGCCCTAGACCATGGCCGCCACCGAGCTTCGTCTTTCGATCACCACCCGACTGCGCAGCATTCTGCTGCTTGGGTCTGTCCTTTTTCTCTTGCTCATTGGTCTGCTCGGCTACCGTCTTGGGCTGGACCATGGGCGTGAACTGGCCCGCAAAGAACTGCAGCCCAAGACCACCGCCTCAGAGCCTGTCGATCAGGCAAGTCCCCAACAAAAGGCCCTTAATAGTCAGTCCGGCCAGCCAAAGAACTAAGCACTAGACCCATGAACCCGCACCAGCCCCTCGAACAGACGCAACACGACTGGCTCTCCGTATTCCGTTTGCGCAGACTTCTGACCATGCTGCTATGCACTGCCGCAGTGACGGGGCTCGCCGGTTGCAGCACCTACCAGTCGGCCAAGAATCTCCTCTTCCCACCCGGAGAAAAGCTCAACTGGTCTGAGCTTGGATTTTTAGTGGAACCCCTGGTCAACGAAAACTCGCCGGTGGCCGTTGACCTGGTTCTGGTACGGGATGCGCTTCTGGTCCCCCGACTAGACAAACTCTCGGCCCAGCAATGGTTCTTTCAAAAGGCCTCTCTCCAGCAGGCAGCGCCTGATGACCTGGTTATTCGCAGCTGGGAGCTGACCCCGGGGGACAGCCTGCGGGTGTTACAGAAGGATCTGCCTACCGAACGGGCTCTGCGGGTTTTTCTGTTCACCGGCTATCGCTCCCCCGGAGATCACCGCCTCACACTCGACCCCTTGGCCCCAAGGGTGCTTATCGATTTCGGCCCGAGCCAGGCCGTTCGTCAAGGAGTCCCCCGATGACCATTCAACGACCCAGCCTGCCAGTACAGTGGCATGAGGGGATGCTTCTGAGCCCCCAGCATTTTCAGCAAGATGCCCTGCATCGAGCCACTGATTCTGCGCTCAAGGCCTATCTATCGCAGCCCATGGGCTGGGGCGTGGAGAGGCTGGAGTTCGATAACGCGCTGCTCAGCGGCGGCCGAATACGGGTGCTCTCGCTACGTGCCGTCTTCCCGGATGGAACCCCGGTCTGGTACGAGGCCGAGGAAGACCCCCCGCTTGAAATCGATGCAGCAGATGCGCTTAATCAGACGACAGACGAGCCGCTTGATCTTTTCTTGCGTCTGCCAACCGCCCATGCCGTCGAATCAGAGGACCGACCGGGTCGGTACCTGTCGGCCCACGAGCCGCCAGTAGCAGACCTTGTCTCCGAGGCGATGCCGATTGACGTACCCAGGCTAAAGCTCAACCTGTCACTGGCCCTTGGTCCACCACCCTCGGGGTCGTTCACCCGCCTGCGCTTAGGCGCTGTGCGCAACGAAGGGGGCTCGCTGCGAATGACTCAGACGCTACCAGCCCTGTTGCGGTTCTCGGCCGCTCCGGCCCTGGTTGCGCGGCTGCGCAGCCTCGCAGCAGACCTACGGTCAAAGGCGAGCTTTGTGGCGCGACAGGTGGCTGGCATGACCGACCCCTCGCGGCTGCAGGAAAAGCTACTGGTCCAGCAGCAACTGAGCTGCATGGTATTGGCTCTGCCAGCAGCAGAGGCGATTTCCCAATCCACCGAGATTCACCCATGGAACGCCTACACGGCATTAGTGGGAATGTCTGCGCAGCTCAGTCAGTTGCATTTGGCAAGCGTTCCCCCACCGACACCCGCCTACCAGCATGAGGACCCCTATTCGGCATTCGACCGGCTGCTCGGTCAGATTGAACAGGCAGTCCAGGAGATTAGCCAGAGCTACCGAGAGATCCGCTTTGGCTTTCGTGAGGGTGTCTTTGCCCTTGACCTACAACCCACTTGGATCGATGGCCGGCTGGTGGTCGGGGTGCAAGGACCCTCGACTGAAAACCTGGTCTTGTTTATGGAGACCGCCGTCATTGGGCCGGCAAGCCGTTATGCCGAGCTACAGGAGCGGCGGGTCCTGGGGCTGCGCAGGACACGGATTGCGGCGGCCGAAGAGCTCTCGCTCAAACCCCTGCCTGGCACAGTCTTTTATGAGCTGATTCCCTCCGAAGAGCTACGAGAGCCAGAAGCCCAACTGGTTATCGCCCCCACCACACGTTCTGCGCAGATGCAGCCGCCAAAGGCGGTAGTTCTCTACGTTGCCAACACCGCACGGCCTGCGAGATGACCGCTATTCCCTGCAGATCCCACTCCACTGCACGCCTTTGTCATGCGCGATAACGCATTTTCTCTTGAGCCAGTGGCGGGGTCCCAACAGGCGCAGGCCTACCCTATTCACGTGCGTCATCTGCTTGATCTTCTGGCTGCTATAGAGAGTCTGCTGAACCCGACCCAGGGGCCCATACGCACCGATGGCGATGCCTCAGGCCAGCCCTTAACCGCGGGCGCTGGTCAGCCTGAGGCAAATGCCGTGGCAAGTCAGGCCAGTGCCGAGGTGATGAGACTGCTGTCAGCCCAAGACCTGGAGCTCGCATCAATAGGGCAGCAGTCGGACCGGGAGATCGCTGACGAGGTGCGATTTTTGAAGGCAGCCGTTGCAGACGAACTCTTGCTACACCGGCCCTGGCCCGGCCGAGAGGTGTTTTTTCGCTACCTGGTTGAACGACAGTTATATGGCTCAAGTTTCTCGGGGGACCATATTATCGACCGGGTCGAAGTATTGCTCTCAGACCCTTCGGCCCATGCAGACGCACTCGCGGCAGTCTACCTGCTGGCCTTAAATGCCGGATTCGAGGGTCGGCTGCGTGATGGCGCAGAGGCAATGGCTGCGCGGGCCCATCAGATGCTGCGCCATGGCCTGTTTCGCCGCGCCTATCGGCGCGAACCTGAGGCGCTTTCGGCCCGTTCCCGTATCGCATCCGCCCAGCGCCGGGTGGTGAGCGAACAGGCCTACCGGCACGTGCTGTCGCATCTGGTTCCCGTACGGGTATTTCGCATAACCCGAGGGGTTGCGCTCTTCGTGGCGGCATGCCTATTCCTGCTCGCTGCCTCACAGATCATCTGGCTGGCGGTCTCCTACCCTGTGCGTGATGCCCTAATGGACCGTCCCCAATCCCGACTGCAGCACCCTTCACCAACAGGGCATGCCGATGTTTAGTGGGCTGCCCATCTGGGCCATCATTCTTCTCATCGTCTTACTGCTGGTCATCCTCTGGCTGGCAGTCGCTGCAGCACTTCGACGAGGCGAGCAGACCGATGGTGTGAAGCTGCTGCCACAGGCGGCGATTGCCACGCTTTTCCAGAGGCTGTCTGGTCGTGTGGACCAACAGCTCGGGGCGGCAAAAAAGCGCTATGACGTGCCCTGGATCGTCGTGCTCTCAGAAGATAGAGCCGATGCTCTGCTGCTGTCTCAGACACCGCTGCCTGGCAGTCAGCAGGTCTCGGAGGACGCACCGCGTGACCCGCATCAGCCTCTGGCCATGATCTTCGATCAGGGTGTGGTCATCGGCTTTTCCGCAGACAGCCTTGGCGCGAGTGATCGACCCGCAGATGAAAAGCGCTGGGAAGACTTCGTGGGTCTTGCAGGCAGCTATCGACCCTATCGGCCGATTGATTCGATCGTCGTTAGTCTGCCCGCCTCACTGCTGTTGCAGGCGCAGACGCCCGAGGGCCGAGCTGCGCTGGAGTTGCGGGCCAGCCGGGCATCTCGCCGAATTGGTATCGCACAGAATCGCTATGGCATCCGGCTGACCGCCTATCTGGTCGTCACTGGCATGGAGGAACTGCCCGGCTTTCAGGCACTGAACTGCCTTCCGCAGGATATGCGTGACTCCATGCTGGGCTGGTCCTCCCCGTATGACCCCACGCAAAGATTTCACACCCACTGGATTGGTGAGGCAGTTTCCAGCCTCCAGGCTAGCCTTCTGCTGCTGTCGACCGAACTGGCCTGCGGCCATCCGCCTCAGGCTCAGACCGCTCTGCTCCTTCTGCCCAAGCAGATCGAATCACTGTCTTGGGGACTCAAGACCTTTACCCAGCAGCTCATGGGCAGCCAGACTTTTCACGAGCCTTGTTTTTTTCGAGGGCTTTATTTCACAGGTCAGCACGAGCGGCCAGTCTTTGTCAAAGACCTCTTTACTCAGAAAGTCTTTGCCGAGTTTGGGCTAAGCCGCGCAGCCCGATCTAGCCAGCTTGCCCGGCCGATACAGGGCAAGGTGCTTCGGGCTGTCGCGATCGGGTTTATTGGCCTATGGGCCATTGGTCTCACCTACGCATCGTTTCAGATTGGGCGAGTCTTCCCAACCTTGGCTGAAGGCATTGAAGGGCTTAACCGAGACGCGGAGCATCGGGCTGCGAGTCAGACAGACGATGCCACCTTTGGGCTCGACTGGCGCAAGAAGACGGCTGTATCGCTTGTTTTGGGCCTTGAGCAGCTGCAGATGAATCGGGTTTCGGAAGTTGGCGCAGACAGAAGCGGGATTAGGATCAACCTGTTTCTGCCTGGAAGCCTGCCCATCTTCGATCCCTTGCTCAGTCAGTTGCAGCTCAGGCTAGAAGAGGAATTCAAACAGGTAGCCCTTGAGACCATTCGACGCTCCATCTACCGCAAAGCCGCTGAGTTAACTGGGGTTGGTTTCGACCCTCGGACCGATGCGTTGATCTATGCGCCGTCGGAATGCCGACCGCCCCTTGCGCAGGTCTCTGCGACGGACACCGCAGCGCTGCGCACCCTTGCCATTGATCAGCAGCCCGAATACCTGCGGCTGGTTCATTACCTCAGGGAACTGGTCGCGCTAGACAAAAGCCTCTCTGCCCTAAAGCGACTGCAGGCCAAATCACCAACCGCAGAAGAGGACCTGAGACTGGTTCTGCGCTATGCCCTTGACAAAGAATTTCTTGGCCCCCTAACCGATAGCACGGCGCTCTTTCAGGCCAGTATCCAGGCCGTTCCCCAGCTGATTGACGCATCGCTGATCAGCCAGGTTAGCCAGTGCGGGCTAGCGAAAGTACACCAGGCGCTTCTGACCCAGCTGGTGGAACGGAATCCCTTATTGGTTTCAGAAACGAAGGTGAGAGAAATCGAAGAGGACCTGCTTGATAAATCGGAGCAGACCTCGGCAGAAATCCTCGCACTCATTACATCGTTTCACCTTAGCCTAATCGAGCAGCAAAGACTTCTGCAGGCGGGCGGGGGTGAATGGCTGTCTGGGCCCGAGCCGTCTCTCGGGCAGGCACTTGAGTCACAGACCCGACTCGCGCGAACGCTCGGCATTCTTGGACCAGGCGCTACTGAGCAGATGCAGCTAAATACCTCGCGTGCGGCGAGTCAGCTCGCAGGCGCCATTAAAGACCTCGTGCCACCTCCTGGATTTCCAGGCCTTGTGATCAGTCAGGAGCCCGGCGTTGCGCCGGTGCAAAATGGATCGAGAAAATCACTTGCGGCAAGCATAGAGGCCCTGCGTCTGCAGCCCTTTATGGTACCGGTCAATACCGGTGTCTTAGTCGCCTCCCCGGAGGCTGAACTCATCGCATGGGATGCGGCAGGACTATCCAGGGCTTCATCGATCGTCGGCGCGTATAAGCGATTCCTCGCAGATGAGCTGCATAGATTTCCCAACGCCTTTCAAGAACCGATACAGCGACGCGTTTCTTTTCAGACCAGCCAAAAGGTCGACGATATTCTGGAAGTCGCTCATCAATCCAGGGCGCCTAATTCCTCAGAGCCTCCCATAGCCCTTGAAGACTACGAGGCGACTCGCACCCGTCTTGTAAGCCTAGCCAATGACCTCAACGCCATGGGAGATTCACAGGCCTCGGCAACCATCATGGCCATGCTGGCCTCTGACGCGCGCACCCGGCTTATCGATCTTCAGGGGTCATTTCTACAGCTCTCAGCCTATAGCCTTATCGGGCTTCCCCAGCTCGGCGAAAACCTGGGAACGGCGCTGCTGCCCTTTGATGCCGCCGCTCTGCAGGACTACCTCGGTGCCCAGAGAGAGCGTATGGAAGCGTTTTATGTTCGAGCGTCGGCCTACCGTCGTGCGCTGCCGGCAAACGCACGGGCGGACCGAGATTTCTGGGCGAGCTTTATCAAAGACATCGACCAGTACCGGGCGAAAGACCCGCGTTCCGGGCTTTCTCGGCTTGAAGGCTTTCTAACCATGGTCACAGACAGCACTAGCCCCAGAAGCTGCGCAGCACGCCTTTCGGCAGCGCCAGCCCCGCTTCGTCCTATCGGGTTTTTCGACCATCGGTATGCAGAGCTGCACCGAGCCCTTCTCGCAAACTGCCAGATGGAAAGTCTCGAGGGATTTGCCCAGCGCTGGTCGGCCTTCTCCCAAGATTTCAACCGTACCCTGGCCAATCGCCGTCCATTGGCGGCGCTCACTTCTGAGATGCTGGCCAATGAATCCGGCCAGCCCTTAGCCGCGGACCGAGCCGCCATGAAACGGTTATTGGAATCGACCCCAGTGCTCAACGGCAAGCTCTCTCTAGAGAGTCTGCCCCCGGGTCAGAGAGACGCCATTCAGGGCTTCCTCACCCAGTGGGAAGGAATACGTCGCCTTCTTCTGCCGCTCTACAGCCCAGAGACTGGTCAGGTGCCAGGACTGGCGGTGACAGTGACGCTGCGTGACCATCCGCAACAAGAGACCGAAGGCAATAAGATTGCGAGCTGGACTTTTGGAATCGGCCGTCAGTCAGTAGAGACAACCGGCCGTTCTGAAAAACCTATGATCTGGCGCCCTGGAGACGACACGCGCCTGGTGCTTCGATTTGCAGACCAGTCCCCGCTCATTCCCTCGGCAGTCAAACCGCCAGCACTGATGCGCGTTTCTGGCCGCACCGTCAGCCTGCGCTTGGGAGGCCCCTGGTCTATTTTCGATATGGTGGCGGTCTTCAAATCGTCTGTCATTGAGGAAGCCGATCCCGGCAAGATCACCCTCGTCTTCACCATTCCTTTGGTTCCTGCTGATCAGCCCAATGCCCTGTCAACCCAGGCAGCGACAGTCTTTGTCGGTCTGAGCTTCTCGGCCCCAGGCAGCCAGGCGCCTCTGGCCTGGCCCAAGACCTTTGCCATACGGGCTCCGAGCCTTGCGCAGCGAACGGGGGAAGCCCGTGACTGAAACACTCGACCGCTTCTATGCGCCTATTTCCGCAGACCAGCCATGTGGGGACTGGCTTCGGTATGCAGAGGTCTATCAGCAGATCAGCCGCATGCGCATTCAAGAGGACCCCACGCTGCCCATGGGGGAGTGGACTCGGCCTCTGCTGAGCGCCGACTGGGAGGCGATCGAGCAAAAGATCGGTCTTATTTTGGAGCAGCAAAGCAAGGACCTCAACCTGGTGGTCTGGCTCTGCGAAGCCTGGATTCACCGGCACGGGCTTGTGGGGCTTGATCACGGGCTGATTCTGCTGACCGAACTCTGCAGTCGATTCTGGCCGCATCTCTGGCCAGCCGATGATCAGGAGGACAATTCCCCGCGGCTCGCCCCTTTTCTCTGGCTCAATCAAAAACTACCGGCCACCCTTCGGCAGAAGGTCATGCTCCTGCCCCAGACCGCCAGTCGTTCGTATGGCGTTTCGCTTGATGACTGGGAGCGGTTAGCAGCAGGACAGCAGACTGGCAAGTTAACAGCAAAGCCCACCGCAGAGGCCCTTCGGGCAAGCCTGTCACAGTCTGACCAGGCGCAGCTTCTCGCGGTCAGCAGTCTGGTCGATGCCATCCGAGGCCATCTCACGGGGCTTGCTGCACTATTGCAGGAACTTACACCTTCCCGCGATCCCAGCTTTTCAGCGCTCGATACCCTGCTGGCACAGACCGCAACAGCCTGTGGCCGGCTGCGCAAAGATGTCAATCCTGAAGAATCCTTCGACCAGCCTGCACACCTGACTGAGGAGGCAACGCATGCTGCGGCGGCCGACACTGGTAGCCGGCAGTCCCGCGATCCAGATAGGCGTCAGGCTTATTTGGAACTAGCACGGCTGACCGAACGCCTGGAAAAGCTCGACCCCCACAGCCCAGCACCCCTGCTATTGGCAAGGGCCGTTGACTGGGCGGGCCTGTCCTTAGCCGAGATCGCCCAGGCAGAGGCCGCCCGTGGCTCATCGCTGTGGTCTATTCTCACCAGCCTGGGACTGGAAAAAGGATTTACTCCTGAAGACAAGGAACAGTCGAGCAGCCCGCCCCAGTAATGCAAGCCATACACCGCTGGTGGTATGCAAGCCGTATGTGGCCTTAAGTGCCAGTAAATGGTTAGGTGACCCCACATGGCCCCTCGTGGCTCTATTTGGCCCTAATGCAGCCGTCTGTAGATCTCTTCGGCAAGGCCGTGCGAGACCCCTTCGACGGTAGCCAATTCGTCGACCGAGGCTTTTTTTAGTCCCTGCAGGCCACCAAACCGAGCAAGTAGCCGTTGCCGGCGTTTCGGGCCGACCCCTTCGATCTCATCGAGTACCGAGCCGATCCGGGCCTTGGCCCGCTTGGCCCGCATTCCGGAAATGGCAAACCGATGGGCCTCGTCGCGTATCTCAGCGATCAGCATGAGCGCACCGTGGTCTCGTCCGAGTGCGAGCTCTCTCCCGTCAGGAAATATCAGCCGCTCCAGACCCACTTTGCGGCCTTCGCCCTTGGCCACGCCCAGCAGAATACCGGTGTCATGGCCTAGCCCTGCAAAGACATCCATGGCTACCGACAGCTGGCCCTTTCCACCATCGATAAGCACCAGGTCTGGTAGGGTCTCAGCCTGCTCATAGCGACGCGTAAGCGCCTGGCGCACGGCTGCATAGTCGTCGCCCGCGGTGATATCGCGAATATTGAAACGTCGATAATCAGACGACTGCATGGCATGGTGATGGTAGACCACGCAGGAGGCCTGGGTTGCCTCACCACTAGTGTGACTGATATCAAAACACTCGATGCGAAGTTCGGCCAGGTCTTCGGTGTCACTGGCCAAGCCCAGGGTCTCGGCAAGCAGTCGGGTGCGGGCTTCTGCCCCCCCCTGCTCCTGCGCCCGCCGCACCAGGGCAAGCCGGGCATTGTCTTCTGCCAGCCGCAGCCAGTCACGACGCTTGCCCTGCGGTGCATGGAGCACACGCACCCCTTTGGCCTGCCCTGTCGCCAGCCAGTCTAAAAGCGCAGGCACAGCCGACTCACGGTTGACCACAAGGGTAGAGGCGGGCGGTGTATCGAGATAATGCTGGCTCGCAAAGGCTAAGAGGGCCTCATCCAGGGTGTCGTCTGATTCGGGGCCATGTATCGCAGCCGAAAAGTAGGGACGATCGCCCAGGTGCCGTCCCCCGCGCACCATCGCGAGGTTTACTACGGCCCGCTGGCCATCACCCACCACGGCAAGAATGTCGCAGTCCTGCACCGACTCCGTTTCCATAGAATGCTGCTGCAGTACGCGCGAAAGCGCCCCGATCTGGTCACGGTAGACCGCTGCCGCCTCAAAATCGAGCTGGTCTGATGCCTTCTGCATATCGGCCTGCAATGCCGATAGCACCTCCTCGTGGCCGCCGCGCAGAAAAGACAGGGCCCTGCCCACATCTCGGCCGTAGTCTTCGTCGGAAATCTCTTGGACACAGGGCGCGCTGCACCGGTGTATCTGATGCAAAAGACACGGCCGCGAGCGATTCGACAGTACGTTGTCCGTGCAGCTACGCAGGCGAAAGACTTTTTGCAGAATCTGAATACTCTCTTTTACCGCCCAGGCATTGGGAAACGGACCGAAGTAATCGGCATTTTTGTCAACCGCGCCGCGATAGTAGGAGATGCGTGGATACCGATGCCGACTCATACGCAGAAACGGATACGACTTGTCATCGCGAAAAAGAATGTTGTAGCGCGGAGCCTGCGTCTTAATAAGGTTGTTTTCTAGCAGCAGGGCCTCTGCCTCGGAGCGCACCACGGTAAATTCGGCAGCCGCAATCTGCGAGACCATATGGGCGATGCGGGGGCTATGACCTGTCTTCTGAAAGTAAGACGACACCCGCTTTCTGAGGTCCTTGGCCTTACCCACGTAAAGCAGCTGGCCCTGGGTATTGATAAACCGATAGACACCAGGCAGGCCTGGCAGATTCGCCATAAATGCCTTGGCATCAAACGCGTCTTGGTTGAAATCGGTTGACGAGGGGGCGGAAGTCATAGCGATTGTGCTGTTACATTTACAAACGTACGGGCCCGGGCCACAACCGCCTTAAACATCGCCTCTGTGAGCCGTCCGGTATTGATGTTGTATCGGCTGGGATGGTAGCTATCGATGACTACGAACCTACCCAACTGGTATTCCGCACCGTGGGCAAAGGCCAGATCAGCGCGCCTTATACCCCACTGGGTCAGATCGAAACATCGCACCACCGCATCGTGCGAGACGGCGCCTAGGCAGAGAATGACACGCGGCGCAACTGCGGCGATCTCTGCCTGCAGAAAAGGCCGGCAGTTGCTCGCCTCTATCGGAAGCGGCTTGTTATCGGGCGGAAGACATTTCACTGCGTTGGTCACGCGGCAGCTCATCATCGTAAGACCATCTTCGGCATGTACCGACCGCGGGCCAGTGGAAAAGCCCTGATCGTATAGGCTGCCATAGAGCAGATCGCTACAGGCATCACCGGTAAAGGGACGCCCAGTCGCGTTGGCCCCATGCATGCCGGGCGCCAGCCCCACCACCAACAGTGCCGCCTGTGGGTCGCCAAAGGGGGGTACCGGCCTGCAAAAATAGCTGGGGTGCTTCTGCTGCACTTTGCCAAGAAAGGCCACGAGCCTCGGGCAGCGCTGACAGTCAGGGTCGTAGATCTCAGGCGTTGACCGCATACACTATGCCGCGCCTGAGCTACCCAAAAACGCCATCACGTGCGTACGCCTAGACCGAGGTCGCCCGGGGCATCAGGAGCGACAAATGCCGACGCAGGGGGTCATGCAAGAACCCTGGCATACGTGCTGGCACCGCGTCGAGCGCCTGAATCGCCAGGTCGGGCCGGTTGCAAATAAGCGTGGCGTCACAGCCTGCCTCAAAGGCAGCCTGGGCACGATCGGCCACATCGGCATAGACGGCGGCACCGGCCATAGAGAGATCGTCGCTAATCACAACCCCTTCGAACCCGATACGGCCCCGCAAGATCTCACGTATCCACCGTGAAGAGAACCCCGCGGGCTGGGCATCGACCTGGCTATAGACCACATGGGCAGGCATCACAGCCTGCACCAGCGCACGATCGAAAGGCCCAGAACAGAGTCGCGCGTAAGGCCAGACATCGTTCGCGAGGATCTGATCGAGTGGCCGGTCATCGACCGGCAGCGCATGGTGTGAATCGGCCTCCGCCCAGCCATGCCCTGGAAAATGCTTTCCGCAGGAACGGAATCCCGCCTGGGCCAGACCCTGCAATACGGCCGTGGCCGCAAGCGTGACAATCTGCGGAAGCCTGCCAAAGGACCGATTACCAATCACCGCGCTGCGGCCATAGTCGAGGTCGAGCACGGGGGTGTAGCTAAAGTCGACGCCCACCGCCTTGAGCTCAAAAGCCAGGTCTTGGCCCGCCTGCCGGGCAAGCGCCAAGGCCGCCTCTACGGCGCCAGTTCGGGGCACCCCATCGGCATCTGCCAATGCCTCGGTGAGGCGCATGCCCAGCGTGCCAAAGGCAGGCAGTGCTGTGAACCCTTCGCGAAAGCGTTGTACCCGGCCGCCTTCATGGTCTACGGAAATAAGCAAAGGCACACCATCGGACCGCCGCACCTGACGCAGCTGCTGCGTGAGACCACACAGCTGATCACGATCGGAGAAATTTCGCGTAAAGAGAATGACGCCGCCCACCCAGGGGTGGGCGAGAATCTCAAGCTCCTCGGCGGTAGCAACCAGGCCTTGCAGATCAATAATAAAAGGACCAGACACGGTAAGGCTTACCCCCTAATGGTTTTGGATCGGTGCATATTCAATGAGGGCAAAGGCAATTGCGGCATCCTGCTCGTCAGACAAGGAGACAAAGCCTTTGAGCTGCTGCCTCTGCATATGCTCAGCCAATGCCTTATGAAACACCGGATACGGAGCCCCCTTGGGATTATTGAGTACCTCGAGGCTATGTAGGCTCATAGGGAAAGCAAGCCCACAGCCAAGCGCCTTACCAAAGGCCTCTTTGGCGGCGAACCGTTTGGCCAGGTACGAGGCCGCACGCAGTTCAGACTGGGCCTTGCGTCGATAAAACTCTGACTGCTCTAAAGGGCCCAGTACCCGGGCCACAAACCGGTCGCCCCAGCGCAGGAGAATCGCCTGGATTCGGCTAATAAGCACCCGATCAGTACCAACACCGGCGATCATTGACGGCCCGTATAAGCAGCCTCACGCATCAGCCGCTTCATCTCGCGCACAGCCTCGCGCAGTCCCACGAAAACCGCACGCGAGACGATGGCATGTCCGATATGCAATTCGCGTACCCCAGCAATCGCCGCGACTGGCTGCACGTTAAAGTAGTTCAAGGCATGGCCCGCGTTAAACCGCATGCCGCGTTCTTGAATCGCCCGGCCAGCGACGCGAATCTTTTCGAGTTCGGCACGCACCGCGGGCTGCTCAGCGTCACGCCCTTGGGCATAGAACACCTCCGCATAAGGCCCAGTGTGCACCTCACAGACCTCTACGCCCAGGGCGGCAGCCATGTCAATCTGCGCCAAGTCAGCATCAATGAAGGCGCTCACACTAATGTCTGCCGACTTCAGCCGATCTAGCGTAGACCGCAGCGACGCCTGCTGACCAATAAGATCAAGGCCTCCCTCGGTGGTCACCTCCTGCCGTCCTTCAGGCACCAGCATGGCCATTTCGGGCTTGAGCCGCACGGCAATGCCTACCATCTCAACGGTGGCCGCCATTTCAAGGTTGAGCTTAATCTGGGTAAGGTCGCGCAGCCGGCCCACATCTTCGTCTTGAATATGACGACGGTCCTCGCGCAGGTGCACCGTAATGCCATCGGCGCCACCCAGATGGGCCTCCACCGCGGCCCATATCGGGTCGGGGTCATAGCTGCGCCTTGCCTGCCGCAGGGTCGCAACATGGTCTATGTTCACGCCAAGCTCTATCATGGTGATCTTCGTCCTATTTTTTTGGGTCAGAAACGCTCATCGCTATTGTCCGCAAAGCTGGCATCCGGTGTCGCCCCAACACTCTAATGAGGTGTCTCTGACCCGATACCAAGCAGCCGCTGCCGCAGTCGTGCAAGCCCTATCATGGCCTGCCGGGACTGCAGACCAGACTCCCCAAGCTGATGCCGAATCAGGCCCCGAAGCAGCCTTTTTGCCTCAAGGCTCACCTCTGCATGCATGTCGTCTAACCTCTGCCCGTTTGCTGACGCATCGTATCGCGACAAGGCCAACAACGTCTGACCCGAGACCAGCATGCCCGCGGACTCCGCAATTGCCTGCCCATTTGCCACAACCACCGGCTCGCCAAATACCAGCGCATACTGGCCTGCCGCCTCCACTGTCATACCCTGCACGGTATCGAATTCGGGAGCAACGCCCATTTCCCGTAACAGCCGACATTCGAACCAACGCAGAACCGCACCCACCTCTGGCCCAGCCTCTGACAGTCGGTGCATGGCCGCCTCGTAGGCATCGAAGAGCAATGGGTGGGGGTCTTCGCGGGGCATCAGCCGCATCAAGAGCTCGTTAAGGTAAAACCCTGCGAGAAGGCAGTCGCCGGAAGGTGTACCCACCCCCCCCAGCCATTCTGCCCCCATGAGGCTACGCAACTCCCCCTTGGCAGAATACCGAAGCCCAAGTGGCTGAAAAGGCTGCAGCAGGCCGCGCAGCGGAGAACGGGGGCGTCGCGCCCCGCGGGCAACCAGGCCCAGCCGTCCTTCTTCCCGAGTAAACACCTCCACAATAAGGCTCGTTTCTCGCCAGGCCAGACTGTGCAGCACATAGCCCTGAACCATGTCTAGCGCCTCGCCCTATTCCCTATTCGTAACCAAAACTGCGCACCAGCGACTCGGTGTCAGCCCAGTTTTCTTTCACCTTCACCCAAAGGTCAAGCCGCACCTGCGCATCGCAAAAGGCTGCAATATCGTGGCGTGCCTGCGAGCCAATCTGCCGCAGCCTAGCACCGCCTTCGCCCAGCACCATAGGTTTGTGTGAGTCTCTTCCCACAATAATGGTGGCCGCCACCGCAAGCCTCGCCGGCCTGTCCGCCTGGGCCGGTTCTTCGGAGAACTGGTCGATCACCACTGCGGCCTCGTAGGGAAGCTCATCCCCTAAAAACCGAAAGAGTTTTTCACGAATGATCTCGGCCACAAAAAAACGCGTACTGCGATCGGTGACGGTATCGGCATCCACCTGGGCAGGGCCCTCGGGAAGACAATCGGCCAGCGCCTGGGCCAGAACATCCACCTGAAACCCCGTGACCGCCGATACGGGAACAATTGCCTTAAAACCGGGCCGATCTGGCTGGTTTGGCCTTAGGCTTTGCAACTGCGCAACCAGGGCAAATGCCTTTGCCTTGTCAGCCTCAGTAGCCAGACGGTCGGCCTTGTTCATCGCCACCACCACCGGCATGGCAGGCGGAATACGGGCCAGAACTGCCTCGTCTTCGGGCCGCAGTTTATGCGCCTCAATCACCCAGGTCACGGCAGATACCTCTTGCAGGGCCGACAGTGCGGTGCGATTCAACTGCCGATTAAGCGCAGCCGTGTGGCTGTGCTGAATGCCAGGGGTGTCAACAAAAAAAATCTGGTGCGACTCCGTGGTGCGCACCCCAAGAATACGATGCCGTGTGGTCTGCGCCTTGCGCGAGGTGATGGCCAGGTTCATGCCCACCAAGGCATTCAGAAGACTCGACTTCCCCACATTGGGCCGTCCGACAAGCGCCACAAAGCCAACCCGGTGAGCCATGTCAGCCTTCTTCGAGCCTCGGCGTCTGCTTTGGCAACAAGAACTCGAGCTTGCCCTGAGGGGCGGGCTCTGCCTTTTTGGAGCGGCGCCCTTTTTTCGGTGCCTCGGTAAGCGCACGATTTACCGCCTCTAGCGCTTCCGTAGCCGCCACCTGCTCTGCCGCCCGGCGAGACGATCCGGAACCCAGCACGGTGATGGCAAGCTTGCTTACCAGGCATTCCACTTCAAACACCTGGTTATGGGCTGCCCCATGCGTGGCCACCACCTGGTAAATTGGCAAGGGCATGCCGTGGCCCTGCAAAAACTCTTGCAGAAGCGTCTTGGCATCTTTACCCAGGGTCTTGGGGTCTACCTGGTTGAGAATCGGACGATAAAACCGCTCGACCACCTGGGCGGCCGCATCATAGCCACCGTCGATAAATACGGCCCCGATCAATGCCTCCAGGGCGTCGGCAAGAATAGACGGACGTCGCAGCCCACCGCTCTTGCGCTCGCCATCTCCCAGAAAAAGATGCTGGTGCAGAGACAAGGTCTGAGCAATATCGTGCAGTGCCTGCTGGCGCACCAGGTTTGACCGCACGCGGCTGAGGTCGCCCTCGGTAAAGCCATGCAGTTCTCGATACAAAAGGCTCGAAACCGCAAGGTTCAAAACGCTGTCGCCAAGGAACTCCAGCCGCTCATAATGCTGTGCGCTATAGCTGCGATGGGTAAGGGCCAGCCTGGCCCGTTCGGGATCATTGAAGCGATACCGGATCTTCTCCTGCAGGCCCTCAAGACAAGAAAGAAAATTATCATCGGCTGCAGACATAACCGGCTACTCGAAAAATCCCAGACGGTCGAATTGCCCAGAGAAGACCTCGCCGGCATTAAACCAGACCATAAAGGCCTGCCCCACCAGATTGGCCTCGGGTACGAATCCCCAGACACGGCTGTCGGCAGAGTTATCGCGATTGTCTCCCATGGCGAAGTAATGCCCTGCAGGCACTGTGCACCGCAGCCCAAGCGCTGTCCGTTGGCAGGCGTCTTTATGGGGGAACGACTCCAAAAGATAAAAATCGCCAGAACCATTGTCGTTTAAGGTGCTGTAGCTGCGGCTATCAAGGGTCTCGCCATACTGACGCGACACCCTTGCCGTAGTGCCATCGACAAAACTGCCCTGAGCCTTTTTAGAAACAGCCACTCCGTTGATCGTGAGCTGCTTATTCTCATAGACCACCGAATCGCCCGGAACGCCCACGATGCGCTTGATGTAGTCCACAGAAGTGTCCAGCGGATAGCGAAACACTGCAACATCGCCGCGCTGGGGCAGCCCGGTTGCAAATACCAGCGTATGCGATACCGGCAGCCGCACCCCGTAGCTGTACTTCTTCACAAGAATAAGATCGCCAATACGGAGCGTAGGAATCATCGACCCCGAGGGAATATTAAAAGGTTCAAATAAGAAAGATCGAATAACAAAGACAACGAATATGACCGGAAAAAAACCTGCTGTGTACTCCAAGAGAGCGGGCCGTGGGGCGCCTGCTGGGCGGGACTTTCTCCAGACCAGACGATCGGCGAACCAGAGCAAGCCCGTTACCAGACAGAGCACCAAGAGAATAAGCGCGAAGTTCATGGTGCTAGCCGTCCACCTTTAATATGGCAAGGAAAGCCTCCTGCGGTATCTCTACCGTTCCGACCTGCTTCATACGTTTTTTACCTGCCTTTTGTTTTTCTAAAAGCTTGCGCTTGCGGGTAATGTCACCGCCATAGCATTTGGCGAGCACGTTTTTGCGCAAGGCCTTGATATTTTCGCGGGCCAGAATATTCACGCCGATTGCCGCCTGTACGGCGACATCAAACATCTGCCGGGGAATAAGCTCGCGCAGCTTGGCCGCAAGCTCGCGCCCACGCGCCTGCGCCCCGCCACGATGCACGATTACCGACAGGGTATCGACCCTATCACCATTAATAAGAATATCCATCTTCACCACGTCGGAGGCACGATACTCTTTGAATTCATAGTCCATCGAGGCATAGCCACGTGATATTGACTTTAACTTGTCAAAGAAGTCGAGCACGATCTCATTCATGGGAATCTCGTAGGTGAGATTTACCTGGCGGCCGGCATAGGTCATGCCGGTGTGAACACCCCGCTTACCGGTGCACAGGGTCATCACCACGCCCACATAGTCTTGGGGCATAAACAAAGACACGGTCACAATCGGCTCGCGAATCTCTTCAATACGCGATGGCTCTGGCATCTTGGATGGGTTGTCAACATCAATTACCGTGCCGTCCTTCATGAGCACCTGATAAACAACCGTGGGCGCGGTGGTAATCAGGTCGATGTCGTACTCGCGCTCTAGCCGCTCCTGCACAATGTCCATGTGCAGCAGCCCCAGAAATCCACAACGAAACCCAAAGCCCAAGGCCTGCGACACCTCAGGCTCAAACTGCAAGGCCGCATCGTTGAGCTGAAGCTTCTCTAGGGCATCGCGCATTATGTCGTACTCGCTTGATTCCACCGGATACAGCCCCGCAAATACCTGCGGCTTCACCTCTTTAAACCCCGGTAGCGGCGCGGCTGCGGGCCGGCCTGCCAGGGTAAGGGTATCGCCCACCTTGGCTGCTTTCAGTTCTTTAATTCCGGTAATCACAAAGCCCACCTCGCCTGCACTGAGCGACTCTCGGGCTACCGACTTGGGCGTAAAGACACCCAGCTGCTCTGCCGGATGGGTGCTTCCGGTGGCCATCAACAGAATTTTGTCGCGGGCCTTTAAGGTGCCATTGACCACCCGCACCAGCATGACCACGCCCACATAGTTATCGAACCAGGAGTCAATAATCAGCGCCTGCAGCGGCGCCGTGGAGTCGCCTTTGGGCGGCGGAATCTTTGCCACAATCATCTCAAGAATGTCTTCGACGCCCTCGCCTGTTTTGGCGCTCGCGCGGATGGCATCGGAGGCCTGAATACCGATGACGTCTTCGATTTCTTGAATGGCCTGCTCCGGATCGGCAGCAGGCAGGTCGATCTTGTTGAGAACCGGACAGACCTCAACGCCCAGCTCTATGGCGGTGTAACAGTTCGCCACCGTCTGAGCCTCTACCCCCTGGGAGGCATCTACCACCAGAAGCGCCCCTTCGCAGGCGGATAACGACCGGCTTACCTCGTAGGAAAAGTCAACATGCCCTGGGGTGTCGATAAGGTTTAGGGCATACACCTGGCCATCACGGGCTCTGTATTTCAGCGCGGCCGTCTGCGCCTTGATGGTGATGCCACGCTCGCGTTCGAGGTCCATGGAGTCGAGCACCTGCGCCTCCATCTCGCGGTCGGGCAGGCCGCCACAGATCTGGATGATGCGGTCGGCCAGGGTGCTCTTTCCATGGTCGATATGGGCAATAATCGAAAAGTTACGAATGTTTTGCAAATTAACAACACAGGCTTATATACGCCAAGTCATTGACTTGGCTACGGTTTTACTACAATCCAGGAAGATGCGTTGTCCCGATGCACCAGTAGTGCCACGGGCCGCTTCCGGTCTAGCCGCTCGACTAGGGTAGAAAACTGAGCAACCGAGCCTACCGAAGTCCTGTCCACGGACAGGATTATGTCACCCTGGCGGATTCCTGCCCGTTCGGACAGGCCCGAGGCTGCCGAGACAAATACGCCCTGGGTTAGCCGAAGCTGGCTTTTCTGGGCATCGGAGAGCTCAGACACTCCCAGACCGAGCCAATTCACCGCAGCAGGCTTTGGGGCGTTGGAGGCGGGGGCTGCCTGCGCCCGGGCCTCAGGTTCCAGCTCGACCACCTGGATTCGCAGCTGCTTGCGCTCCCCGCGGCGCCAGACCTCAATGCTCTCAGTGCGGCCTGGTACGGTATTGCCCACCAGCCGAGGAAGGTCTGACATTCGATTTACCGGCCGCCCGGCAAAAGCCAACACGATGTCACCAGGCTCAATTCCGGCCTTTGCCGCCGGGCCATCCGGATCGACATTGCGCACCAAGGCGCCATTATTGCCCTTCAGGCCCAAGGCCTCGGCAACCTCTCGGGTAACGTCACCGATGGCCACCCCGATACGACCACGTACCACCCGACCGGACTGGCGCAGCTGATCGGCTACCCGACGGGCCTCATCGATCGGAATCGCAAACGAGATGCCCATAAAACCCCCGGTACGGCTGTAGATCTGGGAGTTAATGCCAATTACCTCACCATCCATGTTCAACAACGGCCCCCCTGAATTGCCCGGATTCACGGCAACATCGGTCTGGATAAACGGAAGGTAGTCGCCTGTTTCACGTCCTTTGGCACTAACAATACCAGCCGTAACGGTGTTTTCCAGGCCAAACGGGGACCCGATGGCCAGGACCCAGGCACCCACCTTTATTCTGGAGGGGTCCCCCAGCGGCAGCGTAGGCAGGCCGGAGGCATCGATCTTGAGCAAGGCCACATCAGTGCGCTGGTCTGAGCCCACCACCCGGGCCTTAAACTCACGCTGATCGGCAAGGGTAACGATTACCTCATCGGCACCCTCGACCACGTGATGGTTCGAGAGAATATAGCCATCGGCAGAGATGATAAAGCCGCTACCAACCCCGCGCGGGCGCTGGGCCCCGGAGTCTGGGCTTCCGGGTGCCTGGCTATCGGGGCCGCGCTCACCGCGGCCGCCACCGGGCGCGCTGGGGGCTCCGGGTGCGCCCGGATGGCCTGGGGGAAAGAACCGGCGAAAGAACTCATAAAACGGATCGTTTTCATCCATGCCTGGTGGCATTCCACGCGGAGCCGACGGGCCTGACCCCTGCCCTCGAGACTTCGCCCGCTCGAGCGTGCGAATATTAACCACTGCCGGTCCGGCCTTCTCGACGAGTTCGGTGAAATCGGGAAGCCCTCGCTGGGCGAAAGCCTGGGATACGCTAAGAGACAGTGATACCCCCAGAATCATCGATACCAGACCAGTGACAAAAAAACGTCTATTCAAGCGCATAGTGACTTCCTCTTTCTGAAAAACGAGGCCAGGAAAACCTGGCCAAAAAAATTATCGGTGCCGCACAAGGCGAAAAAACACTGGGCTACTGGGGCGTAAACCGCTCCACAAGGTCTTGTACGGTTTCGGTGGGAACCTCGCCGATGGCAGTTATGGAATGGCTGCCTTTCTTGCGCACGACCATGCTCAAAGAACCCTTGCGAGAGACCTCTGATGCCTGTGCATCAGCCCCCACCAAGGGGCCAATAAAAATCGAGACCACGGCCAGCCCGTCAGACAGGACATACTGCTCAACGGACCTGATCGATGGCTCAGAGACCATGGCCGAGGCTACTGGGCGAAAACCGATCATAGGCCCAGCCGCGGCAATCGACTGAGACACCTCTTTGGGCACCATGGGTGCATAGACCCGCTTCCAGTCGGATACCCCCTGAAATGACGGGGACACCTGCGGCGACTGCGACGGATTGATCTTCACTTCGGAGAATGCGTACTCTTCGAGCACCAGTCCCTGAGGGTCAAGCAGCTGGAGTTTTACCGGCAGATGATGGCGTTTTTCTAGCCAGCAGTGAACACGCCAACGAAACTGGTCTCTGGGAACAAACACCAGCAGCTCGGTTTCTTGGTCCGCAATGCGCTTACCGGGGCGCCGCTCAATTTGGTAGTGGTCAAGCACCCAAGACGGGTTGGCCACAAACATAGCGGGGAAGTCGGGCCGCACCATGGGACCCTTATAGATGCGAATGACCTTTTGCTCGGGAAGGTAGGCCCGCATCTCTCGCGAAGAACGGATCACCTCGCGGCTCGGACCATCAAGCGACTGCACGCGCGTAACGCGCTCTCCGTTGGCAGAGACGCGGTGGTAGACACGGGCGGTGTAAAGGCCACCGTCTTGCTGGTGCACATAGGTACCCTCGAAATTTAGCGACTGAACAGACCGACTAATCTTTTGCACCAACTCGGCGTCAGACTCCGCCCATGCGGCACCCGAGTAGGCCGCACCGCACGCGATAAACGCGGTCGCAAACAAGGACAACAGGCCCCTCATGGAAAGGTGACCGTATGGCAGGGAAATGACAGAGCGCATAGTGGAAGGCTACCGGTCGTCCATTCTAAGCCGGACATGGGAGGCGCCATGGGCGTCGAGCAGGGCCCGGGCCTGCGGGCTGTCAAAGGAGGCACGCATCACCCGCGGGTCAAGCGCTGGGACAGAGCCCACAGCCGGGGGAGTACCTGTTCCAGCCAATAGGGTTTCGGAATCCGGCGCTGTGGGAAGGCTGAGTAGAAAAAAGGCACCAGCACCCACAAATGCAAGGCCGGCAACCGAGGCTGCAAGCCTGAGCCCAGGCCCCAAAGAACGGCCCGACGACCGGGCAGGCGCGGACCGAACCGGCTGGGGCATGAACACAGGCTCCTTGGAAATACGGTCTGCAATCTTGGCGCAGAGGTTGGGACGGTGGTCGGAAGAGCCTACGGAACCGAGAACATCAGAGATCAGCCAGTACCGTAACGCAGCGGCCCGGTAGGCTTCAGACCGAGAAAGCCGCTCAGCAGCCCGAAGCGCCTGAGCCTCGGTGAGGCTGTTGTCAATAAAGGCGGAAATGGATTCCGCCGCCACGGCTTGCAGGCCGCCGCTCGGCGCGTCTGCGGCGGAGGCGCCAGGGCGGGAGGCTGCGTCGCGGGGAGGGTTTGCGGGCTGCATAGAGGAGGGTGCGGGGGATTGTGACGGGGGTCGTGAGGGGGAGTGGGGCATAGGCATCACCAGCGTTTATGGTCAGGGGTATCGAGCAAAGGCCGCAGGGCGGCCGAAATAAACTCCCGGGCACGAAAGATGCGCGACCGGACGGTACCAATTGGGCAGTTCATAGCTTCTGCAATCTCCTCATACGATAAACCCTCAATTTCCCGCAAGGTAATCGCCGTGCGGAGCTCGGCCGGAAGAGACTCAATCGACTGATTCACTGTTTCGGCAATCTGCCGACTCAGCAAGAGCGATTCCGGCGTCTGGTTGTCTGTTACGACAGACCGGGCCTCAAAAGATTCCGTATCATCCGCGTCCGGTGTAAGGTCTGTCATGGGAATCGGCTGCTTGCCCAGAGACACCAAATGGTTTTTAGCGGTGTTTACCGCTATTCGGTAGAGCCAGGTGTAGAAGGCGCTTTCGCCGCGAAACTTGGGCAGGGCCCGGTAGGCCTTCACAAAAGCCTCTTGCACCACGTCTTCCACCTCAGAAGGATCGCGCACGATTCGCGACACGAGCCGAAGCACCTTACGCTGGTACTTCAGAACCAGAAGGTTAAAGGCAGCCTGGTCGCCATCCTGAACGCGGCGGACTAAGACCTGATCGGCCTCGCGTTCCATAAACCCTTAGATGCGCGAAAAGACCAAAGTGCCGTTGGTTCCCCCAAAACCGAAGTTGTTTTTTACCGCCACCGATATCGGCATTTGACGGGCCTGATTGGCGCAGTAGTCGAGATCGCACTCAGGGTCTTGATTGAAAATATTGATGGTCGGCGGGCTGACCTGCTGGTGCAAGGCCATTACGGTAAAGACAGACTCCAGGCCACCCGCACCGCCCAAAAGATGGCCGGTCATTGACTTGGTGGAATTGACCACCAGCTTTCGCGCCTGATCGCCCAAGGCAAGCTTGATCGCCTCGGTTTCGTTTTTATCGCCCAGGGGCGTTGAGGTTCCATGGGCGTTCACATAGTGGACCTCTTCGGCAGACACCCCGGCATCTTTGAGGGCATTGACCATGCACCGACGGGGGCCCTCGCGGTCTGGCGCCGTCATGTGGAATGCATCACCAGAGAAGCCCACCCCGCGGAGCTCTGCATAGATAGTGGCGCCACGGGCCTTGGCATGCTCATATTCCTCAAGCACTACCACCCCCGCGCCTTCGCCGAGCACGAACCCGTCGCGGTCCTTGTCCCAGGGCCGAGACGCGGTGGCGGGGTCATCGTTACGTGTTGAAAGTGCCCTTGCCGCAGCAAACCCCCCGATACCAAGCGGAGAGATCGTGGACTCGGCCCCGCCTGCCACCATGACATCGGCATCACCATACTGGATGAGACGGGCGGCTAGACCAATACTATGCAAACCGGTAGTGCAGGCCGTTACTGCGGCCAGGTTCGGCCCCTGCAGATTGCGCAGAATACTGAGGTGTCCGGAGATCATGTTGATGATCGAGCCGGGAACAAAAAACGGCGAAATACGCCGCGCCCCCCGATTGGTGTATTCGGAATGGGTGTCTTCGATCATCGGCAGGCCGCCAATTCCAGATCCCACCATCACGCCAATGCGCTCGGTGTTGGCATCGGTAACCACCAGCCCCGAATCGTCGAGCGCCTGTAAGCCCGCCGCAATGCCATAGTGGATGAAGGTATCCATATGGCGCGCCTCTTTGGCAGGGATGTAGTCCTCAATCGAAAACCCCTTGACCTCACCGGCGAAGTGCACGGGCAGACCGGAGTGGTCAAAACGAGTGACCGTTTGAATTCCAGAGGAACCGGCAAGCAGCGACTGCCAGGCATCCAATGGCGTGTTTCCGACTGGAGATACACAGCCCAGCCCGGTAACAACTACCCTGCGCCTAAGACCGGGATAGGAATGGGCCATGTGCGGCTGTGGTGAGGGGTTGGCCCGGAGGAGCGCCCGCGTCGGAGCGACGGGGCCGCCACAGCCACCCGCTGCTGCTACTTTTTGAGGTTGGCGTTGACGTAGTCGATTGCCTGCTGGACGGTGGTGATCTTCTCGGCCTCTTCGTCGGGAATCTCGCACTCAAAGGCGTCTTCTAGGGCCATTACCAGCTCAACGGTGTCGAGCGAATCGGCGCCGAGGTCATCAACGAATTTGGACTCGTTTTTGATGTCCTCTAGCTTCACGCCAAGCTGCTCAGAAACGATCGCCTTGACGCGCTTCTCGATATCTTCCATGGTTTATTTCCTCTCGTCACCAAAGGGAGTTAAGACAGCGGATTGTATCAGTTCATCACCATGCCGCCGTTGACATTCAGGGTAATGCCGGTGATGTAGCCGGCATCCTCGGAGGCCAAAAAAACGACAGATGCGGCGATATCGGTGGGTTTTCCCAGACGTTGGGCGGGAATCTGCGCAGTGAGGGCGCTGATCTGGTCTTCGCTGAGCGCCCGGGTCATGTCGGTATCGATAAAGCCCGGGGCCACGCAATTGACCGTAATACCGCGGCTGGCGATCTCGCGGGCCAGGGCCCGACTCATGCCCGCGACCCCTGCCTTGGCCGCCGCGTAGTTGGCCTGCCCGGGGTTGCCGCTCACGCCCACCACGGAGGTGATCTGAATAATCCGCCCCCATCGGGCTTTCATCATCGGGCGCAAGACGGCACGGTTTAACTTAAATACCGCAGTGAGGTTGGTCTGAATCACCGCATCCCACTCTTCGTCTTTCATGCGCATCGCGAGGTTGTCGCGGGTGATCCCTGCATTGTTCACCAGAATGTCGAGACGGCCATAGTCTTTCAGAATGGCCTCAATAAGTGCCTCACAGGCGCCGGGCTCGGTTACCTGCAGCCGCATGCCCTTTCCGTGCACGCCCGACTGCTCAAGAAAATCGCTGATCGCCTGGGCACCAGCATCGGTGGTGGCCGTGCCAACAACCTGGCAACCCGACTGGCCCAGCGCTAGCGCAATGGCCTGGCCAATTCCCCGGCTAGCGCCAGTGACAAGGGCAACACGGGTCATTGCAAGGCCTCCCTACAGGCGTCAAGCGAGGCCTGGTCAAAGATGTTGAGTACCCGTGCCTCGGGGCTGATTCGCTTGACCAGGCCCGCCAAAACCTTGCCCGGACCACACTCTACGAAGGTGGAAATTCCAACCTTGGCAAGTCCCTCGATCGTCTGTGTCCAGAGCACGGGGCTCTTGGCCTGTGCGGCCAGCGCCTGCCGGATTGCCGGGGCATCTCCACAGGGCTGGGCATTGAGGTTGTGCCAGACGGGTACCTGCACTTGCGAAAAGACCACCTGTGCGAGTCGATCAGAAAGCGCCTGGGCCGCCGGGGCAAGAAGTGACGAATGAAAGGGGGCAGACACCGGCAGCATTAGGGCTCGCTTGGCACCGGCAGCCTTGAGCGCCCCACAGGCCGCCTCCACTGCCGCCAGATGGCCGGCAATCACGGTCTGATCGGGCGCGTTAAAGTTCACCGCCTCAACAACTGCCTGCGGCCGGGACAGTCCACGGCAGACTTCTTCTACTTTCTGAGAGGCAAGACCCAGGACTGCCGCCATTCCCCCCTGACCTACCGGTACCGCCTGCTGCATGGCCTCGGCCCGAAACCGCACCAGCGAGGCTGCCTCAGAAAGCGGCAGCGCGCCGGCGGCCACCAAAGCCGAGTACTCCCCCAGACTATGCCCCGCCATGGCAGAGGGCATGGGTCCACCGGCAGCGCGATAGGCCTGAAAAAAGCCCACGGCGCAGGCGAGCATCACGGGTTGCGTGTTCACCGTGAGGTTGAGCGTCTCTGCCGGACCCTCTGCCACAAGGCCGGCAATATCGAGTCCGATTGCACCGGAGGCCGCCGCCACAGCCTCGGCGACTGCCCGATTCGCACCGAATCCGGCGAGCATACCCACAGCCTGGGAGCCCTGACCCGGAAATAGAAATGCCAAGTCTTGTCTATTCACTGGTATTGCCCTTCTTCATCAGCCAGAAAGTAGTCATTCAGAATGCGGCCGGAGGCTACATGCGTACCAGGGCAGCACCCCAGGTAAAGCCGCCGCCAACACCTTGCAAGAGAACATGGTGGCCAGGCTGCACGCGTCCATCGCGACGCGCGACATCCAGGGCCATGGGCACCGAGGCGGCAGAGGTATTACCGTGCTGATCGACCGTCACCACCAGCTTGGACAGCGGGAGCCCAAGCCGCTTGGCCGTGAACTGCAGAATGCGCACGTTGGCCTGGTGGGGAATGAGCCAGTCGACCTGGTCTGGCTGCATCTGCGCATCGGACAAGACCTCGCGCGCAGACGACTCGAGCACCTGGACTGCGAGCTTGAAGACTGCCTGTCCGTCCATGGTCAGAAAAGGATGGCCCGTGGCATTACCATGGCTGATCTGCCCTGGCGTGCGAAGAATGCCTTCGTACTCACCTCGGGCATGCAGTCGGTGGGCAAGAACCCCCGGGGTCTGGCTTGCCCGAAGCACCACAGCCCCGGCACCATCTCCAAAGAGAACACAGGTGCCACGGTCATTCCAGTCGAGAATGCGCGAAAAAACCTCGGCGCCAATCACCAGGGCATTGCGGGCCTTCCCCGCACGAATAAAAAGGTCGGCAGTTGCCAAGGCATAGACAAAGCCACTACAGACCGCCTGCACATCAAATGCCGCGCCCTGCGTAATACCCAGCTTTTTCTGCACCAGGCAGGCAGTGGAGGGAAAGATCATGTCGGGCGTGGACGTCGCCACCAGAATCATGTCGATCTGGTCGGCCCCGATTCCCGCATCTGCCATGGCGATGCGCGCCGCGTTTACCGCAAGGTCGCTGCAAGAGACTTCCGCAGACGCCAGATAACGCTGCGTGATACCGGTGCGCTCTTGAATCCAGGCGTCGCTGGTCTCAACACCATGGCCCGCGAGCCGCTGGGCGAGCGCATCGTTGGTAACCGGCTCACCGGGCAGAAACCGGCCGGTTCCTACAATCCTTGAGAAGGGCGCCCCACCCTGCAGATGTGAATTGGCCATAGCCCCAGAGTTTAGCCTGCCTGCAGGGCCCCCGAGATGCGGGCAATCAGGCCATGTTCCGCGGCATCGGCCGCGCGTTCCAAGGCATGGCGAAAGGCATAGGCATCTGCCGAACCGTGGCTCTTGACCACCACACCGCGCAGCCCCAACAAAACCGCGCCGTTATAGCGGCGCGGATCAACCCGTGCGGCAAATGCCCGCAGTACCGGGCTGGCCACCACCGCGGCAAACTTGGTTGCCCAGTTGCGCTTGAATTCCTCGCGCAGAAATGCCCCAAGCATCTGGGCAACGCCCTCGGAACTCTTCAGGGCCACATTGCCCACAAAGCCATCGCAGACCACGACATCGGTGCCGCCTTTATAAACATCATTACCCTCGACATTGCCGATAAACCGCAGTCCGCTGGCTCGCAAAAGGTCAGCAGCCTGTTTCACCACCTCATTGCCCTTAATAGCCTCTTCGCCTACGTTCAGAAGTGCGACAGTAGGGGTGGGCTTGTCCTGCATAACCGAAACCAAGGCCGCGCCCATTACCGCAAACTGGAAAAGATGTTCCGGCCCGCAGTCGACATTGGCGCCAAGGTCGAGCATCAAGGTGGATCCACCCTGGCGATTGGGAATAGCGGTGGCAATGGCGGGCCTGTCAATGCCCTCGAGGGTCTTCAAAACATAACGCGAAATGGCCATGAGAGCGCCTGTGTTTCCGGCGCTTACCGCCGCATCGGCCTTGCCGTCGGCAACCGCCTGAAAGGCATGGCGCATGGAAGACTGCCGTTTGGACTTTAATGCCACTGCCGGCGGATCGTCCATACCGACCACCTGCTCTGCATGCACGATGGTCACCCTGGCGGAATCTTGCAAGACGCTGAACTGCCTGCCTGACCTGCCCACCAGGCGGGCAACCTCTGCCAAGACCGCCTGCTGCTGTCCTACCAGAATAAGACGTGCCTGAGGGTGTCTATTCAGAAAATCCGCAGAGGCAGGGAGCGTGACCGAGAGGCCATGGTCACCCCCCATGCAGTCTACGGCAACGCAGACCGACATAGCGACTGGCTAAGGCCGAAACGAACGGAGACTTCGAAAAACAGAACGCGCGATTACGCGTCGGTGCCAGGCGTTTTAACTACCTTTTTGCCGCGGTAAAAGCCCGATGGACTGATATGGTGACGACGATGCACCTCGCCCGTGGTGGGCTCTACCGCCGTTGGGGGGTTGCTGAGAAAATCGTGGGAGCGATGCATGCCACGCTTCGAAGGAGATTTTTTGTTTTGCTGAACGGCCATGGTATTTCGGCTCCAAGGGCTTGGAAAAATCCTTCGATTATAGCGGCACTTACGACCCTTTGCTTGGTCTTGTCTGGGCCAGGAGTTCGCCGAGCCCGGCAAAGGGCCGCTGACGGTCGTCGGCCTGACCATCAGCCCTTGGGCTCGCGGCAGCGCCGGGCAGCGCGCCCGCCATTGGTGCGGCACCGCTTGGTATCGCGCAGTCGGTATGCAAAACCGGTTCGGTCATCTGCATCAAGACCTCATCTTCAATCAGGTCCACAAGACTCTGGCCGTCGGCATCGCATACCGGCTCTTCCGGATCTAAGGCCGAGACGGCCTGGTCTGCCTGAGCCTCTGTCTCAAAGAGACGAAATCGACAGTCGGCCGAAATCTGCTGGCCCGCCGGCGCAAGGCATCGGGCACAGGCAACTGTTGCCTCCCCAGTAAGCTGGATTGCCAAGCGGTCTCTGCCATTGAACTGGGCTGTCACCCTAAGCGGCCCGCGCAGTGCAATGCCCGCTGAGGCCAGGCGCCGAAAGTCATCGACAGCAATGTCTGTGTCTATCGCAAAACCGGACGGGAAGTCAGCCTGCAGGCGTTTCTTGGCTATAGGCTGAAGGAAGTCTGGTTTGGCTGGGTTCTGCATGAATGCGATGATAACGACATGGCCACTGACCGCGACTCCCCCGCCATTTATGTAAACCAGCCACCGCCTCCCAGTGCCTCTGTGGTCCATTCGCCGGTCATTCTGGCCTCAACCAGCACCTACCGGAAGATGCTGCTCTCGCGACTGGGCCTGCCCTTTACCGCCGAGGCACCCGGTGTAGACGAAACCCCTGTCGCCGGGGAGGATGCCCCTACCATGGCCGAGCGGCTCGCCAGGGAGAAGGCCCTGGCCGTTGCCCAACGCCACCCCGGAGCAATTGTTATTGGGTCAGACCAGGTAGCCGTCTGCGCGGGCAGACGCCTGGGCAAACCGGGCACCGTTGAAAAGGCCCTGGAGCAGCTGCAGTTTCAGGCAGGTAAGACCACGGTCTTTCACACCGCGGTCTGCCTTGCCCGGGTATCCCCGGTCGAAAAACTGGCTGACCAGGGGCAGAAAGGAAAGATAGGGCAGATCCAAGACCTTCGAATCGCCTCGGTGGGCACTACGGTTACCTGGCGTTCTGCCCAGGAACTACCCCCCGAAAGACTCGCCCGTTATCTGGCACTGGAAAATCCAATCGACTGCGCTGGTGCTGCCAAGGCCGAGGGCCTGGGGCTTACGCTGATCGCCTCGATCGACTCGGACGACCCGACAGCCCTCATTGGCCTGCCGCTTATCGCAGTAACCGACGGCCTTATCGCATTGGGGCTAGACCCGCTGGAGCCGAGCCCATAGTCTGGGCCAGCGTCTGCGCGATAGATGCCCCCAGCCTTCTGGCAAAGACCTCCAGAACCGTGGCCCGGTAGGTATAGTCAATCAGCTCTTCGGCCTGAAAGACCTCACGGGCAACACTCTCGACTGAGCCAAGACCATCTGCCAGCCCTACGGCAACGCTGCCTTCTCCGCTATAGACCATTCCCGAAAAAATCTGCGGGTCGGGCTTTAGCCGGTCGCCTCGGCCCTGCTTCACCGAGGCAATGAAATGCTGGTGCACCTCATCGATCAGCGCCTGGGTGGCCTTCTGATGGGCGGGGTTCACTGGCAGAAAGGGATCGAGCATGGCCTTGTTCTCGCCGGCGGTGATAAGACGTCGCTCAATGCCAAGCTTGTTAATCAGCCCCTGAGCGCCAAAGCCGTTCATAAGAACGCCAATCGACCCCACCAGGCTGGATTGATTTACGACAATCTGGTCTGCGGCAGAGGCAATGAAGTAGCCGCCTGAGGCGCAGACATCCTCCACCACTGCAATCAACTTCTTATCAGGATGTAGGGCGCGCAGCCGAAGAATTTCCTCATAGATTAAAGAGGACTGAACCGGGCTCCCCCCCGGGGTGTTCATCCGCAGAATAATGCCGGCGGCCTGCGGCTCATCAAACGCAGCCCGAAGCGATTCATTCACCTGTACCGCATCCACCTGCCCATCGACCTCAATGGTGCCGTTTAGACTAATGACCGCAGTATGCCGCCCCTCTGGGCCACCGGAGGCGGAAAAGCCTGACAATGACTGACTGAGGATGACGGCAATCCCTACCAACACCCCCAGGGTAATGAAACGACGCAGCATCGCCCAGCGCCGCGCGCGACGCTGCTCCTCCAAATGCGCCATGAGTATCTTCTCCATGACGGTAATCTGAGTGGATGGGTCAGAAAGGCTCGGCTGTGTATCCATAGTGGGTCTCGCAGAACAGGAAAAAAAGGGGTTAAGGGGAAGGCGGGGGCGGTCGGTGAAGGCCGACCGAAAAATCAAGCAGGTGCCTGCGAACCCATAGGTCTAGGGCATGCACTGTCTCTAGACAGTCGAGCGGGGAAAGGCTACGCAGCGCCTCAGGCTCATGCGCGCCATAGCCGACCGCAAGCGCCTGGGCCCCGGCCGAATGGGCCATCTGAATATCATGGGTGGTGTCCCCAACGACCAGGGCATCACGCGGATCACAGTCGAGGTATTCGCAGATCTCCAAGACCATCTCTGGGCCGGGCTTAGGAACCGACTCGTCGGCACACCGGGAGAAGGTAAAGAAATCCCGGGTCTGGGTGGCATCAAAGGCCCGCTCTAGGCCCTGGCGGGATTTGCCGGTGGCCACGGTCATGACCACCCCGGCGGCCTGCAGGTCCTGCAGCAGGGGGCGAATCCCATCAAACGGCTCAAGCAGATGATCGCGCGATAGATAGTGATACCGAAAACGCAGGCTGAGTTCGGGCGCTCGTTCGGCAGGAAGGTCGGGCGCCACCCGACGCAGGGCATCCTGCAGGCCCAGCCCAATCACATACTGGGCGTCTTTCAGAGATGGCACTGCAAGACCGAGATCCTGGCAAGACAGGCGAATCGCCTGGGCGATGGTCTGGGTGGAATCGACCAGGGTGCCATCCCAGTCGAAGATAACCACCTGGGGATGCCTTATCGGGCCGGCCATGGCAAACCTAGTGCATGCAAACGAGTCACAAAATCCTCATCCGGTTCGGCGGTAATGGTGGTGCGCGTGGTGCGAGAGATAAGCCCCGAGTCTGGCAGGTCAAAAGACAGCTTCCAGGCATGCAGCATCATACGGCGCCCAGAGACTGCACCGGTAAGCCTTGTCATTATCGGCGTCTTCTCTTGCGCGGGGCCGTATTTCAGATCACCGAGAATAGGAAAGCCGCGGTGCATCAGATGCACCCGAATCTGATGGGTGCGGCCCGTCAGCGGCTCGCAGAGCAACAGGCTGACCGGGCCAAAGTCTGGGTGCTGTAGCGATGCAAGCAGGCGTGCCTTGGTCAGCGAAGGCTGGCCTTCGGGGTGGACATGCACCCAGCGTTCACCATTGGCTGCGACGGTCTTACACAACGGCTCCTGCATGGGCCGATCCAACTGACCATCGGCTGACCAGTCTCCCAGCACACAGGCAAGATACTGCTTACGCATCCTGCCCTCCTGAAGCTGGCGGTGGGCGTGCAGGAGAGACTTGCGGGCTGTTGCAAGCAGCAGTACCCCCGAGGTGTCGCGGTCGAGCCGATGGACGAGCTCAAGAAATCCCGGGGGTCGGGTGGCCCGAAGGGCCTCGATCACCCCCAGCGAAATGCCGCTCCCCCCATGAACCGCGATTCCTGGCGGCTTATGGACCGCGAGCAGCCCCTGATCCTCAAGCAATACCGACAGCCGGCCCGAGAACTCTGCTGCCCTCTGCGCCTGCATCCGGGAAGACTCCGCAGACTGCTCGGCCGGGGTTGGCACCCTCACGGGGGGCAGCCTGAGCCACTGGCCGGCCTGAAGCCGAAAATCGGGCCTGATACGCCCCCCGTCGACACGGACCTCGCCGGTCCGCAGCATGCGGTAGACCCGGGTTTTCGGAACCCCCTTAAAATGGCCCAGCAGAAAATTATCGATACGCTGTCCATCGGCATCCTCAGTAACCAGAAGCCGCTGGCCCGACCGCCCAGCCGCAAGGGGCGCGGGAACAAGGTCAGGATTCACGGGTAAGGGTCGGTTAGAAAAGGGGTTTTTATCCATTCTTGGGTATACTATGCCTTAGCCTTATGTAAAAAAGGCCTGATGTGCTGAATTCCGGACACCCCTGCCTTGGCCTTTTCCGTCCGATGAGTCCGTACACAGAAATGAGTTTTGTCCGTGGAGCACTCACCTGAGATTGCGGCCCGGCCTCGAAAGTCGATCAGAATCGAACCTATGAATTTGGCGGATGTTTCCAGTAACAGGATTCCTAAGCGCCCCCCTTTTAGTGCGGGGCTGCTTATTCGTTCCCCCATGTCTCCCCCTTCGATCAACCCCCTGGTTCTCGGGGGGCTGTGCTCTGCTCGGCTAAATAGGCCACCTCTGCCCCTTTCCCAGACGCTCTTTTGCCGACAGTAGATCGGCGTTACCCCTGCTAGCGCATCGCAAAGCTGCGGCGCAGGGGGTTGTTTGGGAGAAGTCTGCATGAAACGTATGTTGTTTAACGCCACGCACTCTGAGGAACTGCGTGTTGCTATTGTCGATGGCCAAAGGCTCGTCGACCTCGATATCGAAACCGCTGGGCGCGAACAGCGCAAAAGTAATATCTATAAGGGCGTGGTTACTCGGGTGGAGCCCAGCCTGGAAGCCTGCTTTGTAAACTACGGCGAGGAGCGGCATGGTTTTCTGCCGTTTAAAGAAATTGCCCGTGAGTACTTTAAGCCTGGCGTGGATGTCGGTCGTGCCCGGATTCAGGATGCGATTGCCGAGGGCACCGAGCTTCTGGTTCAGATCGAAAAAGAAGAGCGCGGAAACAAAGGCGCCGCTCTGACCACCTTTATTTCACTGGCAGGCCGCTATCTGGTGCTGATGCCCAACAACCCCCGGGGTGGCGGCGTCTCTCGCCGCATTGAGGGCGAAGACCGGCAGGAACTCAAAGATGCCATGGACCAGCTGGCCGTACCCAACGGCATGAGCATGATTGCCCGCACGGCCGGTATCGGGCGCACGGTGGACGAGCTGCAATGGGACCTCAATTACCTGCTGCAGCTCTGGAAGGCCGTAGACGACGCCCGTACCCTGCAGCCCGGTGCCTACCTGATCTATCAAGAATCCAGCCTGGTGATTCGGGCCATCCGTGACTACTTTCACCCCGATATCGGCGAGATTCTTATCGATACCGATGACATCTACGAGCAGGCCCGGCAGTTCATGCTGCACGTGATGCCCGATCTCGCGCCGCGGGTAAAGCGCTATCGCGATGACATTCCCCTCTACTCCCGGTTTCAGATTGAGCATCAGATCGAAACGGCCTATTCGCGCATGGTGCAGCTTCCTTCGGGAGGTGCCCTGGTGATAGACCATACCGAGGCACTGGTCGCCGTCGATGTGAACTCGGCCCGGTCCACCCGCGGCTCGGACATTGAAGAAACCGCACTGCGTACTAACCTGGAGGCGGCCGAAGAGGTGGGTCGCCAGCTTCGGCTGCGCGACCTCGGCGGGTTAATTGTCATTGACTTTATAGATATGGAGTCGGCCAAGGCCCAGCGCGACGTGGAGCAACGCCTACGTGATGCCCTTCACCACGACCGTGCCCGAGTGCAGATGGGTAAGATTTCGCGGTTTGGCCTTATGGAGCTCTCGCGTCAGCGACTGCGCCCTGCCCTCAACGAGGGATCGCATATCACCTGCCCCCGGTGTAATGGCACGGGCGTAATTCGCGATATCGACTCCAGCGCCCTGCATATTCTGCGTATCCTGCAGGAAGAGGCCATGAAGGAAGGCACTGCAGCGGTACACGTGCAGGTGCCTGTGGAGGTTGCAAGCTTCCTGCTCAATGAAAAGCGCACCGATATTGCCAAGCTTGAGGCCCGCTTAAAGGTCACGATTGTCTTAATCCCCAACAAGTTCATTGAGACACCCAACTACACCATCGAGCGGCTGCGCCACGATGATCCGCGCCTGGAAGACACCAAGGCCAGCTATGCCATGGCCGACCAGCCGGCCTCCGAGTCTCCCTACGAGGCAAAGAAAGAAGACGCGGCCCCCGCAAAGCCACGACAGGAGGCTGTGGTAAAGGGAATCACGCCAGCAACCCCTGCACCGCAGCGTGAGGCCGTGGCAGAGACTGCGCCGTCCTTTTGGTCCAAGCTCTTTGGGTTTTTCAAGACAGAGCCCCAGGCGCCCGCCAAGCCCAAGACAACCGCACACAGTCGCCCTGGTAAAGGGGATGCCAACGGTAGCCGCAGCGGCAGAGGGCAAGACCGTCGGCGAGAGCGTGATCGAGGTGAAGGCCGCAGTGCCTCAGCCGGTGAGCCAGGCCATGGTCATGGCAAGGCGCGGGAGCAGGGTAGAGAACCCCGCGAAGCCCGAGAGCCTCGAGAGGGGCGCGAGGGACGCAATGGCCGCTCCCACGGGCGCGATACCAAGGAGGCGCAAGGACGCGAGCAGCGGGAGCCCAGAGAGCCGAAACAGCCGCGAGAGCCCCGGGAAACGCGAGAGCCGCGCGAATCCCGAGAAGGCCGTAACGGCAAAGAACGCGAGCAGAAAGACCGCCGTGAGCCCGCAGCGCCCCTGCAGGACCAGCCCCTCTCGCCCGTTGTAGCCGACCTGGCAGAAACGCCCGAGGGCTTGGATAACCGGGCCTCGCTATCGCAGACAGACTCTGGACCGGATGCTGTGGGCAATGCAGAGCGCCCCCGCCGGCGTCGCCGTCGCGGGGGTCGTTCAGAGGCCAGCGCGGGTACCGATATCATCTCCGCAGAGGAGGCTGGCAGTCAGCCGCCCATCCCCGAGATGGCCACCGACCCCATCATTGTTCCCAGCCTTCCGGAATCGGCTGCGGTAGCATCTTCGTCGGCGCCGTCTGGGTATTCCGAGCCTGTTACGGGTTTGTACGCCTCAGCCGTCGTGCACGAACCAACCGAAACGCGCAAGCCAGCGCAGGCGGCTCAACCGGTTGAAGCGATTGAACCGCCTCAGGCGCCTGAGACACCTGAGCCACCTGCGACGCCTGAAGCCTCTCCGAGATTCGCAGTCGACCCCGAGCCAAGTGTGCTCCCCATTGCGGTCGCGGTCAGCCCGGCTGCACCCCTGGAAGAAGACCTCGAAAAGGCTGGTCTGCAGTGGGTACAAACCGACCCCGAAAAGGCGATCGCCCTTTCGCAGGACCCAGCAGAGCCACCTCCAGCCTTAGGCCGTCGGCTCAAAAGAGCAGCCCCCGTCAGCGCGGATGAGCCTCTGACCATGGTCGAGACGAAGTCATGAAAACGATGCAGCCTTAGGCCAGATATGAGCGAGGGCCACCGCATTATCCCCATCTCATCGGACGCCTTTCGCCGCAGAGAGGTTCCGGTGGTCGATGGACAGGAACCGGTGGCAGACGACGGCTCTGTCTCTCTTGCGGACCGCCGCGGCCGGCCATTGCGAGATCTGCGTATCTCGGTTATTGATCAGTGCAACTTTCGCTGCGGCTATTGCATGCCGAAAGAAGTCTTCCACAAAGACTATGTCTTTCTGTCGCGCGATGAGCTCTTAAGTTTTGCTGAGATTACCCGTCTGGCGCGGGTTTTTCTGGGGCTAGGCGTAGAGAAGCTGCGCATCACCGGCGGCGAGCCACTGCTGCGCAAGGGGCTCGAAGAATTGATCGCAGACCTAGCAGCACTGAAAACAATCAGCGGTCAGCCTGTTGAAATTGCGCTCACCACCAACGGGGTACTGCTTGCGCAAAAGGCGCAGGCCCTGCGTGACGCCGGGCTTAATCGCGTTACCGTAAGCCTGGATGCCTTAGACCCCAACCGGTTTCGACAAATGGCAGGGCTCACCGATAGCAGCCCCGATCAAGTACTTGCGGGAATTGCAGCAGCCCAGGCAGCCGGTCTTAGGGTGAAGGTAAATACGGTTATTCAAAAGGGCGTAAACGACGCCGAGATTCTTCCGATTGCCGAGAAATTTAGGGAACTGGGCCCTACGGTGCGGTTCATTGAGTTTATGGATGTCGGAAACTCCAATGACTGGCATGCTGATCAGGTGGTAGCGTCTGAAGAGGTAATCGCACGCATCTCGCAGTCATTCCCGCTTGTGCCGGTGGGGCGGTCCACTCCCAACGAGGTCTCCGAGCGCTGGCGTTATCGTGACCTGCCCAATGTAGAAGTGGGCGTGATCTCTTCGATTAGCAAACCCTTTTGCGGTGAATGCTCCCGCGCGCGCATCTCATCAGAAGGGCTTTTGTACACCTGCCTTTTTGCCTCCTCGGGCTTTGACCTGCGCCAGGCGGTAAGAGCCCAGCCCGACGATGCCATGCTCAGCCAGATGATTCAAAAAATCTGGCGTCACCGAGAAGACCGGTATTCCGAACTGCGAGATGCCATGCTGCGGGAAAAACAAAATCGCCCGCTGGCGCGGGCGAAGGTGGAGATGAGCTATATCGGGGGCTAGCCGATTATCGCTTGATAATCTTTAACGGGCCCGGAAGCGAGGCGTAGTAGGCAGCCAGATTAGCGATTTCTTCTTTGGTAAGCGGGGCGGCCATGCCAGCCATGATGGCATTTTTTCTGGCACCCGTTTTGTAGTCGGTAAGCGCCCGAACTAAAAAGTCTTCGTACTGACCTGCCAGAACAGGATAGCTGGGATCAATTGCCTTCACTCCATCTGCGCCATGACAGGCCACGCAGGCCTGGGCTGCTTTTTCTTTACCAAGGACGATGTTACCCGCATGGGCAAGGCCCATAGACAACCCCAAGCAGGCTGCCACAAGGCCCCCGAGCACAAGACGCCTTAACGCACCGCTTACTGCAAACGTGTCTGATGTCATTTTTTATCTTCCCCGGTAGTTAGCGCGCACCGCCGCGGGCGTAAAAGGCCGCAAGGTCTGCAATGTCCTGGTCTGTAAGGGTCTTGGCGATTGCCACCATGCTGGGATGACTACGCTCACTCGAACGGTAGGCGCTCATTGCAGCGACAATATAGGCCTCGCTCTGACCGGCAATTTTGGGAACGCGGTAGAGATGCGGAAATGCCGTTTTGTACTCTGGAATGCCATGGCATCCTATGCACATGGAGTTCTTCTTCGCGCCTTCGGCCGCGCTTCCTGCAGCCGAGGCGGGCAGCGATACTAAAGCCCCGGCCGCCAGAAGCAGCCCGCAGCCAATGCCCGCCACAGATGTCTTTATTGTCATGTTGCCCCCTTAATATTCACACTCACGCATATTACCAGAGGCGCCCCCCTCCTCACCCGCTTGCAGCGCAGCACTACTGGCCAGAGGGATACTGATTCATGACCTTGCACCCACCCCCAGTCCTTTGAGCAGAAAACCATTGAGCCGACGGACAAAGCTCGCGGGGTCTTCGGGCTGGCCGCCCTCCGAGAGGAGCGCCTGGTCGTGAAGAAGCCATACCAGATCGCGCAGGGTGTCTGAGATGCCCTCGGAAACGGCCTGGCCATCGCTGCCCACGATCTGGCCACCCCCCGCATCGCTTTCGGCGATCAGGGCCAGCACCAGAGGGTGCTGCGGGTTGAGCTCCAAGATCGGCTTGCGGTCCGGGGTCTTCTGGCCCGAGGCCTTGAGCAGTCGCTCCAGATGTCCGCTCATGTCATGGTCCTCAGAAACCAGGCAGCAGGCCGAATCGGTGAGCCGCTGGGTAAGACGCACCTCTTTTACCTTGTCACCAAGAATCTTCGATGCCTTTTCGATGGCAGGCTTGGCCTTTGTCTGGGCATCCTTCAGAGCCTTCTCTTGTGCCTTGGCCGACTCGGGCGCCTCGGCATCCTTAACCTTACTGAGGTCGAGCGCGCCCTTGGCGACAGACTGAATCTGCTTACCGTTGAACTCGGTGAGGAAGTTAAGCACCCATTCGTCGATGCGGTCGGTGAGCAGCAGCACCTCAATGCCCTTCTTTTTGAAGATCTCAAGGTGCGGGCTTGACCGCGCGGCTGTCAGCGAGTCGGCCGTGAGCACATAGACCTTCTCCTGCCCGTCTTTCATACGGCTGATATAGCTCTTAAGAGACGCCTCTGGGGTATCGCCAGAAGACTGGGTACTCACAAAACGGGCAAGACCTGCCAGACGATCCTTGTTCGCAAAGTCTTCGCCAAAGCCCTCTTTAATACACTGCCCGAACTCCTGCCAGAAGGTCTTGTAGTCCTCCGGTTTGTTTTCTGCCAGGTCTTCAAGAAGGCTGAGAATGCGCTTGGCACACCCCTCTCGGATCGCCTTGATATCACGGCTCTCCTGCAGAATCTCCCGCGATATGTTCAGCGGGAGATCGGCGGAATCGACGATACCGCGGACGAAACGCAGATAGTTGGGCAGCAGCTGCTCTGCATCGTCCATGATAAAGACACGCTTAATGTAGAGCTTTAGGCCATGGCGTGACTGCCTGTCGTAGAGATCGAAGGGCGCCTTGGTGGGCAGATACAGAAGCTGGGTGTACTCGGTGCGTCCTTCCACCCGGTTATGGGTGTAGGCCAGAGGGTCATCAAAGCCATGGGCCAAGCTCTTATAGAACTCTTTGTACTGGTCTTCGGTGATCTCAGACTTTGACCGCGTCCAGAGGGCGGAGGCCTGGTTCACCACCTCCCATTCGTCCTTCTCCTCGTACTCTTTTTTCTTCTCGTTCCAGTCGCGCTTTTTCATTTCGATGGGAAGCCCGATGTGATCGGAATAACGCTTCAGAATCTCTTTGAGCTTCCAGTGCGAGAGCAGGTCGTCATGGCTCTTCTGATCTTCGCCCTCACCTTCGGGGGCCCGCAGCTTGAGAATAACCGCAGTGCCGCGGGCGGTGCGATGGGCAGACTCAAGGCTGAAGTCTCCGGTGCCATCAGACTCCCAGCGAACCGCCTGGTCTGCAGCAGCCCCCGCGCGACGGGTGAGCACCGTTACATGTTGGGCAACAATAAATGACGAATAAAAGCCCACGCCAAACTGGCCAATAAGGGCAGAGTCTTTTGCAGAGTCGCCAGACAGCTTACTAAAGAATTCCTTGGTACCAGAACGGGCGATGGTTCCCAGATTTGCAATGACCTCATCGCGGGTCATGCCAATGCCATTGTCTTCCACGGTAATCGTCTTTTCCTGAGGGTCAAACGACACCCGAATCTTTAGCTCAGGGTCGCCCTCAAACAACCCATCGTTGGCCAGGGCCTCAAGCCGCAGCTTGTCGCAGGCATCTGAGGCATTGGATACCAGCTCACGCAGAAAGATATCGCGGTTGCTGTATAGGGAATGAATCATGAGGTGCAGAAGCTGCTTCACTTCTGTCTGAAAAGACATGGTTTCTTTAGACATGCGCTACTCCATGGTCATATAGGTAAAGCCATTAGCGGCCTGCCGCAAAATACTGGGCACGGGCAGAACCCTCCAAATTTCAATTGGGTAACGTGAGGGCAGAGCCCCGGATTTCAAGGGTCAGGGCTTAGCCTGCGGCGCCGCAAGCCCGAGGGGTCGAAACTTTAAGCCCAAAGACTTGCCCTTACGGGCACGCTTGCCCACAAAAGGCATAAGCTCCTTTCGCGAGAGCTGCTGCTCGGCAGGCCTACCCGACCGCCCCTCGCCGCGCACCACAAGGCCCGAATCCGGAACCCAGGCCAGGTCAATCAGGCTGTCTTTAGAAGACTCAAGCTCCATCAGGATCACCCCCCTTCCCCCCGTAGGCAAGTCTTTTACCTCATCAAGACCGAAGATCAGCAGCCGGCCTTCGGCGGTGAGACCTGCCAGGGCACCCTGAGGACTTGGAAGCAGCCTGAGAATGCTGGGCTCGTCACCGGCATCAAGAGTCATAAACTGCTTGCCGCTGCGATTGCGGCCGACAAGTCCCTCGAGCCGGGTAAGAAAACCTTGGCCACGGGCGGTGCCAACCATCAGTGTTGCTGCGGCATCCGCAGCAACAAAGGCAACGAGCCGGCTGCCAGCCTCTAAGTCAATCATGGAGGTCATGGGCGCGCCATCGCCTCGGGCTCCGGGAAGGCCCCCAACCGCCACGCTATAGCTTCGGCCGGTATTGGATAAGGCAACCAGGGCATCCACGGTGCGGCATTCGAAGGTGGCGTAGAGCGCGTCTCCCGTCTTAAAGCCAAAGGCCATAGGGTCGTGGCCATGCCCCTGACGGGCGCGCACCCAGCCATTGACAGAGACCACCACGGTAACCGGCTCATCAAGCACCGGCACCTCCACCGTGGCCCGGGCCTCTTCTTTAATGATGGTGCGTCGGTCATCGCCAAAGGTCTTGGCATCTTCGGAGATTTCTTTGCCGACCGCCTTCTTCAGTGCCTTTTCATTGTCGAGCAGATGCCTCAGCCGATCGGCCTGCTCGCGAAGGTCTGCGAGCTCTTTCTCGATTTTAATGGCCTCAAGCCGGGCAAGCTGGCGCAGTCGAATCTCGAGAATGTCTTCTGCCTGTACCTCGGTAAGCCCAAACTCAGACATGAGTGCCGGCTTGGGCTCGTCGCTCTCGCGAATGACACGGATGACATCATCAATCCGGGCCAGGGCGATGGTGCGGCCCTCAAGCACATGAATTCGTTTCTCCGCCTGGGCCAGTCGATGGGCAGACCGTCGTCGCACCGTCTGTACCCGAAACTGCAGCCACTGGCCCAGAATATCGCGCAAGGACAAGGCCCTTGGTCGGCCCTCGAAGTCAACAGCCACCAGGTTCATGGCCACAGAACTCTGCAGCGAGGTATGGGCCAGCAGCAGAGTGACAAACTCGTCACGATCCAGCCGCGAGCTGCGCGGCTCAAAGACAAGTCGTACTGCGGCATCCTTTCCCGATTCGTCGCGCACCGACTCAAGCTGACCCAGGATAAGCTGCCTGGTCTGCTGCTGGTCTGGTAGGAGAGACTTCTTGCCGGTTTTCACCTTGGGATTGGTGAGCTCTTCGATCTCTTCGAGTACCTTCTGGGCCGAAACGCCGTGGGGCAGCTCAGTAACCACAAGCTGCCACTGGCCGCGGGCAAGCTCTTCGAAGACCCACCGGGCGCGCATTTTTAGAGAACCCTTGCCCGCGCTATAGGCAGCGACAATCTCGTCTGCAGAAGAGATCACCTGCCCCCCGCCAGGAAAGTCGGGGCCAGGCATGAGCCGCATAAGGTCGGCCATAGAAAGATCAGGCGTGTCCAGCATGGCCAAGGCGGCGGCGGCAACCTCACGCAGGTTATGCGGCGGAATCTCGGTGGCCATGCCCACGGCAATGCCCGAGGCGCCATTGAGAAGACAGACCGGAAGCCGGGCGGGCATCCGCAGCGGCTCGGTCATTGAGCCATCGTAGTTCGGGCCGAAGTCAACGGTGCCCTCGTCGATCTCGGAGAGCAGTAAATCGGCAAACCGTGTTAGCCGTGCCTCGGTGTAGCGCATAGCGGCCGCACCATCACCATCGCGCGAGCCAAAATTTCCCTGGCCATCAATAAGGGGGTAGCGCACCGTAAACCCCTGGGCCAGACGCACGAGCGCGTCATAGGCAGACTGGTCACCATGCGGATGGTATTTGCCCAGCACATCTCCAACTACCCGGGCCGACTTCACTGGCTTGGCATTGGCGGCCAACGACATGCGGTCCATGGCGAACAGAATGCGACGCTGCACCGGCTTTAGACCGTCGCAGAGATCAGGTAGGGCGCGGCCCTTTACCACCGACACCGCATAGTCGAGATAGGCGCGCTCGGCAAAATCCGCAAGGGATATCGATTCGCCATCGAATGCAATGCCCCCGGGCAGACCGGACTGCGGGGGCGCGGGCGGCGGGGGTGTGCCCCGCGCCTCAGGCTCAGAAAACAAATCAAGCGTGGGGTCTTGCGACCGTGGTCCTGGCATTAGATATCTACCTCGGCCTGATGGCCTTTTTCTTCTAACCAACTGCGACGCGAGGCAGCCTCGCCTCTGCCCATGAGCAGGTTAAACCGCTGCCCGGTCTCGCCCACAGACCAGGCACCCAGGCTAATGGGCAGGAGCCGCCGGGTATCGGGATTAAGCGTGGTCTCCCAGAGCTGCTCGGCACTCATCTCGCCCAGGCCCTTAAACCGCGAGATGCTCCAGGCCGTTTCTCGGAGCCCTTCCTGCCTGAGCTTATCCAGCACATGGGTAAGCTCTCCTTCGTCAAGGGCATAGATCTTACGTGCAGGCTTTTTGGCACGGGCCTCAACATCGACCCGAAACAGCGGGGGCCGAGCCACAAAAATGTGGCCGCGGTCGATGAGCTGCGGGAAGTGCCGAAAAAAAAGCGTAAGCAGCAAGACCTGAATATGGGCGCCGTCGACATCGGCATCCGAGAGAATGCAGACCTTGCCATAGCGCAACCCTGAGAGATCGACCGCCTCCTGCGGGCCATGCGGGTCCACGCCCAAGGCCACCGAAATATCGTGCACCTCCGCATTGGCAAAAAGCCTGTCACGCTCAGCCTCCCAGGTGTTCAATACCTTGCCGCGCAGCGGCAGAATGGCCTGAAACTCTTTGTCGCGGCCCATCTTGGCAGAGCCACCGGCAGAGTCGCCCTCGACCAGAAAAAGCTCGTTGCGCTGCAGGTCGGTGGACTCGCAATCGGTAAGCTTCCCCGGCAATACGGCAACCCCTGAGCCTTTTTTCTTTTCAACCTTTTGGGCAGAACGCTGTCGTGACTGGGCCGCGCGAATGGCGAGCTCGGCAATTTTCTTTCCGGCCTCAAGGTCACGATGCAGCCAGAGCTCAAAGGGACCCTTGGTCTGGCTGGCAACCAGACGCAGCGCATCGCGACTAGTGAGTTTTTCTTTGGTCTGGCCCTGAAACTGCGGGTCAAGCACCTTTGCAGACAAGATAAAGCTCACCCGCGCAAAGACGTCCTCGGGCAGGAGCTTGACACCCTTGGGCAGCAGGCCATGCTGCTCGACAAAGCCCTTTACCGCCTGAAACAGGCCGTCGCGCAGTCCGGCCTCATGGGTACCGCCTGCCGTAGTAGGAATAAGGTTGACAAACGACTCACGCACCACACCACCTTCTTGGGTGAAGGCGAGTACCCATTGGGCTCCCTCGCCTTCGGCAAAGGTGTCATCTGCTTTTCCCACGTAGCCTTCGTGACTCCATAGGGGCACCACCAGCTCGGCATCGGCAAGCGACTCGCGAAGGTAGTCTTCAAGGCCGCCGGTGTATTTCCATTGCTCGGTCTGCCCGGTTTTCTCAGACAGCAAGATCGTGGTGACCCCTGGCAGCAGCACAGCACGGGCCTTGAGGCTGCGAGCAAGTTCTTGGTGCGGAATAACACGGTCGTCGAAATACTTCGGGTCTGGCCAGACCTGCACCTTTGTGCCCGATCGGCTGTCTTTCAGCCTGGAGATTTTTTGCAGCGGCGCAACGACCTCCCCGCCTGCAAAACCGATCTGCCACTCGGCCCCATCACGCCATACGGTAACGTCAAGCCTCGTTGACAGGGCATTGGTGACCGAGACACCCACCCCATGCAGACCGCCCGAAAATGCATAGGCCCCGCCAGAGCCCTTATCGAACTTGCCCCCGGCATGCAGCCTGGTATAGACAATCTCGACCACCGGCACCTTTTCCTCGGGGTGCGGCCCTACAGGTATGCCCCGGCCGTCATCGGCAACGCTAACACTGCCATCGACATGTAAGGTCACCAAGATAGTGCGCGCATACCCGGCAAGCGCCTCATCGGCAGCGTTATCAATTACCTCTTGCAGGATATGCAATGGGTTCTCAGTGCGGGTATACATGCCGGGCCGTTGGCGCACCGGCTCAAGACCCTTGAGCACCCGAATAGAGGATTCGTCGTAGTTAGATTTCGTCACACAAAAAAATTTAAAAAAGTTATCCCCAGGCTATGTGGAAAAAACCGGGTTTGTTACAAAAAAATGACCCGTATTCGGGCTCGAGCTAGGGTGGTTAAAAATTGACCGCCTGAAATTCTTCATTTGACAAATGGCCAGGCTTTTTATCCGGGTACCAATTTGTCAGACGCTAGACCCCGCGCCATGCAGAGACTTTTGCGACACCAAAATACCATCCGCGTCGGCATAACACCATTCGCCGGGCTGCACCAGTACTCCGGCCATATCGATCGCAATGTCCTGTTGGCCCAGGCCCAGCTTCGCTGCACGCCGGGGGTGCGAGGCAATCGCCCAGATACCAAGCTGCGCCTCGATAAGCTCCGCAAGGTCTCGCACACACCCATGTAGCACGATACCAGCCCAGCCTTTTGCCTGGGCAATCGCGGCGAGGTTTCCCCCTACCAAGGCGCAACGATCGCTTCCCCCAGCGTCAACCATGAGGACACGACCACGACCCTGGGTCTCCAGGGTGGAGCGCACCAGGGCATTGTCCTCAAAGCACTTCAAGGTAACCACCTGACCCGCCATCGACTCCGCGCCGCCATAGTTCTGAAAAACCGGCGGGAGAACCCGAAGAACCCCAGAGGCCAAAAGCGGCTCGTGGGCATCGCAGAGGTCGGTGGTGGGCGCAGCTTTCATCCCGATTCCTTTCAAAAGCACGTGAATTGCTGCAGAAGTATGCCCGAGAACATTCATGCCATGATTGCGGCTTTGGTTTCTCAACGCGCCGAAGGATCTTCCGTGTCCGATCTTTTTTTGTTCTTGCTTGGACTTGAATATTTTCGGATGCCTTGATGGGATTTGTTCTGCCCCTCACAGTGATCACGCTGGTGGTGACCATGCTTAGGCCAAACAAGACCTAAACCAAGAAGCGGTCGACGCGCAAGAAATTTTGTCTGCCACCGCGCATTAGACCGGGCACAAACGGGCACGGGCGACTTCCATAGGGTCCTGCTTGCCACGAATCGGCTTCCAGGGGGTGGTCTCGCCCCCGGCCTCGCCCAGGCTTGACCTGCCCGTTCCGCGTTTGCCAGTAAACAAGGCATAGGCCACCGTGCGCGCACGCTTTCCCAGACAGTCAATCTCCTCCACATGCCGCCGGGACATGTGACCGAGCAGGTCAGGGTTTAAAAAGTCGTGAATCACGAGAAACTTTCGGCCCTTTTCGGTTACCTGAACGGTGGCAAGATCCACGTAGGCAACCTTATACCGGTTACGCTCAAGAATTAGGTAGGCAGCCTCCGTGCCTAAGGGCGCCAGGAAAAGGCCAACAAAGAGAAGGGTTGCGAGGCGTAATCGCGTCAGCATTTCAGGGCAATCGGGTAACTTTCCATAATTTTGCATCGACAGTTGTACGCAGATATTGAGTCGTAAGCAGTTAATATTGGGCGATGGTAATCAAACCAAGAAGCCTGGAAGAGATTGCTGCGGAACAAGAGTCTGCCGTTCCCGTCGTGCCCGGCGCGCCCGCGGCGGCCACCTCTGGCCCGGTAGCATCTCAGCCCGATCTTCCCCCCATCCCGCCGCAGGCGCTTCCACCGGGTGCGACCAAAAAGCCAAGGGCATCCCAGTCTGCCCGGGGCGCCGACTGGTTTGAGCCTCCCGAGGCAGACAACGAAGGGTCTAAAACCGCGGCTAGTACGAGCGGCCCGAGTGCTGGAGAAGACCTTTGGGACCCCTACCCTGCGCCGCCCTACGATGCCAACCCCATGGCAGGCGGTGCGCCGCTTAGCCCACCCCTGGAAGACGAGGATGCACCGCGCAGGGCAAAGGTACTCTGGGTACCGCCTGAGGAGCCCTCCGATCCGGTTACCCGCCTTCGCAACTGGGGGATAGCCTTAGGCGCAGTCTCAGCAACCGTCGCCGTCATCTGGCTGGGATTTAACCTCACGCGTCTATTGGAAACAGAGCCTGCCAAGGCAGCAATCGGCCTGTTCTCGAAGGTTGTCGCCCCGCCCCAGCCCATCAGGGTCTCGGTCACCCTCATTAATGAATGCCCCTTTCACGAGCGCGCATTCATGGCAAAGGTGATGCCAGACGGGCCAACCGCGGAATTCGCCGATGGCAAGGCCAGCCTTCAGGCACTGCCCAATCAGCGCATCAAGCTTCTCGCCAATGCCCGGTTTCCAGACTTCCACTACGACACGGGCTCGATTCCTGTAAAGCCTGAGGTCACCCTCACCGCGAACTGTGACAGCATGGAGGAGCGCGCGAAGGCGATTTCGGAAAGTCTGCGTGAGACATTTAAGAAATAATCTTTAGGAGAACTGCCATGAGCTACAGCGCCGAAATTAGTCGTACCAGTCCTACGGCGTTTTTATTCCTCATAGACCAGTCTGGGTCCATGGCAGACCCTGTAGGCCAGACCAAGATGTCGCGCGCCCAGTTTGTCAGCGACGCCTTAAACCGGGTGGTGGTCAACCTCATTGCCCGTTGCTCAAAGTCTGAGGGCGTTCGCGACTACTTTGAAATCGGTGCCATTGGCTACGGGGGGGCACAGGTAGGAAATGCCTTGAAAGGCCCCTTTGCATCAAAAATGTTTCACCCGATTTCTGACTTTGAGAAGAGTCCGATTTCGATTGAGCAAAGGCGACAGAAGGTTCCCGACGGCGCGGGCGGAGTTATCGAACAGACCATTCAGTTTCCGATCTGGTTTACGCCCCAGGCCGATGGCGGCACCCCTATGCGCAAGGCGCTCCGTATCGCTGCGGAGTCTCTAGCGGTCTGGTGCGATGAGCATGCCGAGTCTTATCCCCCCACGGTCTTGCATGTCACCGATGGCGAGCCCTCCGATGGCGACCCAGAGCCGGTGGCAGAGCAGCTGCGACAGATTGGTACCGATGATGGCGACATCCTGCTGTTCAACCTGCATAGCGGTCAGGCCAAGGGCAGTCCGCTTAAGTTTGCAGACGATGAAAACCATGTAATCGACCCTTACGGCAAGAGCTTGTTTCGCATGTCGAGCGAGCTTCCCGCTGCGGTTGCCCAGGCCGCCAGGGAAAAGGGCTATCAGGTGTCACCCCATGCCCGGGGCTTTTTTTTCAACGTCGAGCCAGTCGAGGTAGTGGAATTTTTCGATATTGGCACCCGAGCCTCTTCGCAATCCCTGATGCTGCGTTAAGTCTCTATGCGGGTAGTTCGAAGCCTCTCCTTCCCGAAGGATCCCGATTACCCCGACGCCAACGATGACTTCTTTTTCTGGACGACGGAAGGGTTTGCATGTGCCATGAGCGATGGCGCCAGCGAATCGTTTGATTCGCGTACCTGGGGAAGGCTGCTCTGTCAGGTCTTTACCCAGACCTTCTCCCAGACTCCAACACCTGCGCTTAACGACACCGCCATTCGCAGCATCGTTATACAGGCGCGCACAATGTTTCTGGGAATCGTTGCCCAGAGGAAGCTGTCCTGGTCGCAGCAGGCAGCCTTCGATAGGGGCAATTTCTCCAGTATTCTCGGTCTGGTCGATGCCGGCCCAGACGTTCTGGTCCTTGGCATTGGAGACACCGTGGCGCTTTGGAAGGATCCCCGGGGCCAGATTCAGAGTCATGTGCTGCAGACCCCGGATGAATTCAAAAAGCACCCGGTGCTTTTGTCTTCCGATGCACGCGGCGACAGTGTGGTCTTTGAACGGGAGCGCAGCCGTTGGTCGGTCAGACGACTGCCCAAAAGCGAAGTCCTGGGACAGCGGATGTTCCTCATGACCGATGCCCTGGGCTGCTATGCCCTGGAGCTTGCCATAGCGGGAGAATGGACGCAGTGTGAAAAGGCATTAAACCTCCCTGAGAACGATTTTCGCTACTGGATCACCCAGTCGCGATTGCAAGGGAAGATGCGCAAAGACGATACCACCCTGGCTATCGTAGACCTCGGATAATGGCTCTCACCCTGCCCAACCTAGAGCAGTACCTGCGCGCGCTGCAGCAGCCACCGCGTCAGGTATTCGCAGACCCCGATCTACATCAGGCAAAGATTGAGACCAACGCCCTGGGCATGCCACGGGCACGTTCGGGTAACTTCGCACTGGTGTTTAAGGCAACGGCCCATGGCAAGGCCCTGGCATTGCGCTGCTTCACGCGGGTTTCCAAAGAGATTGAACAGCGCTACAGCGCCATTGCAAAGGCAACCCATGCGGCAAACCGCACCCTGGGAAGAGAGACCTTCGTGGCCTTTGACTACGAACCCGGAGGTATGCTGGTGGAGGGCAACCGGGTGCCATTGTTAAAGATGGCCTGGGCCAAAGGCCAGACCCTGGGAGACTATCTGGCTGTTCATCACAAACATACGCTCAAACTCCGGCAGCTGCGGCTATCCCTGCGAGACCTCTGCGCAGACCTGCGCAGGCTTGAGATTGCCCATGGCGATATACAGCTCGGAAACATACTGGTGAGCCCCGAGGCCGATAGCCTCACCCTTATCGACTATGACGGTATGTTTGTTCCCCAACTCTCAAGTCTAAAGGCCTCTGAGCTTGGGCATGTGAACTTTCAGCATCCGCTGCGTAACGAAAGCTTTTTTAACCTTCGCCTCGACGACTTTGCCTTCATTGTGCTCGATCTGTCTTTGCGCCTACTGGAGGCTCTACCCGAGATCTACGACCGCACCTATAGCGATGAAGAGGGCCTGGTCTTTCGCGGAACCGACTTTGCCGACCCCCTTGCCTCACAGACGTTCGGCATGGCCGCGCGGGTTGCCAGTCTGAGCGTGCCAGTCAAACAGTTCGCCCTCATCTGCATGGCCCCCATCGATCGGGTACCGCGCGCAGAGGACTTTTATCGGGGAAATGTCCCCGTCAAAGATCTGGCTGCGGCCCGCCCTGTCAAGCCTAACAGCGCTGAGCAGGCTGTCTCCCGATCGGCCCTGCCCCCACCCCCGAAGGTCTACCTGGGATCATTTGAAGTGGTTGCCGCAGCAAGCTTCCCCAAGGTGGCACGGCTTGTTGGTCGGCGAGTCGAACTCATTGGCCAGGTGGTAGAGGTGCGCGCCGGAAAGACCCGGTTCGGATTGGAGCTTGCCTTGCGGCCTTATATCTACATCGACTTCCAGGCGCTATCCAGTGGTAATGTGGTGCGGGTGAAGATTCTGCCGGAACTCCTCGAAACCCCTGGACTCGATAGCAGGCTCTTACCGAACTATGCCTGGGTGGGGCAGTGGGTGGCAGTGACCGAGGTGGTTCAGCCGATTCAGTATCTCTCGCACCCTTCTTTCTCCCAGGGTATCGGGGAGGCGAGCCTGGTGGTCAATAGCCCCGCGCAGATCCACCGCATACCCGTGGAGGAGGCGCGTTTCCGGCTTGCCGGCAATAACCAGGCTGCCAAACAAAGGCTTAAGACGCGGGCTATCTCCACCCGGCTGCCCCGACATCGCAACCAGCAGATCCTCGCGCAGATCAAACGTTCCTAAAGGGTAGACTGGGCATGCGCGTGCATACTTCTTGGCGGACACGTAACAATCCTCTAGGCTTCGTCTCATGACCAATGTCACCCTGCTTCTCGAGATTCTCTTTATCGCCAGCATTGCTCTGGTGACCCTCTTCTTTCATATTCGGTTCGACCGGTTCAGCGTAGTCCATGGCCCCGAGGTGCTTACCACCATGGGCATTCTCGGCTGCTTTACCGGAATCACCGTGGCACTCTTCGGCTTTAACCCCAACGACATTCAGTCTAGTGTGCCTAGCCTTCTGGGGGGCATCCGTACCGCATTCTGGGCCTCGCTCGCAGGCGTCTTCGGCGCCCTCACGCTGCGATTTGCCCAGCGGTTTCGTAAGGTGCGCCAAGAGATCGAAGAAGAAGAAGACGGCCCCGCCGGAAACGCCAGTCTCAACGATGTGGTCGTGGCCCTGCAGGGTCTGCGCCGGGCGATTACCGGCCCAGAGCCCCAGAGCCTCAGCAGCCAGATTTCTGGCGGTCGTGAAGAGGCAAGCGCCCAGTCTGAGGCCCTGATCGCCGAGTTCCGGGGCTTTGCCACCCACATGGTGGAGAACAACCAGAAGGCAATCGTTCAGGCGCTCGAATCAGTGATTCGTGACTTCAACGAAAAGCTTAGCAGTCAGTTCGGCGACAACTTCAAACAGCTCAACCTTGCGGTGGAGCGCCTCGTGGTCTGGCAGCAGCAGTACAAAGACGAGCTCGACCTGCTGCAGGCGCGCCAACGAGAGGCCGCTGGCGAACTGGCCCAGGCAGCGGCCACGCTGCAGACCATCGTGGCCAGTGCTGGACAATTCGAGAAGGTCGCCCAGGCCTTGGCCGAGCAGATCGAGTTCTTAAATAATGGCCGCGACATGCTGCTCGCCCAGCAGCGCGCCCTTGCCGATGTGCTCGGTCAGATGAGTGCGGTAACGCCTACCTTCTCGCAGAAGGCCAGTGAGATGCTCACCCAGGTGGAACAAGGCCTTGGTCAGATCCGAGACAAGATCATCGCAGTCTCTGACGAAATGGCCGGTGAGATTCTGGGTGCCAACCAAGAGCTGCGTGGGATTGTCGCCAGCACCGCAAAGACCCAGGAAGAGGAGCTCGCCCGCGTGCAGCAGGCCATGGCAAGGGCCACGGAGAACCTTGGGGTGCAGATGCAGCTCAGCCAGGCAGACTTCCGAAAGCAGATCAGCGAAGTCATCAGCCAGGCCCAGGACGAACTCAAAAAAGGCCTGCAGGACAATGCCCGTGTCATCAAAGAAGGGGTGTTAGCGCTCGATAAGGGCCTGCAAAAAGAGCTTAACGACGCCCTGGAGGCTCTGGCGGGTCAGCTTGCTGCGCTTAGCAACCGGTTTGTAGAAGACTACCTGCCCCTTACCGAGCGGCTACGCGAGGTGGTGCAGATGGCTCGGAAAATCTAAGCGCCCTCAGACGCCATAGCCCCGCAGCCCCCTTCCCAGACTCTCCCATAAGAGCACCCCCTCAGGCCCCCTGGTATGTCAGACAGCTCCGGTAACAACAGCCACTGGATTCCGCTAAGCGACCTCATGATGGGCCTGATGATGGTCTTTCTGCTGCTGGCGGCCCTCTACATGACGCGGGTTGAGCAGACCACTACCCTTATCGTCAAAGAGTATGAAATCACGCGGGAAGACCTGCACCGTGCCCTGCAGAGCGAGTTTGCCGAAAACTTTCAGGAATGGGATGCAGAGCTTCTGGGAGATATGACAATCCGATTTAAGAATCCTGAAGTTCTCTTCAGTACCGGATCCGACCAGCTCAGGCCGCTCTTTCAGAACATCCTGAAAGACTTCATTCCCCGCTATCTCGCAATTCTTACCAACGAGAAGTTCATTGATACGGTGAAAGAGGTTCGCATCGAAGGACATACCTCCACCTTCTGGTCTGCCGCGCCATCCCGGCTAGATGCCTATTTTAAGAACATGGCCCTGTCTCAGGCGCGAACGCGCTCCACATTGGAATATGTCATGCAGCTGCCCAGCGCGAGGGCTCAAGAGGCCTGGCTTATTGAGCGCCTGACCGCCAATGGCCTTTCCTCATCGCGGCCCATCTTGAGCCAGGGACAACGTATTGACGAGGCGGCCTCGCAGCGGGTGGAATTTCGAATCGTTACCAATGCGGATGAGCGGCTGGCGAAGATCGCACGGTCCATCGCAGCCCCCGCATACTGATACCGCGCGATGAAGCTCAGCAACTTTCTGGACCACCCTGGCCTCAACCAGTTGCGGCTCTCTATGGGCGCAGACAGTCTGGCAGCCCCCCCTCGTGGATGGACCCCTCGACTGCTCGACGCCGAGTCGGTGATGCGGCTCGGGCAGCCTGACCCTGCACCGCCGACCCAAGCAGGTGTCGGAGCGGGCGCGCCCTCCGCACGCCGAATGAAGACCGCGCCCAAAGTGCCTGTGCACTACAGCCGAGACCGCACGTCTTCGAAAATCCTCAATCCCATCGGCCTGCCCAAAGGCGCCCTGGCCGATGACCTTCCGGATCTGGAAGCTCAAGACCAGTCAGCTGCGCCTTCGGCCCCCACCGATCAGGTGCCAACACCGCCCCAACAGGCCATTGCCATGAGTGCGCCTGCTGCGCCACCCTCAACGCATAAGGGGCAGCCCGAAACTGCCGAACCAACCGCGAAAGCCTCGCAGCCCGCCGAGCGCCAGCAGCATGAACGTCGTCGACGCCGGAACCAAGACGCACTGAATCGACTGCGCAGCCTTCAGGGGGACTAAGCTAGGGCAGATCCAGACCCTTTGGGAACTGCCAGCACCAGACTTCGGCTTACCCTGAGGCATCGGGTCGATGCACCAAAAGAGCAACCCTCTGGCCATCAAGCACATCCATGGCCAGAGAGGCTTCTGTGGAACGCACCAAAAAGTAGATCGAGATAAGCCCAAAAAGCAGCCCCTGGCTGACCTCTTCAAAATACAGCGCGGCGCATGCCGCGATAAACAACAAGAAAAAGACGCCCCCAAAGAGCCGCTGGGTACGCTCGTACCGGGCACGAATAGGGGCAATAAAAGCCTCATAGGCCTCAAAGCTCATAGGGCTATCTGCGGTGGTCAGGTCATGCGCAAGGTTCATTCTTATCTTCCTCTTATTGGTAAAACTCCCGATAGGGATCCGCACGCGTACATGGCACTGTGATACGTTGCGCAGTTACTTACAACGATACACACAGGAGCCAGTTATGACCCTTACCCATCGTGTCCTGCGGAGGTCTTTCGCCGCCATTATCGCCTCTGCAGCGATTTTCTCACTGCCAGCGGTTCAGGCTCAGCAGCAGTTCGTCAATGTTCTTACGGGAGGCCAGGCAGGGGTCTACTACCCGCTCGGGGTAGCGCTGTCGCAGGTCTACGCCAAGGCAATCCCTAATGTCCGGTCCACGGCACAGGTGACAAAGGCCTCGGCCGAAAACCTCAACCTGCTTCAGGCAGGCCGCGGTGAACTGGCCTTCACCCTGGCCGACGCCTTATCAGACGCCTGGAATGGCGTAGAAGATGCCGGGTTCAAGACCAAGCTCGATAAGCTTCGGGGCCTGTCTGCCACGTACAACAACTACATCCAGATTGTTGCCAATGTCGACTCAGGTATCAGAACCCTTGCGGACCTCAAAGGCAAGAGGCTTTCGGTGGGCGCCGCGCGTTCGGGCACGGAACTCAATGCCCGTGCGATCTTCCGGGCAGCAGGGCTTACCTACAACGACCTCGCCAGGGTGGAATATCTGCCATTTGCCGAGTCAGTAGAGCTCATCAAGAACCGCCAGCTCGATGCCACCCTGCAGTCTGCGGGGCTTGGGGTTGCCTCCATCCGTGACCTGTCCACCGCAATCAAGATCGTGGTTATTCCTATCCCTGCCGATGTTGTGGCCAAGGTCGGTGATCCTGCCTACCAGCCTACGGTTATTCCAGCCAATACCTACACCGGGCAGACCACCGATATTCCTACGGCAGCGATCCCCAACTTCCTGGTGACCCATACGGGCGTGTCGGATGAGCTTGCCTATCAAATGACCAAGGCCCTGTATGACAACCTTGATACGATGCATGCCGCCCACAACGCCGCGAAGGCAATGCAACGGCCCAATGCCACAAAAGGAATGCCCGTACCGCTCCACCCAGGCGCTGAGCGCTACTACCGTGAAGTGGGTGTTCTAAAGTAAACCCTCGAAGAGTCCGTGGTCCCGCCCCGCTTTCCCGAAAGGAAGGCGGGGCGTTTCTCTAGGTGGGCCTCCAAGGGACAGATACGTGACCGATACCGCTCTCGGTAGTTATTTCACGCAGAACAAGACCAAGCCCATCTTCTGGGTGGCGGTTGCCTTCTGCCTCTTCCAGCTCGTCATGTCCTCGTTTCACCCGCTCTCAAGCCAGGTGATTCGCGCCTTTCATGTAGGTTTTTTGCTTCTGCTTATTTACCTGATCTATCCCGCATCGCCTCAAGAGGGCCGGCGCACTGGCCCAATTTCGTGGGTATTGGCCTGGGCAGGGTTTGGACTGAGCTTTTATCACTGGATCTACGAGGCCGACCTTACCGTGCGCGCCGGCGAACTCATCCCCGCCGACTGGGTGGTAGGAATCGTCACCATCGTATTGGTATTTGAAGCTGCCCGACGCGTCATGGGGCTTGGACTGCCGATCATCTGCGCGGTTTTCTTGGCCTACGCCATGTTTGGAGAATACCTGCCCGGCGCACTGGCCCACCGGGGCTTCGGTCTTGATCAGGTCGTGGGCACCCTGGGCTTTGGCACAGAAGGTATTTTTGGCACGCCAACCTATGTCTCTTCCACCTATATTTTTCTCTTTATTCTCTTTGGCGCTTTTCTCGAGCAAGCCGGTATGATCCGGCTATTCACCGACTTCGCTATGGGTACGGTGGGGCATACCCGTGGCGGCCCTGCAAAGGTTGCGGTGATCTCCTCCGGGCTGATGGGAACGATTAATGGGTCGGGAGTGGCCAACGTCGTCACCACCGGCCAACTCACCATTCCCCTGATGAAGCAATTTGGCTATCGACCAGCCTTTGCCGGGGGCGTAGAGGCAACCTCAAGCATGGGGGGGCAGATCATGCCCCCCGTGATGGGCGCTGTGGCGTTCATCATGGCCGAGACTATTAATGTGCCGTACCTGCAGATCTGTATCGCAGCGCTCATTCCTGCCTTGCTCTATTTCACCACCGCCTTCTGGATGGTGCATCTCGAGGCCGGCCGGTGCTCGCTGCTCGGGCTTCCCAAAGACCAGTGCCCCGACCCCTTTGCCGCTATCAAGAAGCAGTGGTATCTCATCATTCCACTGGCAGGCCTGGTCGGCCTGCTTTTCTCCGGATTTACGCCCTTATTCTCGGGCAGCGTTGGCCTGGCGCTCACCATCATTCTGATATTCGGAGTCTGTGTTGCCTCAGGCCTACCGAGTCTGCCGCTACGCATGGTCTTTTGGATCCTGCTAGGCATAGGCTGCTCGGGATTTTTTGCCTACGGGGTGGGCATCTTTTTTGTTGTCATCTTCCTGCTTATTGGCCTGAGCTATGCCGTGCGCCAGGGGCAAGACACACGGTCCTTGGCCCTCAAGGCCATGGTGGAAGGGGCCCGGCATGCCCTGCCGGTAGGCATTGCCTGCGCCCTGGTAGGGGTCATCATCGGTGTCATCAACCTTACAGGGGTTGCGGCCGAAGTGGGTGGCAAGGTCATCGGCATTGGGGAGCAGAGCCTCTTTCTGGCGCTTTTTCTCACCATGATCACCTGCCTGGTGCTTGGCATGGGCATTCCCACGATCCCCAACTACATCATTACCAGTTCGTTGGCCGCGCCCATACTGCTTGAACTGGGAGTGCCCCTGATCGTCTCGCACATGTTTGTCTTTTACTTTGGCATCATGGCAGACCTCACGCCGCCGGTGGCCCTTGCGGCCTTCGCCGCCGCGCCGATTGCCAAAGAGCGGGGGCTGAAGATCAGTCTGCAGGCCATACGCGTTGCCATTGCGGGATTTATTGTTCCCTATATGGCTGTCTATAGCCCAGCGCTCATGCTGCAGGCAGGCACCTGGCTCGATACCACCTGGATCGTCTTCAAGGCGCTGGTGGCCATTGGCATGTGGGGGGCTGGGGCTATCGGGTTTCTCCTTGGGCCTCTGGCCTGGTGGGAGAGGCTATGGGCGATTGGTGCCGCAAGCCTGTTGGTGGTCGCCCTGCCAATAACCGACGAAATCGGGCTTGGCCTGGTGGCCCTGTTGATAGCCTGGCACTACTGGCGGCAGCGGCGTATCGCAGCGGGGCAGATCGCACCCCCAACCCCGTAGGCAGGGTTCACGGGGAGTGGCGACCGTAGGCAGCAGCATACTGGGTATCTGCCTTGCCCTGGAGGCTGCCATGAGCCCAGCGACAACCGTATTCATTCCCACAGAATCCTTTACGCTCGCCTGGACCCATTCCATTGAGAAGCAGCGCTGGGAAGAAGACTACCGGGTGGCCCGTGATGCTCAGGTTCGGGCGGGTCAAGGGGAAGATTCCGGTATCCTGCTGGTGCCTGTGCGGGCGCGCGTAAAGGGATCTGGGGCCGGTATGGAACCCGGGCCCGACAGCCAGTTAATCGATGGCTGGTTCCAGTACCAACCTGCGCAGGTGGCTCTGCCCACATTACGACTGTCGCGGTCGTTTTTTACCGAAGACTTCAGTCTCTGCCTTGCAGATACCTGCCGCAATATGTCTAAAATAATGCCCTCCGATGGCGGGGTTACCCTGCTCTGGGCCTGCGAAAAAACTTCGCCATGAAGACCCCACAACGTCACATTTCCTGACAAAATCCCGGCCACGATGAAGAAGTTTGTGAGCAAGTGGCTGCCCGCACCCGAAACCATTCACTCCAGCCGCCTGCTGCGCTGGCTTGGCCCTTTGCTACATCGTCCCTGGCTCTGGCAGTTCAACCGCCGAACCGTACCCAAAAGCGTTGCTATCGGGGTGTTCTGGGGTTTTCTTATTCCGGTTCTGCAGAGCGTCGGCGCTGTGGTCTGTGCCATTTTGTTTCGCGCCAATATTCCTGTTGCAATCTTTAGCACGCTGATATCAAACCCATTTACCTATGCGCCGATCTTTATTCTGGCCTATCAACTGGGAACCCTGATCCTCGGGCAGCCTCCTGACCCCGCCTCGATAGCGGCCATGGAAGGCACCGTGCTCCCGACCGAACCCGCCTCATTATTTAGCTGGCATGCGGTGGGCGATGTCGCTAAGCCCATGTTTCTGGGTCTGTCTATCTTCGCCGTGGTGGGAGCAGTAATCTCCTACTTTCTCACCATTGCCCTGTGGCGGATTGTGATCGCCGTACGAGTCAGCAGAAAACAACAACGACTGGCAAAAGACAGAAAAGCCGAATCGAATACAACTCGGAACAGAGACAGCCTCAAATAATCTTCGAGAAACGCGCGCGGTCGCGATCGGCCTGCAGATATTTGTCAAAGACCATACCAATAGCCCGCACCAAGAACCAGCCTAATTCGGTCACTTGGATTCCTGCAGGCTCTATGACTACAAGCCCATGGTCTGCAAGGTCCTCCAGAGACTCCAGCTCAGCAGCAAAGTAGCTCTTTAAGTCGATGAGATAGCTCGTCTCGAAGGCCTGAAAGTCAATCTCGCCTTGGCACATGACAGACATGATTACCGCCTTGCGAATCAGGTCGTCCCGAGACATGGCCATGCCACGCACGATCGGCAGGCGGCCTTGGTCTAGCGCATCTTTGTATTCCTCGATTGTTTTGGCGTTCTGGCTGTAGCTGCCTGCCATGCGTCCGATAGCCGATAAGCCCAGAGCAATAAGGTCGCAGTCCGGCTGGGTGCTGTAGCCCTGAAAGTTGCGATGCAGCCTTCCCTGTCTTTTCGCAACCGCTAGGGCATCGTCGGGCAGGGCAAAGTGGTCCATGCCTACGTAGACATAGCCCGCCCGTGCTGGCGAGTTACCACTTTATTGCAGGCGCAGTAGTAACACACCGACTCGCAAAAAGGAATATGTAAATACAAAGACAGGGGGAAGGACTGGCCAGACCCTCTTCGCTGTGTCAGAGCCTGGATATAATTCTCTTGTGTAAATGCTTCGACAAACCGGTCTGCAGTCGGGTAAGAGGTGTACCTTGGCCCAGGCACATCAAACTGGCGAAGGAGGTCACTTGAAATGAGATGGGTCACGTTTAGTACTCCCTTTCGCCATCAAGCGGCAGATAGAAGAGATAGAGGAGATCGAAGAGTTGTAGGAGGTATAGACGGGGTTTCCACACTTTCAGTGTGCCGTCACGTCCCCTTACCTGCTTTGATGAAGATCAAACCATGAATGCCCAGAGCTGCAAATCATCGTGAACGATCCAGCCTGCCGCAGGTAGTGCGAAAAAGCCCCTAAAAGGCAAGCTTTTCGGCCTCCAAGAAGGCCAGGCTCGTGTATTTCCCAATGTTGCTATCAAAGCCAGCAGTGCGCGCCGCGCGAGACTTTACCCTGGGGTCCTCAAGCACCAGGGCCCCTTCCAATCCAATGACGTCTCTGGCTATTCACACTGTTCCTCTCTTTTTTATGCCTCCACGCCCATGAGCCAGGCGACCACCGAGAAGCTGAAAAAGGACACCACGGTAGTCACCAGGATAATACGGGCGATCCGGCTATTGTCCGCACCGAAGCGCTCTGCAAGCAAAGAGACATTGCTCGCAGAAGGCAGCGCCGCACACAAGACCATGACTGCCAAGGTCTTCGGATCAGGACCATAGGCTAGGGAGATCAGTGCCATGCCAAGCACCCAGATTAGTAGGGGATGTACCAATAACTTTAAAACCACAACATCCAGGTAGGGCTGATGCTGAAAATCGGCCCGCTGGGCATAGACCGCGGAACGCCAAAGCACAGCCCCAATGGTAAAAAGTGCCACGGGCGAGGCGGCATTGCTTAAGAGCCCCACTAGTTTCTCTACCGGCCCATATAGAGTGATTCCGAGCCAAGAGGAAGCCGCTCCCACAACAATGGCAATCGGCATGGGGTTTCGCACAATCGCCTTAAAAGAAGAGACCAACGTCGTCCAGGCGCCGCCCTTATGGTCCGACTCAGCCAGAGCTAGACAGCCAGACGAGATAAACACCATGTCAATGATAATCATTAGTATTAAGGGCCCGGCCGCCTCGGCACCCATGAGCGTGACCAAAAGCGGCACCCCAATAAATCCGGCATTTGGAAAGGCGGCCGTGATCGCCCCAAAGGCCCCGTCCTTCAAGGAAAGCCCCCTACGACGCGCCCAGGCTACGGCCAGCCCCACCAGAATGAGGCCCGTGGCCAGATAGACCAAGGCTACTCGGGGATCTACTAATTTCTCAAATGGAGTTTTTGACCCAAACTCAAAAAGCATGCAAGGAAGGGCAAAATACAGCACAAAGCCGTTAAGCCCTGGGATCGCCGACAGTGGCACCATTCCTGCCCTTGCGGCAATATAGCCCATTAACACCAGTCCGAAAAAAGGTGCCGTGACCAGGAAAATAGCGTCCAATCCTCCTCCCTTCGCGATTGCGGTACGCTTAGCCTTCTGTTCATTATCCCCCCACAAAGGAATTGTTCATGTTCAGCCTCTCCCTTAGAAGCTTATGTAGTGGTGTACTTCTCTCCGCCCTGGTTCTTGCCAATGGCTGTGTGTCTGCGCAGCAGCAACTCGGTGATGATAAATACCGGCCATCAGTCGGGCAGGAAGGTAAAGACGTCATCTGGGTGCCCACCCCCGATGAAATGGTCAATCGAATGCTCATGACCGCCGGTGTTACCTCAGACGATCTCGTCTACGACCTCGGCGCAGGCGATGGCAAGATCGCTATTGCTGCAGCCCGCCAGTTCGGTGCCCAGGCTGTGGGCATTGAGTTCAACCCCGACATGGCTTCCCTCGCCCAGCGTAATGCCGAGCGCGCTGGTGTGGGCGGCAAGGTCAAGATCATTCGTGGGGATATCTTCGTAGAAGATTTCTCCAAGGCAAACGTGGTAACGCTCTACCTGCTGCCCGACCTCAATCTTCGACTGCGGCCCATCATCCTGAAAATGAAACCGGGCACCAGGGTGGCCTCGCATTCCTTCGACATGGGAGACTGGGAGGCTGACCAAAACATTCAAACCTCAGTGGCACGAGGCTTCTACTGGGTGGTACCGGCCCAGGTCGCGGGCGACTGGTCCCTGAAGATTCCTGGGCAGACCAAGCCAGCCCAGCTCAAGGTCACCCAAAAATACCAAATGCTCCAGGGCACCATTACCATCAACGGCCAGACCATTCCCATAGAGTCCGCCCGTATGCATGGCGCAGAAATGCGGTTCGAGTATCCTACAGCGGACAAGAAATCCAAAGTGTCTGTTACTGCCACCGTCAGTGGACGGCAGCTTACGGGCCAGTTGATCACCACAGCCCCCGCTGTGGAGTTCTCCGGACAGCGTTAACTGTCTGCTTTTTTAAGACCCCGTTGTGGTAATGCTCTACTCCCGTCAGTCCAAAACTTTCGCACGAATGTGTTACCCCGTCATTCAACTCCCATAAAAAAGGCCCGCCGACCATGTCCACCCCTTCCAACACCTCAAGTCAGACATCTGAGCCGCAAAAGGTACTCAAGGCCCTGGCTGCGATTTCCATTGTGGTGGGGATCGTGGTCGGGGCCGGTATCTTTAAGACCCCAAGCATGGTGGCTGGAATCACCCAAGATGCAGGCTGGCTGGTAACGGTATGGGTGGCTGGGGCCGTAATCTCACTTGCAGGTGCCTTGGTCTATGCAGAACTCTGCACCCGGTATCCGCATACCGGAGGCGACTATCACTTTCTTACTCGCGCCTTTGGAAAGGATGTTTCCTTTCTCTACGCCTGGGCAAAGGCCATGGTCATTAATACCGGTTCAATCGCCCTTTTAGCCTTTGTGTTTGGCGACTACATGACCAGGGTATTTAGCCTCGGGGAGTACTCCTCAGCACTCTGGGCCTTTGGCATTGTGTCAGTACTCACAACGACCAACCTGGTGGGCCTGCATGCGTCCAGCCGTATCCAAACGGTTCTTGTTATCCTGCTGCTCACCGGCCTCGCCGCTATCGTCGTGGCAGGGTTTTCCGCGGCCCGTCCCGAGACCATTCCCACCGCTGCCTTTGCCACAACACCGCCCATGGGACTCCTGGGTCTCGCGATGGTCTTTGTACTTCTCACCTTCGGGGGATGGAATGAGGCGGCCTATATTTCCTCAGAGGTAAAGGGAGGGCCCCGGGCGATCGTGCGCGTTCTAGTCATCAGCCTGGCCGTCATTACCGGTATTTATCTGCTGGTAAATATCGCGCTTCTCTTCGGTCTTGGTCTTTCAGGTCTGGCCGCCAGTAAGGCTGCTGGGGCCGATGTTCTAGGCATCTTTTTAGGCCCCTGGGCTGAAAAGGCGCTGGGTCTTTTGGTGGCAATTGCAGCCCTCACCAGCATCAACTCCACCATGATCGTGGGGGCGCGCACCAACCATGCCCTGGGTAAAGACTGGGTCTCCCTAAGGGGTCTGGGCCAGTGGCAGGCGGACCGGGGAACACCGGTCACGGCGCATCTCGTGCAGGCCGCCATTGCCCTGGCCTTAATTGTCTTTGGTGCCTTTCAGGCCGATGGCTTTGAGGCCATGGTGGAGTTCACGGCTCCGGTGTTCTGGAGCTTCTTATTTCTCGTAGGCATTTCGCTTTTCATTGCACGCTGGCGCGACGCATCGGGCAACACCACCGCAGCCGATATCTTTCGGGTTCCGCTCTACCCCATCACTCCAATCTTGTTCTGCCTGGCCTGCGGCTACCTTGCCTACTCAAGTATTAGCTACGCGGCAAGCAAAGAGGCAGTGCATATTTCACTGTGGGTGATGGCTGTGGGCGTTGCTGCGCTTCTTATTCTTAAGGGTTTGCGAACCCGCAGTGGCCAAAACACGGCCACCGAGGGCGGTACCCAGCCTTAATAAACCTTAGTCTCTGCCTTAGTCTTTGTGCTCCGTGATGAAGTCCACGATGGCGAGCACCATGCCACCAATCAAAATAAGTGTGATATCGATCTGGGGAAGCTTGACGACATAAGGCGTAAAAAAAGCCAAAAGAAGGGCTAGGCCAATAAACCCCCCCAGCTTGGTTTTCTTAGTTTCTAAGGTACGCCCGGATTCGCTATCGGTATTTTTAGTAGATGTCATTCGCTACTCCTTTGGTCAAAGGTACGCACAAGCCAACGCAAGGCGCGCAGTAACCGCCCGTCTTGTAGGTAAGGGCCGACCGCCTGCACCCCAAGCGGAAGGCCGTTTTCCCCGCTTAGAAAGGGGAGGCTTACACAGGGCAGACCGCCAAAGGTCCACACCGTTTGCATAATCGGGTTACCGGTTGACGAGAGCCCCTCGGGGGCGGTGCCGAGCGCTGCGGGACAGAGGATGGCATCGTAGATGTCGAAAAACTCACCAAATGCATCTGTCACGTGGTCTATTCGAGACTGGGCCATGAGATAGTCTACTGCCTTAATGCCCTGGGCTTTTTCAAGCCGGGCCTGCAGCCCAGAACTTAGCTGCTGCCTATGGTGGCTCCATTCTCTGGTCAGAGACGCAGCAAGCTCAGCCTCGTAGACAACCGAGTGCCAGTCGACCGCCTTGTTCACCACATCAGGAAGAACAAGCTTGTCGATATCAGACCCCATGAGCTCTAGAAATGCCTCATAGGCCTCACGGGCATCGGGCGCCACCTGGTCCCACCAGGGGGTATGCACAAAGCAGAACCGAGGAGGAATCGGAAAGTCTTCACTGCAGATATCGAAGAAGCGGTGCGGAGACCGCCCCTTTGTTGCGGGGTCGCGACCGTCATCGCCCGACACAACCTGGGCCAGTGCAGCCATATCTTCAAGGCTTCTACCAAAAAAACCCACCTGGTCTAGAGAAGGCGACGTCTCAAAGATACCTGTACGCGGAATCAGCCCGAAACTCGGCTTAAACCCATAGACCCCACAAAATGACGCCGGCCGAATGACCGAACCATTGGTCTGTGTACCTATGGACACGGGTACAAATCCGGCTGCAACGGCCGCGGCAGATCCGCTGGAGGACCCACCTGGCGTATGCCGTGGGTTGTGGGGGTTGCGGGTCTTTGCAGGGTGAAAGGTCGCGAACTCAGTGGTGGCTGTCTTTCCAAGAATCAGACCACCAGCACGCCGAATCCGTCGGGCAACGGTGGCGTCAGCAATGGCATAACGGCCTTCGTAGATCGGGCTGCCGTAGGAAGTAGGAAAGTCTTCGGTATCGACAATATCTTTGAGGCCAACAGAAACCCCATAAAGGGCCCCTGGCTGTTGGCCGGACTGCTTGACCTGCTCCAGGGTGTCAATCTGAGCATTACGCTCTGCCTCACCCAGGGCAACAAAGGCCGCCACCTCGTGATCCGCCATTTCAACAAAGGCACCATGCGCGCCCAGCGTAGATCGAATATCAAGACGACCCGAAACGAAGGCAGATCTCCAGTCTTCGACCAGAAACTCGGTCGTCGGCTTAACGCCTGACATTAGAGGCTCTTGAAGATATTGGGGTCCACCACCGACTCATCGTTGGGATCGTAGGGAATCTCTTTGGCCTGCCCAAAGAACTGATCAGGCAGATAGGTGACCAGGCTGGGATAGGCATAGGTCAGCGCTAAGGTAAGAATCACCAAACCCACGAACGGAAAACAGCCCTTAAAGATGGTCCATAGTTGCAGGTCTCGCGGGGCCACCCCTTTGAGGTAATACGCCGACATTGCCATAGGTGGCGTTAAAAATGACGTCTGCAGGTTGATGGCAATGAGGATTCCAAACAGAATGGGATCGACATCAAATATGGGCAGGAGCGGCAGGAATATCGGCACAAAGATAACAATGATCTCTGACCACTCAAGAGGCCATCCCAAAATAAAGATAATCAACTGCGCAAGCAGCAGAAACTGCACAGGCGTTAGGTCAAGCGCCATAATGGCGTCTTTAACGATATGCTCGCCGCCCAGGTACGAGAACACCGACGAGAAGGTGGCTGCACCCACGAACAAAAAGCAGACCATTGCTGTGGTTCGGGCCGTGAGATAGACCGACTCACGGAGACGGGTCCAGCTAAAGGCACGATAGGCGACTGCCAGAATAATGCCGCCAAGTGCCCCCATGGCAGCCGCCTCTGACGGCGTTGCAAGACCAAACAAGATGCTTCCTAGTACCGCCATAATCAGCGCAAACAAAGGCACAAAGGCCTTGAGAACCATTAAAGCGCTCTCGAGCACTGTATAGGTGGCAACATCTTTAGGCTTTGGGCAAAGCGATGGGTTAATCACTGCGCGTGTGATTACATAGACCACATAAAGACCAGCCAGCAGAAAACCAGGAATCAAGGCGGCCGCGTATAGCTTGACAACAGAGACACTTGCGGTGGCCGCATAGACAATTAAGAGAATAGAGGGGGGAATAAGGATGCCTAGGGTACCCCCCGCGGTAATGACGCCACTGGAGAGCTTTTGGTCGTAACCTGCCTTTAGCATGGCGGGCAAAGCAATAAGCCCCATAAGCGTTACCACTGCACCCACAATTCCCGTTGCGGTAGCAAACAGGGCGCAGGTAACTAGGGCTGCCACCGCCATGGAACCAGGCAAAAACCGAAGACCCACCTGAAGACTCAGGAACAAACGATCCAGAATATTCGCCCGTTCGATGATATAGCCCATGAACAAAAAGAGCGGGATCGAGATCAAGACGTCGTTATTCATAACACTAAAGGTGTTCTGAACAAAGAGATAAAAGATTCGATTTTCGAGAATGGCGGAGGCAGGATCCCAGTAGGCGTACATGCCAAATCCTATGCCCATTGCCATCAGCGTGAAGGCAATAGGAAAGCCCAGAAAAATAACGAGGATAAAGAGCCCCAGCATTACCAGGGCGATAACGGGATCACTCATGCGGCTTCCTTATTTCCATGTTCCTGCTGCAAAACTACCTCGAGTTCTTCGACATCACCCTCCCGCCCAGGCCATTTGCCCTCACGGATACAAATAATGCAGCGCATCACTTCGGCGATTCCGCCAAGCGCCAGGGTGACGCCCGCCACAAAGATCACCAGCTTAAGCGGCCAGACGGGAACGCCGGCGGGGCTATTCACACTGGATTCCAGGATACTGGCCGACTGAAAACCATACTGAGACCCGGTGTAGACCATGGCGAAAATACCGGGGAAGAAGAAAAAGATGTAGAGAACCAGGTCGAGCCGCGCCTGGGTGGTGGGCTTCCACTTGCGGTAGATAAAGTCACCACGCACATGAGAGCCACGCGATAGGGCATAGGCGCCAGACATCATAAAAAGCGCGCCATAGAGCATGTAGCTCATGTCAAAGGCCCAGACGGTAGGCGAATTGAGCACGTAGCGCATAAAGACTTCGAAGCAGGTGCTGGCGGTAAGTACCAGAACACACCAGGCGAACGAGTGGCCAATGGACTTGTTAAGAGAGTCGATGGCGCGGACCAGATTAAGCATGGTTAGGTTTTCCTAAATATTTTGACCCAGCCTAATTAAAAAGAGCTGCTGCGA